>NZ_BAAFRU010000008.1:0-176285 GCF_045862015.1 Levilactobacillus muriae
ATACACCTTATAAATTTAGTCTAGCAGTCTCACTTTAATTTTCAAATCTTTCTTAGTGAGGTACTGTTTAGTGTACACGAAATTTTGAAATATATTTATTTACAGAGCTTGACTAAACGTAGGAAAGAAGAGCCTGGGATAAAACCCCAGACTCTTCTTTTACTTTCCAAAGTTATATGGCTGAAACGTGGGACAGAAGGCAGCTGACTCCGCCTTTTATCCCACTCTTGCCTTTTTTTCTTTCTAAACCATCAAATTACAACTTATTCTTGATACTGACCCACAACGGGTAACTTCTTCAAAACCTTCCGACCGTGTGGCGACTGGCCATCAATCACACTGGTCAGTTCTTGACCAGCGAGGTTGCCATGATGCTTGCCACCAGCCCAAGCTTCCACACCAGAAACGTCATAAACAACGCCATCTACGGCCACATAGGCCGGTTGCCCGTTTTGACCATCAAACTTGGCCAATTCCGTGTGATCGAATACTTTTTCACTCACGTAAAACCACCACCTTAATTAGTTACTCCCATCATAAACTGACCGAACCAACAACTCAAGCAATTCGCTTTTCAGGTGATAATTAGAGTATAAAAAAAACACCAACCGAAGTTGGTGTTTTTTACGATTCAGTTTAGGCTAATAAATTAGTCGACAACTGAGACGTTAGCAGCTTGTGGGCCACGGTCGCCTTGTTCTACATCAAGGGAAACGTGTTGGCCTTCTTCAAGCGTCTTGAAACCTTCGCTGTTGATAGCGGAGAAGTGAACGAAAACGTCTGAGCCGTTTTCCAAAGTGATGAAACCGTAACCTTTATCAGCGTTGAACCATTTAACAGTACCTTGTTCCATAAGAATGAAACCTCCATGCGCATAGCGCAATAATATTTGCATTTGAAAGCTGGGGTAAAAAGGAGCCATTCTTATAAGAACGTCGAGCCTTTAAAACTTCCGAACCATAAATACATTAAACATAGGATAACAGGTATTTCGCAGAATAGCAAATGCAAACTTCGATATTTTTAAAGTATTTTGCAATAAGTGGCTAATTATTTTCCGATAACCACTCTTTAGCAGCTAAAACTTCTTGAGGGGTTAACACATGACTTCCCCCAGTTTGATAGAGCGTTGTGGTCGCCCCACTTTTGCGACAATCCGCCGCGACTTGTTCAACGGTCGCAACCGACACCAATGGGTCGCGCTGCCCGGCAGAGAGCCATACCTGGTAGTCTGTGCGCTGCCGATTTTGTGGTACTGCCAACCATAATGGATGGAATAAAAGGGCCCGTTTTCCAGGCAAAATTCCGGCACGAATTGCGTACGCAGCCATCGCCGCACCGTTAGAATACCCCACCGTAATGAGTCGATTAACGTCCCAATGATGATGCGCACAAATTATTTTTATTTCTTCGCATAGCCACGTCGATTCGGTCATAATTTGCTCTGGATCGACCGGGCCCGCAGCCGTCTGCTGGAAATATTGACGTTGTGCTCCGACCCCACTACGGCCCGCAATTGTGACCAGTGGACTCTGCGGGGCTAACCGACGACCAAAGTTCAACATTTCTGTATTCGTGCCACCAGTCCCCTGTAACAACAACACCGGCGGTTCCGTATTGGCCCCCGGTGCCATTTCAATTAAGTCTTCTGTCAAGACGCCGCCTCCTAGCGCCGAACAATCAACTCAATCTGGCCCTTCTGCGGTGCGAAATTAAGCCCCTCACATGGTTCGCCTAAGATCTTACCATACTCGGCTAAAACGTCGTCAGGCAGCGGTGTGTGCGTCTTCAGCCGTTCAATTAAATTTCCGGCTGAGTTCACGTCTGCTAGTGCAACAAACAATAAGGCGTTATCAATTAAGTCTCGCAACAAGTCAGTTAATAAGCTATTAGGCTTACCCTGGACGTTGGTCACCACAACCTGGTGGCTCTCTACTTCCTGGTGATTTACTGAAACTGTTTTTAACACATCAAAAATCGTTGGCACGACCAGTCACTCCCTCACGAATCCGTTTTCAGTTTAACTAGATGATACAGCAAATTGCGGCCAACGGAAACTAATTCTCATTCAAATAATGGAAAATCTTGTTGTTTAGCAGCCTGTCGCATCATTTTTTCCTGAACCTTAGGCAAAGGTAGCGCGGCGATTTCCGCTGCCGGCACCCATTTTCCCGGAAGAAACTCGAGTGAGGGTACGGTTGGTAAATCTGCCGTTAAAAGCTTTACATGCCAGCGTTGATGCGTATAGGTATGACTGACTGGTTGCCCGCCGACCACGGCCAAAGCGAGTGGAATCTGATAGTCGCTGGCCCACCGTCGCGTAATCTCCGCCACGTCATCGGCGAGCGTTGCGTCCGGATTCTCCGTGTGCAGATCTGCTTGCAAGACCAGTGGAAAACTCCAGTACCCCGTCAGCATTTCCTGGGTCCCACGCTGAACCATCAGATAACCGGCTGGCGAGTGAATCACGAGACCGTAGTACGGCATTGACTTGGGCCGTGGCGCCTTGGTCTTCACCGGAAAGTCCAACACCCTGCCTGCACGGTAAGAAGCATCAAACGCCTTAACTGGCGAATGCTCTGGATCGGGATTCTTAGCCGTCATATAGCTCGACCCCAGATCCATGATGGCCTGATTGAAGGCCCCTGGACGCTGCGGGTCAACGATGGGCTGAATGATTGCCGTAAAGCGCTGACGGGTCTTGGGTTTGGCAATGTCATCATCGATCATCAGTAGTCGGGCGAAAACACGAAAGGCGTTGCCATCCACCGCCGGGACGACCTGATCGAAGGCGATACTGGCAATCGCACTAGCCGTGTAGGGCCCAATACCCACGAGATCTTCCAACTCAGCCGCTGTTCGTGGCCATTCCCCGTGATAGTCCTCGACCAATTGTCGAGCAGCGCGCTGTAAGTTACGTGCCCGCGAGTAATATCCCAATCCTTGCCATGCCTTCAGTAGCGTAGCTTCCTCGGCAGTCGCCAGATCTTCAATCGTTGGGAACGTTGTGAGAAAGTTCTGATAGTAAGGAATCACCGTATTAACCTGCGTTTGTTGCAGCATAACCTCACTGATCCAAGTGTGATACGGGTTACGACCGTGCCGCCAGGGCAAGTCTCGACCCTCATTGTCATACCAGGTCAATAAAGTTTTCCGAAAGTCGCGGATCGTTGCCGCTGACCATTTTTCCATAGTGTCCCTCCGTCCTCGTTTTCCCTATTCTAGCGAATCCCGTGCGCTGCCACAAGCCTTCCGCACAACTAGACCTTGACGTGCCGCCATTGCTCCCCTATTATCAGGGAAGACTATTGGTTAACTATTGCCGCTTGCGGCAGTTAGGAGATGCTACCGTGCTGGAAAAGGCCTCTGCGGACGCCCGCCTTCATCGTTCTTAACTCCCTGCCGTCATCATACACCGGCCGCAGTCAACAATAGCCACATACATACGCTTTATTGAAGAAAATAAAAGTTTAACAATCGGAGGAAGCATCGTGAAACGTTGGGGAATAGTTCTTATTATACTGGTCTGTAGTGCCCTGAGTGGCTGCACGATCAGTCACGAAACGGATACACCCAGTGATAGTAAGGGCGTCATGTCTCGGGATCAGGTCTTAAATCTCGCTTCCCACCATCCCCTGACCACACTGGACACGGATAAACTTACTCAGTTTGGCCGCCTCAACAATACGATTGAGGGGCTTTACCAGGCTACTGACAATAACAACACCGAACTCGCCCTTGCCAAAAAGGTCAAGATCAGTGCTGATAAAACAACCTATACCTTTACCCTCTGGAAGGATTCTTACTGGAGTAACGGCGACGTGATCACGGCCCCAGACTTTGTCTTCTCCTGGCGACGCGCCCTGATGCCCAAGACCAAGGCTCCCGAGGCTGACCTCTTCGATGGGATTAAGAACGCCCGGCAAATTCTAGACGGTGACCTGCCTGCAAGCCAGTTAGGGGTCACGGCCCCCAGCAAATTCAAGCTGGTCGTTCACCTCGATCATCCCATGGCGGAACTCCCGCAGCGACTGGCCTATCCTCTATTTGGCCCGCAGAACCGACGCATCGCCATCAAATATGGCAAGCTCTACGCCACGAAGCCCCGCTACCAAGTTTATGCAGGGCCCTTCATGGTTGCCAATCGTGGGAGTTCTAAGTTGCGCTGGCACATGATTCCTAATCCGCATTACTGGGACCGCAAACACGTCTACCTCAGCCGTATCAACGTCGTGACCTATAAATCAGTGGCGGCGGCTTGGGATGCCTACGATCACGGTCGATTAGATGAGATGCGGATCATCGGCAAGTCCGATGTCAAATACTACGAAAAAAAAGCCGACTACACCGCTCGACCTTATTCCAAAATGGTGCTCCTTAACTATCGACAAACCGGAAATGATACCAAGGTCAATCACCTGCTCCAACAAAAGCTCGCCCGATTAGCCATTTCACACGCGATCAACCGCAAGCACCTGGTCAAACAAGCCTACGGTAATACCTCGCTGACTGCTCAGGGGGTTGTGCCGGCTGGTCTGAGTCGCGGACTCAAGGGCACTGCTGACTTTGCCGCGGCGCAACCCGAACAAGAGACCCTTGCTTACAGTCCTAAGACAGCAAAGGCTGAATGGCAGCTCGCAACCAAACGCGCTGGTGTGACACACGTGACCCTATCGCTCAGCTATCTGGCTGAAAGCAACGGCGCGACAGTGGCCAAGATTCTCCAGCACCAGTTAGAGACCACCTTACCAGGCCTCACAATCACCCTTAAGAAGCGTGTCCAGCCTCTCAATGCCCGCGTGGTCCCGGTCACTTCTGATCTCACCTTAACGACCCAACGCGCCCAATACGCCGATCCACTGGCAATTCTGTCCCTGTTCACCAGCCATAACAGCGCCAACGTCGGCCACTGGTCCAGCACCACCTACGACAGTCTGATCGATCGGGCCAGCAACGCCCCTACTTTCAATTCTAAGCGGTGGCAGACGTTGCTGAGTGCCGAGGGATTGCTGATGCGTGACCAGGGTGTCACGCCGCTTCTACAGCCTGCTAGTACCTACCTAGTTGACCCCCAGCTTAATGGTGTCCTCTACAATACCATCGGCACGCAGTCTAGCTTTAAGACTGCTTACTTTGTAAAATAGTCAACTAAGAGTTGAAAACTCAAGGAATCCTAAAATGGCCAGCTAACAGGGATTCAATCCACAAAATCAGTATCAGTCGAAAATTACCACCTGCGGCTGCCAGAGATTCCGGCTGCTGTGGGGACCGCCTGCGGCCTGAGAAGCGGTCCTCCGGCTCGGTTTGAAGCCTGCCAAAAATCGTCAGTCTCCAAACGCGTCCCACGCTTTAAGCTGCTGCTCAGCTAACACCGTCGACACAGCTACCTGCATCTCTGTCCTCCTCCGGTTACGACTGTTCTTCAACAGGATATTGAGGTGGTCATCACTGGACTGTCAACGTTTATCTAACCGCAATTGGGCACAATCTACGTAGGCGTGAGTGAGCCAAATTTAGGCTCAGCCGTGGGATTTTCCAAATGGGTTAACTTGGAAAATGGCGACTTTGAAGCGCGGGTTGGGCGGTTCAAAGCGAGCTGGCAGACCGCTTCTCAGGCTGGCGGCGTCCTACCCACCGCGTTCCAGCCTAAATTTGGCGAACGGTAAGCCGGCAGCTTTAGACCGTGTTGCCAATATCAAGCGTTATCTCCCTACTATGGACAATTTAACTCTCAACCTTCAGTAGTCAGGAAAAGTGAGCCTAAAAAAAGAACTGAGAAAAACTCCCAGTTCTTTTTTTAACGCTTCAATTGTTCCTGGGCAGTCGCGAGCACATCATCCCCAACGAATTCACTAGTCAGTCGGGCCATGGGCGTATAGCCATGCCGTTCCTTATATGGGACAGGATAGGCGGCCACCACGGCAACTTTCAAGTTGTTTTCGGTCAGAAAGATTTGCCCCACGCCACGATACTTGCCCTTACTGTGACGGCCAGTTCGCCACGAATGGAGCTTAAAATCACCGTCGGGTTCCCGCTTGATTTCATATTTACCGGAAGCGTTCGCAGCCACCGGAACCCCGACATATTGGTTCACTTCGTACTTTGCCTTCATGCTAAGCCTCTTCTACTAAAATTTTCGTCAACGGCGCGACGGCATCCGTCCCGATTACCGCGATCACGTCCGGTTGCTGGAGAATCGCCTGAATGGCCGCAGTCGTTGCTGGCTGTCCCATCAATTGATCCGTGATTGCCAGTAGCTCTGCTGGCGTGCCGACCGTCCCAAATAGTGCGACCGAGCGGAGTTCACCAGCATGCCGCGTATAATTTACATGTAGTTGGCCCGCAGCTAGTGTCAAACGATGGTAAGCCCGTAACCCGGGATTAGCCCCGTAGTTCCAGGCGTCCGTTTGATATTTTTCAACTAGCCGTTGGTCAATAATTTCCCAGTCATGTGCGGACAGGTGATACGTTTCCACCTCGTCCAGCCGGTCAACCTCAAAAATGTGCTGAAGCAATACCGTCTTAAAGTCTTGAATAGCCAAGTTCTGAAACTCCGGTGCCAGATACTGCCGAAGGTTGGTGATGGGCACGCGATTGGATGCTACCCCCCGATGCCGGCGTTCACTGACCGGAATCAGAGCTTGGTGGGCGGCGTCCACGTTCAAGTCATACATGATTGTCCCACCAGCCGCGTAGCCATCACCGCTCTTAAACATGGTCATACCGGAGAATTTCTTATCACCAACGACCAGATTACTTTTCTGACTAATCGCCAAGTCAGGCACACCCATAGCCGTCAATGCCTTTAAAATAGGTGCCGCGAAACCAGCGTAGTCTCCGAACTGTGACCCATCTTGGGGATCGCCATTGACAATGTGCTCAAAGATCAGGTTGCGCTCATCGTGATAAACGGCGCCCCCACCGGAGGTCCGCCGTACCAATTGAACATCGTGCTTGGCCAAGTAGTGAAAGTCCACTTCGGCTGTGACATTTTGGTTAATGCCAACGATGACGGCCGGCCGATTAACGTACATCATCAGGCCGTGTCCGGGGAGTTTGAGGTCATTGACCAAGTAATTATCGATGGATTGGTTGACCATGGCATCGGTCACCACTTGGCCCTGCCGATTCGTATCAATTAGAAACATAGGTGAAACCTCCTTGATTTAATTCCGTTGAAATCATCGCCTGCGTCTAAACTAGTTTCAATACTACTCCTAAGCCTAGCTAAATTATCCGCACCTTTATCAAGCTAATACTTAAAACTCTCCAATTACCCATCAGCAAAGTCAGCCATAATCCCAATATAATTTTGATTTTAGTTTAGCATATCCCCTTGCTGGCAACAACTTGGGCAAGAACATATTGTCAGCGGTTACAGCATAAGGGTATACTAAAGAACGTATTGAGATTAAGGGAGGAATTTACCATGCCTGAACAACAAAGACCATCCGTTTGGGAACTATTTAAAAGCTTCTTTCACCCAAAAAAAGCCGAACCAAAAGTCACCACGCTCAACGGCGTTTGGTGGGAGCAGCGGCACACCATCTACCGCTTAGGCATCACCAGCGAGGCCATTCAACAGCTCGGTAAGATTAGTTTTGCTGACCTTCTCATCGAGCCCGATCAAGTACTGGATCAGGATCAAGATATTATTGAGGTTGAAAGCGACAAGGCCGTGCAGAATTTCAAAACGCCATTTGAAGGGACGGTTGTGGATGTCAACCACTTCCTCATCGAAAATCCAGAAGCCATTACCACTAATCGTCAATTGGAAAACTGGGTCTTAGATATTCGAATTGATTTTGATTAATCTAATCGCCTTAATTAAAGGGGACACTACCAAAAAAAATTCTCGGTAGTTGCGCCCCTTTTCTAGTCGAACACTAATCATTGTCCCATTACCGCAAAAAGTCTACGTGTCAGTGGGAATAGCCTCCTATTAACACTTTTTCTCAAGCCAGAATTTGTCATCGCACCAATTCAGGTGAACAAAATATTTTCTATTTTCGATTGAGAGGACTACCATGAGAATTGAAGCCGGTGGTACCCATGCCAATCACAGATCCGCTGACCCCAAATTTTTTTTGGAGGTAATGGTTATGGCTGTTGTAGAAAAGACTGCTTTACTGGATGACCCAATGAAAGATGCATTTGACTGGTCCGATCAAAAGCTTCCTGTACGGGATGCTCTGTGGGACCACTTCATGGAATCCAATGGTCACAACACCGATGAAAGTGAAGCTTCAATGAAGGAAATCGATGCGAAGACCGATGCTGAAGTTCGGTCTTACGTTGAAGATAACCTCAAAAAGTAACCGGCTGTTTCAACCTAAAAATAACCTCGCCAACTGGCGGGGTTATTTTTGTCGTCTTCATTAAGTTAATTGTGGACTCACACTGTAGAATTTTAAATAGCGGTGGCCCGTTGTCGGATCAATTACCATTCGGGTAACACTAGTGTTCGTTGGTTCCGGTAACGCCGTGGTTGCCGGGGCTGCCAGCATCAACAGTGCCGTCGCCTTGATGGTCAGGCCGTGACTGACGACAAGAATGTGGTCATCGGGATGATCCACGACTTGTTCGGCTAGCCACTGGCCAACCCGGTGTTGAATCGCCAGGTAGGACTCACCGCCCACAGACGCTAAGACGTCTGGCAACGCCTCACCAGTGACTGCATCAAAATCCTGTGGTCGTTGTTCGCTGACTGCTGGTAAACTTTTACCGGTCCAGTCGCCGTAATCAGCTTCCATCAGTCGGTCGTCAAACGATGGTGTCAATGCCATCATCGTTGTCAGAGCTGCCGTTGTCTGTCGCGTTCGATGCAGCGGGCTACTGATCAATTGATCATAGTGTTCCCCCTGCAACCATTGTGCAAGGTGTTCAGCCTGCTGGAGACCGCGCACCGTCAAGTGAGTCGCTGTCGTATCCAATTGTCCTTGCATGATCTGGTCCACGTTTGCCTGCGTTTGCCCGTGGCGTACCCAATCGAAAGTTGTCATTTATTAGTCACTTCCTACTCCCATTAAAGCTCTTTCACAGTGTTTCGTCGACCCCGTTGGAGTAAATAAATTGCCAGAATCACTAAGATTGACCCAATAACTTCAGCACCCGAGATAGCCAAGCCTAGGAAAATAATCGATAGGATAAAGGTCATCACCGGTTGGACGGCATCCACGATACTGATGACATCGGACGGTGCAAAGTGGGTACTGTAAAGAATCAGTGAAAAGGGCACGATGGTCCCAAACACGATGACCGTGGCCATCGAGGCGACCAACGTCCCGGTCAACGGTGGCGTGCTAACCCATACCGGCTGATGCAGGTTGAAGATGATCCCGGCGATAAACGTTCCCCAGCCTAGCACCGTAATTGGTGAGTGGCCCCCACGCACCAATGGCCGTGGCAGCACCACGTAGCAAGCCGCAGTGATGCCGGAACCAATCCCCCACAGTAACGAATCGAATGGAATCGCTAACTGAGACAGGTTGCCTCGCGTAATGGCCAGAAAAACCCCCACCATCGCAATTCCAAAGGCGATCAGGTCGCTCCGCAGTGGCCGATTGTGCTTAAACAGCAAGCTTCCCAATACAATAAATAAGGGACTCAAATACTGCAGAATAGTTGCTGCCGCAGCATTCCCCGTCTGAACCGCGATGTAGAAAGTCAACAGGTTCGCACCCAATCCAATGACCGCGTAAGCAACGAGCCAGCCAACCTCACGCCAGCTACTAAAAACCGAAAAAGTCTTCTTCCAGCCATACAAGATAAAACTGATGATGAGCAACACTACGCCAGCGCCTAGAGTCCGCGCTGACAAGAACCAGTTGGTGGGAATGGACTGTCCCTGTGAAATAAACTGTAAAACTGTTCCGGACACCCCAAACATCGCCGAAGCAATGGTGGCCCAGAAAATACCTTTGATGACGTTCCCCGTCGATACCTCTGAATTTTTCAAACCTGTGAATCCTTTCTCTCTCACACTCACGGCGTGCATTATAATTCTCCAATTTTAACCGATATTCATTAGAATTTGATGGTAAAACAGAGAAAAATTCGATTGTGGCCAACTTTTTTCTGTCCCCGATACCCTTACTCCGCTGAAGGCCTGCCGCTAGCGCTCCGCAACACGACCTATACTTCTGGGCCTTCTGGCAGCCGCAGGTGACCGATTTTAACTAAGTGCATTCAGCTTTAGTGAATCGGACAAAAGTGGACGTGACTCACACTGAGTCACGCCCACACGCTCCGCCTAGGCCGTGTGGTCCACACGACGGGCGAGTAAGTCTCCAATTAATTGAATAGCAAAAACGATGACGAGAATAATCAGCATAGCCATAATGGTCACGTCAGTTTCAAACCGACTGTAACCGACATTGATGGCTAAGTTACCCAAGCCACCACCCCCGATGGCACCAGCCATCGCGGTCAGGTCGATCAGACTGATCAATGTTAGGACGGAGGAACGGATAATATCCGGTAGTCCTTCCTTTAAGTAAACACGGAAAATAATGGCAATCGGCCCGGAACCAACGGACTCAGCAGCTTCAACCACCCCATGGTCAACTTCGGCCAAGGCATTTTGAATCTGACGGGCATAGAACGGTGCGGAACCAATCACTAGTGGGACGATGGCTGCAGTCGTCCCAATCGCCGTCCCCACAATGATCCGAGTCAACGGTGCAATCACGGCCAGTAAGATAACGAATGGAATCGACCGACATAAGTTGACCAGCTTATCCAAGATGTTATAAACGACGCGATTTTCCAAGATACCGCCCGGTTGGGTGACAATCAAACCAATCCCGATAGCCATCCCAATAATCCCCGCAACGATGGCCGTAATGGCCGTCATATATAAGGTTTCACCAGTGGCCTGCAGGAAATCACTCTTCATTGTGACCGCGTTAGGAAAGTATTTTGCTAATAAATTCACTTAGGCCACCTCCGAATCGTTAGGGTTCAAATGGGTAATACTGATGCCGGCATCTTGACAATATTGCCAGGCAGCAGCCAACTTATCCGGCTCTCCAGACATCACCACAATCAAATTGCCAAGTGGCGTGTCCTGCAGAATTTCCACGTTTCCATATAAGATGTTCGAAACCACACCATACCGCTTATACAACTCGGTAATCAGTGGCGCATCGGTACTGGCCCCCACGTATTGCAGCTGAACCAATTGCTGGCTCTCGCTGAGGTTGAGGGATGCTGCTTGCCGGAAAATCTTTTCCAATGCTTGATTGATCTGCGTGGCCGTGTTGATGAAATCCTGTGTCAACGGCTTTTCTGGTCGACTGAAAATCGTAACCAAATCGCCCCGTTCGATGATTTCGCCAGCTTCCATGACGGCAACCTTGTTACAGATTTCCTTAACGGCTTCCATTTCATGGGTAATCAATACCACCGTCAGACCCAATTCCTTGTTCAGCCGTTTCAGTAATTCCAAAATGGATGACGTCGTCTTGGGATCCAACGCGCTGGTCGCTTCGTCACTGATCAGAATCTCCGGATCATTCGCCAAGGCTCGGGCGATGGCGACCCGTTGCTTCTGCCCACCAGAGAGCTGGGCAGGATAATCCTCAGCCTTTTCACTCAGACCAACCAGGTCCAGCAGGTGAGCAACCTTCTTCTTCCGGTTATCACGGGAAAGCCGGCCCTTTAAGGGGTAACCAACGTTATCCGCAATCGTCCGAGAAGCCATCAGGTTAAAGTGTTGGAAGATCATCCCAATTTTCGTCCGCGCAGTCCGTAATTCACGTGGGCTCAGTCCAAGAATGTCCTGACCACTGACCTCCACGGAACCGGCAGAGGGCCGTTGGAGCCGGTTAATCACCCGTACCAACGTACTCTTCCCGGCACCGGAATACCCGACGACCCCGTAGATCTCGCCACGTTCTACCGTCAACGAAACATTTTTAACGGCTTCAACGGTCTGTCCCTTATTATGGAAGGTGACGTCGATATCTTTTAACTGAATAATCGCTTCGTTAGTCAAATCTTCGTTCTCCTTACTCGCCTATGCTGGCAATTTTCTCTCTACTTATAAGTTATTTTCCAACGCCATCGCCAACAGCGCTCAGGCACCACTGCTGTGAGGATACCATTATCACCACAGCATGGTGCCTGTCAGTCATCAACGACGTGTAGTTGGTTAGCTTAAATTAACGTGATGCCCTGAAGACACGCGACTGTTTACCAAGCTGGAATCGTCAAACCATGGTAGTACTTCTTCAACAACTTCTTTGTAGCTTCAGTCTGGTAAGCCTTCACGATCTTCTTGTAGGTCTTGTTGTTCTTATCGGACTTGTTGGTTGCGATGATGTTGATGTAAGGAATGGAAGCCTTGTTGATCTTTTCCTTGTAGATCGTTTCGCTGTTTGGCAGCTTAGCTTCAGCAGCGAATTCGTTGTTGATCACAGCCCCAGCAGCATCAGTCAATGACCGTGGCGTTTGAGCAGCATCAACGGCCGTAATCTTCAAGTTCAGCTTGTTTTGTGTGATGTTCTTAGGCGTTGGTAATTCAACCTTTGAATCCACCTTGATCAAGCCAGCAGATTGCAGTAAATGTAGGGCCCGGCCTTCGTTGGTTGAGTCGTTAGGAATAGTGATTTGGTCACCCTTCTTGATGTCAGAGACACTCTTGACCTTCTTAGAGTACAACCGTAGTGGTGCGCGGACGGTCTTGCCGATGGAAACGATATGAGACTTGTGGGCCTTATTCCATTGATCCATGAAGTACGTGTGTTGGAAAGAATTCAAATCAATTTCGTGGTTCGTTAACGCAGCGTTAGGCTGGTTGTAGTCGGTAAAGGTGACCAACTTGATGTTGATCCCTTGCTTCTTCAATTTCGTTTGGATCGGTTTCCAAATCTTTTCGTCGGAACCCATGATCCCAATTTTAACGGTCTTGTTGCTGGAACTACTGCTGGACTTACCACAACCAGCAACGATTAACAATGGAATCAATAATACCAAGAGCCAACTAAAGTGTTTAAATGATTTCTTCATACTCAATATCCCCTTTATAGATAAGTCATAATTAATTTGTTTAAATGTCGCGAGAGAAAACGGTGACCAAAAGAAAAGAGTCCACTTCTAAATTAATAGAAACGAACTCTGTCGTGGTACCATTCTAATTCAAGTCAGACGTATGCCGACCCCTCATTAACACTCGCCAGCTTGCGCCTTAAAGTGCGTGCACGATAATGAGTGCCAAGCATTACCACTTCATCACTAGGACTTAGCGGTACCAATTCATTTCAGGCCATCTTCACCCCGCCGTGGGTTACTCGCTTTCAGCAAAACGCAAGCTCTCTTGAAACCATTGACGGTGGTTACTCTCCTGATCACATTGTTTTCAATCGCTTAATTTAATAGCAAGTCTAATGCAACTTTAATCCACTGTCAAGGAAAATCTTTAATAATTTTATTTATAAAAAGCCCCGTCCCACCGGGCTTTCATTGTCACGACACCATTTCAATCGGTTTCAAGTCATCCGAAACTCTCACGCAAATTTCACTTAATCAGCGATAATCTGCTCTCGCAAAATCCCCGCAGCCAGTAAGAACATATGCGTCACGACCGGACCGACGAAGCTGAACCCCCGCCGCTTTAAATCCTTGGCCACGGCACTGCCAATGGCCGACTGATTGGTCAATTCATCGCGAGTCACCGCTGGCAAAATATACGGCGTCCCTGCAACAAAAGCCCACAGATAGGCACTAAAGCTGCCAAATTCCGCCTGCACCTTGAGGATCGCCCGTGCATTCCGTAAAACGGCACGGATTTTCCGTTGATTGCCGATCATTTCGGCATCGGCAGCAATCTCTGGAATGGCCAATTCGTCGATCATCGCGGCCACCTCAGGAATTGCCATACCAGCAAAGACGCGCCGGTAGACCGGCAACTTACTGGCAGCCGCCTGCCAACTCAATCCGACTTGGAACACACCAACCGTGAGCAGTTCGAACAGGACATGGTCATCGTGCGTCGGCGTGCCAAAATAATTGTGATACTCCTGCACACCATCCGTGTGCCAGTTTTGGCCGTCGTTTGGACTGATGGTCATGGCTATCTTCCCCTTTCTTTGCTAAATCTATTGTACACGAAGACCGGTTGCGATGCGATTGCCTGCGAGGTTGAGTGCCTATTCACTGCGCTAACATAGATTTCACCCTCCGGTACCGAGCCCCTAACAAGACTTTACCAAAACATCTACAACTTGGATTCACCTGATGATGCGTAACTCTTCCCGGCTAACCATTTACACGCCCAAAAACAAAGACCATTAATTCTGGCGTTTGGTCCAGAATTAATGGTCTTTAAGGGTGATAACTGGGCGTCTAGACAACTCTCTGATTTAGAAAAGCACCTTGAAATCAGCCAGCGCCCACCACTGACAATTTCCTAGAGACTGAAGGTTGAAAGTCCAAGTACTCCTAGAAAAGCCCAACCGTGGGATTTTCCAAGCGGGTTAACTTGGAAAATGGCGACTTTGAAACGCGGGTTGGGCGGTTCAAAGCGAGCCGGCAGACCGCTTCTCAGGCTGGCAGCGTCCTGACCACCGCGTTCCGGCCTAAATTTAGTGAACGATAAGCCGGCTGGTTTAGACGACGTCACCTAATTGTAGTCTCAGTATCGTTGTTGCAACAATGACCAATGACGATCGGTCCGCTAGCTATTTAATATAAGCGTACTTGTAACTCCACTGCGTCCCCGCGGTGTTGTGAATCACGCCCTTGATCGTTGCGCGCTGCAGATAGGCGTAGTTAGCCTGGTAAAGTGGCGTAAAGCTCTGTTCCTTGTTGATCAGCTTAGACGCTTTGAGCATGTCTTGCCACCGCGCTTCGTTGTTCCCAGCGTCAGCGCCCTGAGCCTTGTCGA
Organism: Levilactobacillus muriae; assembly: GCF_045862015.1. Taxonomy (NCBI): domain Bacteria; kingdom Bacillati; phylum Bacillota; class Bacilli; order Lactobacillales; family Lactobacillaceae; genus Levilactobacillus; species Levilactobacillus muriae. The sequence continues at coordinate 14,888 of NZ_BAAFRU010000008.1, forward strand.
TCAAGGCATCATACTGCTTGTTGGACCACTTGCCGTAGTTCAATGCGTTTGAACTTACTGGAATCTGTAGGAAGGAGATGGGATCGTTGAAGTCGGCCCCCCAGTGAGACAGATAGAGATCGAAGTCTCCACTGGTCGAGCGTGACTGGGCAACGGAAGCTGGGACGTTTTCAATCTTCAAGTTGAACCCACTCAGGTTCTTTTCCAGTGTGCTCTTCAGGTATTGCGTGACCGTGCTGGCCGCCACATCATCGTTTCCGGCTAAGATGTTCAGGTTGACCTTCTTGATGCCCAATTGTTTCAAACCAGCCGCCCACTTTTGCTTGGCCAACTTAGGGTTATAAGTCGTGGCGTTCTTGACCGTCTGTTGCTTGGCAAAGTCTTCACCAGTCTTAGGATCACTCGCCAAACCACTGGCAACAAACCCAGTTGGCGTAACGGAACCATCCCCTAGCACCTTCTTGGTCAACTGACTGCGATTGATAGAGAGTGCAATGGCCTGCCGAATATTACGATTATTCATGATCCGCCGTTTCTCTTGGTTAGCATCCTTGAAGTTATACTTCAGATGAATCACGATGGAATATGGGTATTCCTTGAAGGCACTATTATTCTTGTAATTTTTAACCTGTTCCGTTGAAAGCTGCGCGAAATCAAGCTTCTTATTCTGATACAGGCTCAATCCTGTCTGTGGATTGGTAACGACTTGATAGTTAATTTTTTGAAGCTTAACAACCTTTTTATCCCAATACTGATTGTTTTTGACGAAGGACCAGGTATTCCCCGTCCCACTCCAGTTGCTGATCTTAAAGGGACCACTGTAGACCATGTATTGTGACTTGGTCGCATACTTTTTACCGTACTTGTTGATAACTTTTTCATTTTGTGGGGCAAATAGTGGGTAAGCCATCAGAATCTTGAAGTACGCAATCGGCTTATCCAACTGAATCACGACCGTCTGCTTGTTCTTGGCGTGAATCCCAATAGACTCAGGATTGGCTTTACCAGCAATGATCTTGTCCCCGTTCTTAATGCCGGAAAACATGGTCGTGTAGGATGCCTTAGTGGCCGGCGTTAGCGTTCGCCGCCAGGAATAGACGAAATCTTGCGCGGTAATCTTGTCACCATTACTCCACTTGGCGTTATTTCGAATATGGAAAGTCCACGTCTTCTTATCCTTGGAGACTTTGGCGGAGTCCGCTAATCCTGGTGCTACCTTCCCGTTCTTACCTAGACGGTAGAAACTTTCAAAGACGTTTCCTGTCTGACCATACCCCGTGGCTTTGGCCAGGTCAATAGTGTCTAGCTGTGCCGTGGCGGGCAAATTTAACTCTTGCGCTGGCTTAGTCGTCGATGCCGATTGGCCGCAGGCAGCTAATCCCACTCCCATTGCAACAACTGCGGCAACCAAGCCAATACCGGTCCATTTTTTCATAAAATTCATAGCTCCCTTTTCCTCAAATTTAGTGATGTGCAATCCTAAATTCGTGATTAAGTACAGAAAAAGGCGGGTCTCCCCTCACATAATCGTGATGGGAAACCCGCCTACACTGACAACAATTGCTGTTGTCGTCGCTATGTAGTACTACCGGTTAGCCGGAAAATCACGATTAAACGCAACACAAACAAGCACGTTACATTGGCAACATGCGGCTAACATCATTTGTTGTTGGTTGGCGTTTACGAGCATCGTGATTTTCCCTCCTAACTTTTTGTAATCGAATTGGATTGCACAAGATTAAAGATAGCCTTCTTCTGGTGATTTGTCAAAAGAAAAAACTCGCCACTAACATCTCCCCCTGGAAAACTGTATACTGGTGATAGTTGAACGAGTAGAAAGGATTTGAACGTATGGACATCGAACGAACGCTTGCTGCACTAACGTTACCGGAGAAGGCCGCACTGGTCTCCGGCAAGAATTTTTGGTATACCGCTGCCGTGGACCGTTTAGGCATCCCGGCACTGATGATGACGGATGGACCTTCCGGGTTACGGAAGCAAAAACCCACCGCCTCGGCCGGCGACATTACGGATTCGGTTCAAGCTATCACTTATCCCGCCGCAGCGCTGAGTGCCAGTTCCTGGAATACGACCCTGATGCGTCAACTAGGAGAACATCTTGGCGAAGAGGCTCGCGCAGAACAAGTGAGCCTGTTGCTGGGACCCGGTGTCAACTTGAAGCGGTCCCCCTTGGGTGGTCGCAACTTCGAGTACTTATCCGAAGATCCCTTGGTTGCTGGTAAATTAGCAAGCGCCTATGTCGATGGCGTTCAATCTCAACACGTTGGGGTTTCAGTCAAACACTTTGTTGCCAACAACCGGGAAAATCAACGGTTCACGGCCTCCAGTGATATGTCGGCCAGAACCCTCCGTGAACTTTATTTACGAACTTTTGAAATCATTACCAAAGCCGCCTACCCAGCAACGATCATGACCTCATACAACCGGACCAATGGTGTCTTGAACTCGCAGAACCGCCATTTATTGCGCGATATCTTACGCGACGAATGGGGCTTTCACGGTGCTATCATGTCCGACTGGGGCGCGGTGGCCGACCACGCAGAAGCGCTCAAGGCCAGTCTCGACCTGGAGATGCCAGGAAAGGGTCAAGCTTCGGCGGACGAAATCATTCGTGCCATCCAAACAGGCGAATTGGATGTGGGAACCTTGAATAAGGCCGTCCGGCACCTACTTCACGTCGTTGACAAATGGCAGCCAGCGGATACGGCCGGCACTTACGACCACCAAGCCCATCACGACTTTGCACGTAAATTGGCCGATGACAGTATTATTCTCCTGAAAAACCATCAAAACGAATTGCCTCTAAAGCCTGCCAAGGCGGGCAAAATCGTGGTAATTGGTGAACTGGCCGAACATCCTCGCTACCAAGGTTCTGGAAGCTCCCACGTTAATCCAACGAAATTGGTGACCCCACTGGAAGCCTTGAAGGACACTGGTTTACAAGCAGATTACTACCCTGGTTACCGATTGGATGAAAGTGAAACGGATGATCAACTGGCACAAGTGGCGCTCGACGCTGCCAAGGACGCCGATCACGTCATCGTTTTTGCAGGGTACCCAGCTGCGGATGAATCAGAAGGCTTTGACAAGAATGCCATCTTGCTGCCTGAAAATCAAACAGATCTGATTGGATCATTGGCAAAATTGAATGAACACACAACTGTTGTTCTGCAAAATGGGTCCGCCGTTGAAATGCCTTGGATTCACACCGTTGCGGCGGTGGTTGAAACCTACCTGGCTGGTGAAGCTGTGGGTGAAGCCACTTGGGATATTCTAACAGGAGCAGTCAATCCTTCTGGTCACTTGACCGAAACATTCCCAGTCCGTCTGACGGACACCCCAATGGCACCAACGTTTGCTCAAGATCCGCGCCACGAACTTTACTCAGAAGGGATCTTCATGGGCTATCGGTATTACGATACTCATGAAATGCACGTTCTATACGCCTTTGGCCACGGTCTGAGTTACACTGAATTTGAATTTACGAGCTTAAAGATCACCCAAAGCGAACACGGCGCAACCGTCTCTTTTGACGTCACCAACACCGGTGACTGTGTGGGACAAGCGGTACCACAACTTTATGTGGCCAACCACACCTCACACGCACCAATGCCAACGAAAGAGCTTCGTGGATTCGCCAAGATTACGGTTGACCCGGGTGAAACTAAACCTGTCATTCTGAAATTAACCCGTCAAGATTTTAGCTGGTGGCGTGAAGGTAAGCATCGCTGGCAAGCTGATTCTGGCGATTATGAAGTCATGATTGGCCAATCATCCCGTGATATTCGGCTGCAAACCAAACTGACCATGGACTTCAAGAATTCGCCAGCCCCCATTACGGATGAGACCTATCTCACCGACGTTGCTTGGAATTCTCGCTTGTTAGCGCTCTTTAAGAAAACTGTGATTACACCAGCAAGCCAGGATGGTACCACCCTGTTGGGCGCAACGGATGCGGATGGCACTCCAACTATTCTGCATGATCGCATGTTCCTTAACATGCCGTTGCGGGCGCTGACTGCTCAAGGTATTCCCGCTGACCTAATCGAAGACTTTATCCGTGCCGCTAACGCACGTTAACTGTATGAAAATGACCGTCCTCCCAATTCTCGGGATGACGGTCATTTTGTTGTCAACTAAGTTAAAGACAACACCATATCAATGTGGGGAATACCGGTATCTAAATAAACGGCACTCGTGGGCTGAAATCCAAATGAAGCGTAGAATTTCTGCAAGTAGGCCTGGGCCTGAATCACAATGGTCTGGGCTGCCGGATAGGTCCGTTGTGCTGCAGCAATGGCAGCGCTGACTAACCGTTGGCCCGCACCATTTCCGCGATGACTAGCTGCCACCAACACGCGACCAATTCGAATTTGTTGTCCTTCATCCATCAACCGAGCATAGGCCGTAATTGCTCCGGTGGCATCCTGCGTAAACAAGTGCTGCGCCTGAACATCGAGGTCGTCGACTTCCTGATAAGCGCAGGTTTGTTCCACAACAAACACAGCCACTCGAACCCGATAAATTTCAAATAACTCCTTAGTCGTCAGCTGCTCAAACGATTTCTGTTGAAAGCCTGACATTCACTCACCCGCCTAATTTAAATGTTTAATATGTGTCCGATGCGCCAAGGGATACTCAACCGGTGTATCCCAATCGGTCAGCATCTTATCTGTGATTTCAACACGTTGTAATTCCAGATTATCGTAAGGTTCCATGTAATAGGCCCGCTCATTAAGACCCATGTAGCCACGATATTGTGTGTAATCACTGCTACCATCTTGCTTGAGCTTAACCCCCTTGGGGATGGTGACGCCATCCAGCAAATGTTGCAGGAGGTTCATCGTAGATGGTGTATCAGCAGTCGGCTGGCTAAAGTGTTTGTTGAAGACGGTCCGGACAAAGCGGGATGGTGACGTATAGTCCCCTGGCATGCCAAACGCTCCGGTTCCTGGACCTACCGTCTTCAAATTGAAACCCTGGTAATCATGCAATGGCCGCGTATCGGCAACCAAAGTGCCATACGTACTCAGGTTTTGTAAGTGCCAGCTCAATTGTGGTGAGTTCGCCATGACCCCAACGGGATCTTCAATCAGATGAAGATCGTGATCCGTAGCCTCTAAGACCGCCGTGTCCCCAGAAGGATCACTAAAGATGAAATGTAGTGGCACCGTGATACCCAACAAGGCAACCGGCTTATCCATAATTTGAACGGTCGTAATCAATTCACGTAAATCAGCCACACTCTTTGCATTGCCCAACACCCAAGCCGTCAAATCATGTGGCGCGATGCCCAACTTGTCGGCTGGCACTTCTTCGGCATAGTTGGCGTAATCGGAGAAGTACAGTGCAGCAGCACCTAACCCGTATTCGTTAACGCCGTCGACAAAGATATAATGACTCAGATTCCGACCAGCACCTACGAAACCGTATTTCGTGGTGAACTCACCTGCGTCCCCTTGAATTTTCTGTTGCCGTGGCATAAAGATTGGCTGACCACCCAACTCGAAGCCAAAATCCATGGTCCGTGCTAAGAAGTGATCACCTTGGCTATTCTCATAGGTCAAACTAGTACACATCAAAATCATCCCGTTTCTAATTTAGTTATTCATTATTCTAAACCTAAATTAGACGTTGTGCACGGATAATCGTTGATTATATAACCGATTGTGTCAAATCCCGCTAAATCGCGTCATGCCGCCGTTTAACGGTTTAAGCCTAGAACCGTATTCGGCTAAAACCGTCAGCTACCAAAATTAGCTGACCAACAGAAGTTCACTAGGAAAACTAGGTGTTTTTACAGTATCTCGCGGTTCTCAGATGTCCATCCACAGCGTCCTCGGGTATTCTTGACATGGAAAGTATGCCAGCTAGATTTCTACCACCCCCAAGGCGCTAGTCAATTGGCCTTATAGTCAGCGCAGTCGCCAAAATTAACCAGTCATAGATGGCCGACATCGCTTTATCAAAACAGGTAACCTATCAACTCTATTACCAGGCTACCTGCCCGTTAATCGCTCAAATTACCCTCCCTTTCAGGAACCGTTCGGCCAATCACGACATACTTTTCCGCTAGGAGCCGTCACCCATCATTGATGACGGCTTTTTTCTAGCTTTCGTCGATTTGATAAGTGATTTTACTTTCACCATTACCATTGCTAACAACCTGCAATTGATTAGGAACCTGCGCGCGGAGTTCACTGACATGGCTAATAATACCAATCATACGATGCTGCCCTTCGACAGTCTCAAGTGATTCCAGAGCCGTCATTAAAGCATCCTCGTCGAGAGAGCCAAAACCTTCATCGATAAATAATGCATCAACGTCTACACTACCTGTGGTCTGCTGAATCACTTCACCCAAAGCCAGAGCTAGGGCTAACGCCGCAATAAAGCTTTCCCCACCGGACAGCGTATGCACACTACGCTGCTCACCAACGTGATCATCATAAACATTGATTTCCAACCCGGAATTTTTCTTAAATGTTGCCGGTTGATCGTCCACCAAGAACTGATACCGATCATTGGTCAACTGCTGTAAACGCTGGTTACCCACCGTTAAAATTTGCCGTAAGTAGGTTTGTAAGACGTATCGTTCCAATCCCAGCTTGCTATTTGGACCATCCCCATTGACAACTCCCGTCAATTCGGTGAGTTCCTGAGTCTCTTTGAAGGCGACCGTCTGCTGGTCAATCTGCGTTTGTAATTGTTTCACCAACTGATGATTGTGTTGATAACGATCCTGTTGCTCATGCCGTTGGTCCTGTAAAGTGGCAACCCTTTCCGTCGCGGCTTTCAGTGCAGCCTGCGTTTGGTCACGGTCCGGTACAGGTTGATCCAACACACGCTTCTTCAGTTCGGCAATCGTGGTAGCTACCTGTTCTTGTTGCGTGCGGAAAACTTGTAATTCTTGCCGTTTGGTAGCCAGTGAATCGTGCTTGGTCATTTGTGCCGTAACGATGGCTTCTGTGTCCTCATTAACTATCTCGAAATGCTCAGCCAAAATTGTTTGTACCGCACTGGCCGCCTGTGTCAACCGTTGGTCACTCTGGGTGAGTTCCTGCGTTGCCGTCTTGAACTCTGTCGTCACAATTGTCAGCCGGTCGTTGGCTTGCGTCACTTGCTTAGCCGCTGCCTCCCACGTCTGTTGATCCACCAGCAGTTGCTGTTGTAGCTTCTCCTCTTGATGCTGAAACTCAGCCAGTGTTGGCGCTGTATCCGACAGTTGTTGCTTCTGCGTCGCCAATTGTGCCGTCAGCCGATCCACATGACTAGTCTCTGTTTGCTGGGCAGCTTCATCAGTCTTTAGCTGCTGCGTGAGCCGTGTTGCGACTACCGTCAGCTGTTCAAGCGTGTGTTGCGCCGTCGTCACCATCGCCAATTGACGATCATTCTGCGTTTGATCAGCCTGCTGCTTAGTAGCCAACTGCGCCAAATGGTGAGTGAGACTGTCGAACCTGTTAACTGTCCCATCTGCTTCAGACAACCCAACGCTTTTTAAAAGTGTGGCCATCCCCTGTTGTTGTGGTTCCTTTAGCTCGGTTAAGGTAACCTGTAGATTCTGTAACCGTGCCTTCAGTTTCGTCAGTTGCGCCTGTTCCCTTTGAGCCTGTGATTGTGCCGATTGGACCTCTGCCTCGGTAACTGTTGTATCAGTGACCGCGGTTGGCGCCGGGTGCTCTGTCGACCCACAAACGGGACACGGGCTGCCTGGCTTCAACTGTCCAACCAATCGGACAATTTCATGCGCTAACAGCTCTTGATTCAACGTCTCGGCCTGTTGCTGTGCAGTCAGCGCCGTTTGCGTTTGTACAGTCAATTGCGCCGTTAAATTGTCTATCTGGTGGACCAGTGTCTGCTGTCTCTGGTCTACTGCCTGCAACTCTGCTAGTTGTCGGCGCCACTCCTTTAATTGTCCCGCCCGTTGAGTCAATGTATGCTGCGTCTGGTAGAGTGTCGCTTGAGTTGCAATCACAGTTTGTTGGACTTGCTGCTCCTTTTGGTTCGTTTGTTGCTGTTGTTGTCCTTTGGTAACGCGCTGTTGAACGGTCAACAACGCCGTCTGTGCCGAGGATACTTGTTGCGTTAACTCTGCAATCTGACGATAGACTGGCTTGATCTTAGCTTGTTGCGCAAGCTGATCTTTTGTGGTGTTAATACGTACTTCCACTGGTGCCAACTGCTGTTGGGCTGTCAATGCCTGTTGTTTAGCCGACTGAGCTGCAGTTAGCCGTGCCTGGGCTTGTGTCACCGCTAATTGTCGACGTTGATGATTGGCTTGGGCTAACTCACGCTCCTGCCACTGCGGTCGAATCTGTTGGGTCCACTCCAGCTCTGTGATCAACTGCTGTAACGCATTCATGGCTGGTTGTTGCGCTACTAACGTTTGTTGACGCGCTTGCTCTTGCGTTAACTGGTGCTGGTCCCGAATGAGCTGTTCCTCACGTGTACCCTGTTGTGTCAGCAGCGTCACATGGTTCTGAGCTGTTGTCACTTGCGTTGTGAGCTGTTGCATCGCAGTTTGTGTCGTGGACTGTTGCATCGCCATCAGTGTCAGTACTTCCGTTGTCTGTTGAGCCTGTAATAAAGACGCTGCTCGTCCCTGATTGACCTCCGTCCAGATCAAACTCGTCTCTAAGCGCTGCAATTCCTTTGCGGCTTCCGCATTCTGTGCACGATCTTGACGTAATTTGTCGCGTAATTTATCCGTCCACTGGGCAAAGATCTCCGTGTTGAACAGTTGCTCCAATACCGCCGCTTTGTCTTCACTAGGGGCCACTAGAAAGCGACGGAATTCCCCCTGTGGTAGCAAGACGATCTGGGCAAACTGCTTGCCGTCCATCTGCAGGAGATTTTGTAAATAGTCGTTGACCTGCCGTGTCTTCGTCAACTGCTCTACCTCGGTACCGTTCTCAAACACTGTGAGTTCAACACTGGCGGCAGCCCGAGTCACACCAGATCCACGCTTTTTCTGCAAGGTTTGGGCTGGTTCCCTAATAATACGATAGCGCCGATTACGATGGTTAAATTCAAAAGTCACGCGCGTATGATCTGCGGTCGTGGCAAAGTCTGATCGCATCTCCTGAGGTTCCCGATCCACACCAGAAGATTGATCAAATAGTGCATAGCACATCCCATCAAAGATGGTGGTCTTGCCACTCCCAGTCTTTCCACTAATCAGAAATAATGGTGTCGCGTCAAATTTTTGAAAGTTAATCTCCTCATCGCGATACGGGCCAAAGTATTGGAGGTGTAAGGTTAGTGGTCGCATTTAGTCAGCCTCCTTCATCGCTTGTTGTAACGTTTGCTTCGCCCAATCTGCTTGCTGGGTAGTCAAGGCGTGTTCCGTCACTGTCTTAAAAAAATCATCTAGTAAAGACAACGGATCTCGTTGAACCTCCTCAATGTTGAGGGTTTCCGGTGTCACGTCCAACTGGTTGACCCGCTGCAATTCAATAATCCTTGGAAAGCGTGTCTTCAGTCGTTGCATCACATTGGCAATCGGCGTCGTATCCGTTAACGCCACCGCAATAAAATCGTCTGCCTTCACGGGATAATTAACCTCTGCATCCATCAAATGCTCAAAAGAATCGGTCAGTACAATCAGGTCGTTCAAGGGTTTTAAAGGCTTGAACGTGACGGATACCGGCGTTTGATCCGTATCAACGATCCAGACACCCTTGGTATCTTCGGCTTCGCTGGTTGAAAACTTCAAGGGTGAGCCACTGTACTTAATCGTTGGTTCATTCTGCAAAGCTTCCTTGCGATGTAAGTGCCCTAATGCCACGTAGTCAAATGGTGCCAGCAAATCGACAGGAACCGCGTTCAAGCCTCCCACCTGTACCAGTGTTTCCGAATCACTGTGTTGACTGCCTGCCGCAAAAAAATGGGCAATCAGCACGTGTTTTTTATCCGACGCAAACTGTTCTTGCATGGCAGCAACTAGTCGTTTCATCCCTGCAGTCACGGTCTTAATGCTGTCATCTTCAAAATACTGTCGGACCGCAAACGGCTCAAAATAAGGCAATAAAAAGAATTGTGTATCCCCGAGGACAACTGGCCTGACACTATCCGAAATCCGCGTATTCAAGTAAAAGTCGGTACTACTGAACCACTCACTTCCCTGACTCAAACGAACTGCTGAATCATGGTTCCCACTGATTGCTAACAGTGGAAAATGCTGTTTTCGATTCAGGTCAACCAGCATGGCATCCAATGTACTAACCGCATCTTCACTGGGGAGTGCACGATCATAGAGATCCCCAGCAATTACCACAGCGTCCACTTTTTCAGCGATTGCAATGGCCTTGATCTGCTCGTAAGCGTCTCGCTGCTCCGTCAGCAAGTCATACCCATGAAGCTTCTTGCCAATGTGCCAATCGGCTGTATGTAAAAATCGCATCGCGTTTATCCTCTCTTCTGTTGGTTCTCTGGTGCCCAATCGCAAGACATGAGGTGGTCGTTGACCAGCCCCGCAGCTTGTAGAAACGAATAGACTGTCTTAGGCCCGACAAACTTGAATCCCCGTTTCTTCATTTCACGGGAAATGTGTTGTGCCAGGTCAGTCGTCCCGGGAATCTGGTCCGCACTAGTCAGATGATGGTGAATCGGTTGATTGCCAACAAGCCCCCACAACCAAGTTGAAAAATCCGTCGTATCTGACCAGTTGACCAAGGTCTGGGCATTGTTGACCGTTGCTTCAAGTTTGCGACGATTCCGAATAATGGCGGCGTTAGTCATCAACTGATCCACATCGGCTGGTTGCATGGCTGCGACGGTCGCCACGTCAAAGCCATGGAAGGCCGTTTCAAATGCTGCCTGTTTATTTAATACGATCTGCCAGCTCAGCCCCGCTTGATATGTTTCCAAACAAAGCAACTCAAATAGTTTCTGTTCATCATGCTCTGGACGCCCCCAAACCTCATCGTGATAGCGTTGCATTTCCGGAGAAGACGTCGCCCATTCACACCGTTTAACCATCATGAAACCTCCCTTTTTTCTACTGACCTTACTATACCAGATTACCGTTGGAAACACCCGAACAAATGTTCACTTTTATATTTTTGAAATCGGTAACATCCCCGTCATGACTGAAAAATCCACAAAATAATTTGTAGATTTTTTTACTTGACCCCCTTTGCAGAAAAGTCTATGCTATTGTAAATGTTACGTTTTGGGGAATTGAGGGAGGTTAGCATCATGCACAGATCACACCATTTAAAAGTTCGGTCCTTACTGATTGCGGCAGCATCGGCCCTACTGTTTGCACCGGCCATTGCCACCAGCACCGTTACCGCCCACGCGGCTAGCGTGAATCCATCTTCAGCGACTTTAAAGAAGTCGGCAAGCTATTATCGAAAGCATGCCAAGACTTTAGGGAAGAAGTACAAGCTGGCATTTGACGCTCAAACTGGACTCAAAAAGAATGGTAAAGCGACTGTCTACATCAACACCAAGGACGCCAAACTCAAGAGTAGCGTCAAGATTGCCATGAACTATTGGAATAAGAAGCTGGGCAAGAAGGAATTTGTTCAGGGTTCTAAGAAGAATCACACCCTGACATTCTCTGTTTCTAAGGCACAAGCCACGAAGAGTGACCAAAGTGACGCCTGGTGGACGCCAAGTAGGAAGAGTTTACAGGTACGTTGGTCTTACTACCAAGCTGAAACTAAGAATATTGGGATTGCCATGACAAATCAGCTGAACGACGCCTTCTACAAGAAGTACGCCAAGACGATTGAAGCCAAGGCCAAGGCTAATCTGGCTGCCAAGGGTATCACATCTGCTGATGCGAACTATCAAACTGAATTTAACAACGAAGCAGCGTCTGTTGAGAAGTCTTTGCCGGCCTACTCAACACTGGAAAACGAAGTTAAGGGCGTTAATACTGTCGCTAATAATGGGCGGATGTACGAATACGCCAGCACGATTGCTCACGAATTGGGCCACGTCATGGGACTGAATCATTCCCCTAATAAGTCCGATCTCATGTACTTTGAGAGTGGTAGCAACAACGTTTATAGCTACAAGAAAGTTAACCAAGGTTTATCCAAATACAATCCAATCACTAAAACCGATAAGAACCGGGCTAAGCTTGCTTTAAAGATTTACACCGCCACCCACTAAATTCAACACGACTTAGCCATTCGAATTTTTTTCGAATGGCTTTTTTTGTTATTGCTTCTCTTATTTGTCCCCAATCGTCCACCCACTTAACCAGATGATTTCTTTACCCTTGCAATCTAACTGTAATCAATTGTAAATCTGTAGTAACCTGTTAGCTGGTCACACCGTGTACAATAAGGGCAAAGACTGAGGAGGATGTATTCATGCAAATTAAGTTACATAATTTAGTTGCGGGTGTTGCGGCCTTTGCCGCCGTATTGGCTGTTGGGGTTGGTTTGAACACAACGACTGCTAATGCCGCTGGTAAGAAAGTTGCCGATATTTCGCAATATCAAGGGAACATTAACTGGCAAAAAGCGTCTAAGGACTTAAAGTACGCCATCATTCGGGTACAACACGGAAGTAAGGGCGACGCTGGTTACATGGTCGACAGTAAGCGGAACGTCAACGCTAACGGTGCTTACAAATACGGCGTCCCATTTGGCCAATACATGTTTGCTGAATTCACGAGTGTGAAGGATGCTCAACAGGAAGCCAAGGACTTCTACAAGCGCAGTAACAAGCACACCAAGTTCTTTGTCCTTGATGAAGAAAAGCGGATGTCATCTGCATCTAGCAGTGAACAAACCTACGTTAATGCCTGGCTGAAGACGATGCGTGGCTTGACCGACAAGCCCCTGATCATGTACGCTGGCGAATACTATGCTAACTCTCAAAAGTTGAATTTCGATAAATTCGATGGTACCTGGATTGCCAAATACAGTTCCGTTAAGCCTAAGGTTTCTGGAACTTCTGTTGATCTGTGGCAATACACCAGCTCTGGCCGGGTTTCCGGAATCAGTGGGAACGTTGACCTGAACAAGGTCTTGAACAGTTCTGCCGTCAACAAGTGGTTCTCTGGTAGCGACAAGAAAGCCACTACTAGTTACTACAAGAGTGCTGACAACGTCACTGGTATCAAGGCGAAGAAGACCGTTTACGAATACAAGTCCACGTCGTTCACCAGTAACAAACGGAGCACGAAGGTTAAGGCTGGCACTAAGTTAGCCGTCAAGGCCATCACTAAAAACAGTAAAAATGCCTACCGTTTCCAATTAACGAACGGTAACTACGTCACGGCCAACAAGGCGTACGTTGCAACTTACTAAAGCGAAGCGTTAAAAAGACATCCCGCGGGATGCCTTTTTTCATTTCCACATACTGACGGTATGCACCCATGACGCCCCTCACATAAAACTTGTGCACTCCGGTAGTTATGAAAGCGATTAATTATGCTATCATAACCTTATGAATACTTGGGGGGTCTCGTTATGCAACAAGGTTTACTATTGGTTAATCTCGGGTCACCGGCTTCGCCACAAACTGCGGACGTCCGAGCCTATCTCAAAACATTTCTCAGTGACCGTAGCGTGATTGAAATGCCACCGGCACTGTGGCAACCGATTCTACGAGGGATGATCCTGCCGCTGCGGTCGTGGCGGTCAGCAACCTTTTATCAACACATTTGGACCAAAGAAGGGTCGCCACTGATTGTCTATACCCAACGCATCACCCAACAAGTTCAAGCACAACTGACCGATTGGGACGTGCGTTATGCCATGACTTATGGTGAGCCGGATATTGCGCAAACACTGAAATCCATGGCACAGGCAGGGTGTGATCACATCGTACTCCTACCACTCTTTCCACAATATACACAAAGCACCCACGATTCCATCTTCAGGCAGGCAGCAACCAGTCAAGTCCCACTGACCACCATTCGTCACTTCTATCAAGATAGGGCTTACCTTGATTTATTGGCTGATCAGGTTGGGCAGGCTTATCAGCAGGAGAACTTCGACGCCGTTCTCTTCAGTTATCACAGTATTCCCAGTGCCATGGTCGCTCACGGGGACCCGTACCCCACGGAATGTCAGGCCACGACTCAGGGTATCCTTGATCGGCTACCCGACTTACCTGCCGATAAGGTTCAGACCGTTTATCAGTCTAAATTTGGCCCAATGCCTTGGCAAAAGCCTTACCTCAAAAATACGTTAATGCAGTTGGTTACGTTGGGGAAGCGGCGCGTTTTAATTGCGACACCGTCCTTTGTGGCTGACTGTCTAGAAACTCTGGAGGAAGACTACGTTCAGAATTATCAGACCTTTAAGGCCAGCGGCGGCGACACCTTCAAAATGGTACCGCCCATGAACGACGATCCCCGCTTCGCCAAAGTTCTGGCTGGCCTTGCCCAACGGAAGGTTCGTGATGATCATGCCTGAACCCGATCGTCCCAGTCTCGATGAGGTCAATCGTAGCGTTGCCGTTCCCAACAACGGCGCGTCATTTCTTCAGAAGTTCCTTGCGTACAGTGGACCCGGCGCCTTGGTGGCCGTGGGTTACATGGATCCCGGTAACTGGCTGACATCGCTGGCCGGCGGCAGTCAGTACCGCTATCAGCTCCTAGCTGTACTGGTAATTGCCATTCTGGTCGCCATGTTTATGCAGACTCTGGCCATTAAGTTAGGCGTTGTGGCCCGGCGTGACCTCGCCCAAGCCATTGCAGAACGCGTGCCCGCACCCGTTCGCTATAGCCTCTGGTTGCTCAACGAAGTTGCCATGATGGCTACCGATCTGACCGGTGTCGTGGGGACCGCTATTGCCCTAAAATTACTGCTGGGACTGCCCTTGGTTTACGGTATCTTGCTCACAATCGCGGATGTCTTAATCGTGCTTTTATTCTTACGTTTCGGTATTCGCCGAGTCGAGTTTATTGTCCTGACCGCCATTCTAACGGTCGGCATTATCTTTGCCATCGAAGTCGCTCGAGCTCACCCGGCGATTCCTGCTATTCTGCGCGGTGTCATCCCCACCACCAGTTTACTGACCAACCATGCTAAATTAATTCTGAGCGTCGGTATCATTGGGGCGACCATTATGCCGCATAACCTCTACCTACACTCTTCATTGGCTCAAAGCCGGCGTTATGATGAACACGACCCCGCCCAAGTCAACGAGGCGCTGCGTTTTGGCAAATGGGATTCCAACGTTCATCTGATTGCCGCATTGCTTGTAAACGCCCTCTTGTTGGTTCTTGGCGGAACCCTCTTCTTTGGCCGAACGGGACAGCTAACCAGTCTCCAGGCCGTCTTTAATGGTTTACAGAATTCAGCAATCGTCGGTAGTCTGGCCAGCCCCTTGATGAGTTGGTTATTTGCCTTTGCACTCCTTATCACCGGTTTGATTTCCTCCATCACCAGTACGCTCTCTGGTCAGATTGTGATGGAAGGCTACATTCACATTCGCCTGCCACTCTGGCAACGGCGTCTGCTGACCCGGTTTGTGACGCTGATTCCCATCTTGATTATCGGTTGGCTGATTGGCTTTAATGATCGTACATTTGAGCACCTGATTGTTTATGCTCAGGTAACGCTCAGCATTGCCCTGCCATTCACCCTGTTCCCAATGGTGGCATTGACCGGTAGTCGTCACCTGCTTGGAACCCACGCAAATCGCCGCTGGGTCACAATTATTGGCTACCTGTTAACCGCGGTCATCACTATTTTTAACCTTCAGCTCTTATTAGATATATTATAAAAAGCCCTCAGCAAATACTGAGAGCTTTTCATTTATGACAACCCGGTAACCACCTGTAACGTGGCGGAATAGTAGTTGTGCTTTTCAATTGTCTTCGGCATCTGTTTAGCTGTCTTATTCTTCAATGCTGTCTTCTTCATAGTCACAGCCGCAAAGTGGACCGGCGCCGTGAAAGCCGTGTTCACGTAACTATTAACGGCCTTCCCACCTAACGTGTAAACGGCAGTAATCTTCTTTTTCTTGTTGAAGAAATTCAGCTGTTTTACCAAGGCTTTCTTGGTCACACTATCCTTGCTGATTTTAATCGTCTGTGCTAACCGCCAAGGTACTCGGTTGGCATTGTAGCCGACCTGGTCGTCGGTTCCAGATTCGATACTGTACGGCTTAACGGCCTTAAGTGTGATTCGTGTACCAGTCGCTAGGATAAAGTCCGGGAACAACCCGGTCTTATGTCGTGCGCTAAGTTTCTTAACGGCGGTTTGACTGCGTTTAGCGACCTTAGTCCAAGTGCTATCCCTGGTATATTTGGCAAAAGTCTTGAAATAGCCCGTCATGAGATCCGAGGTCCGTAGCTTGCTAACATCGTAACTCGTCGTGGCCCAATTTCCCATCGTTGGTAAATAGGTCGTCTTGTTGATTTCCTTTTGTTTGATGGCCTTGATGAGCTTCTTGGCCGCAGCTCGGTAGTTCGTCTGCTTGCTTCCCCATTTCTTATCCGCCAGAATTAACGCATAAGCAATGTCCAAGTCTCCATCGGTTGCCGAATTTTTCTGTGACCCAGTACTGGTCATCTTACCAGAACGCTTCGTCTGTTGCCACTGCATCAGTGGCAACTTACTTGAGACCCGGTGAGCCCGATAATACTTGTACATTTGATTGAAGGTTGCGTGGGTGTTCGCCCCCTTCTTAGCTGCCAGCACGGTTGCCAGCATCCCATAGCCCTGCCCCTCGGACAGCGCCGTTGTCGTACCCTGACCGTTATTAGATTTCACGTACTTCTGCGTCTTACCACCTACATAGGCTTTCTGCCATTGCTTGTACTGAGTGACTGCCTGGCTAGTCTTGGCCTGGGCCGGTGTTGGTTGCACGCTGGTTAATCCCCAGACAAGGCCGCCGACAAATACGATGCCCAATAAATTAGTTAAAATTTTCCGTTTTCGCATGTTGTCTGACTCCTCAATTTCAGAATAGGTTATTTAGTTAATTATGCAATATTTACTGATAATTGTCGCTACAAATGGCCCATCTACGCGCTTTTGACCCGAAAAAAACGAGTCCCACCACCATTTTCTGGTCGTGAGACTCGTTTTAGATTAATCTCTGAAAGTTGGTCACTGTCTACATAGGCGTGAGTGAGCCAAATTTAGGCTCAGCCGTGGGATTTTCCAAGCGGGTTAACTTGGAAAATGGCGACTTTGAAACGCGGGTTGGGCGGTTCAAAGCGAGCTGGCAGACCGCTTCTCAGGCTGGCGGCGTCCTGCCCACAGCGTTGCAGCCTAAATTTGGTGAACGGTAAGCCGGCTGGTTTAGACGACGCTGCCTAATTTTAGTCTCAGCATCGTTGTTGCAACAGTTATAACGGGTATTTTAGATCTTTCAACCTTCAGTTAATCCTTAAAGATTTCCTTTGCAATACCAAATGCGGACCACGCCTTAGGCCAACCGACGTAGAAGGCCAAGTGGGTAATCACTTCAGCAATCTCATCCTTAGTGATACCATTGCCCTTACCGATCTTCATGTGGGCTGGTAATTGTTCAAGGTTACCCCCAGAGATCAGCGCAGAAATCGTAATCAAGCTTCTTTGATGCGCGGACAGTTGTTCTTCGCGTGACCAAACTTGTCCAAATAACACATCATCATTCAGTTCAGCAAACTTAGGGGCAAAGTCACCTAAGTTATCCCGACCAGCAGTTTGCTTCTTTGCCATAATTTATCTGCCTCCTAGTCTAAAGCGTCGTAGTGTGCATCGTCAACGGGTTCCAGCCATTCCGGCGTTCCAGCCGTAATGGCAATGTGACTGAACCAGCTATCCTTGGTTGCGCCGTGCCAGTGCTTGACGCCATCCTTCGTAACGACCACATCACCGGCATGTAACCGCCGAGCGGGCTGGCCAGCTTCTTGATACCAGCCTTCACCGCCGGTAACCAATAGGATCTGAAAACCATTGTGATGAATGTGCCAGTTGTTCCGGCAGCCAGGTTCAAAGGTTACGTTACCGACACCCACGCTAACATCTGGATCGTTCACTAGGCCTTGTAAGTAACTCTGACCCGTAAAGAAATCCTGGTATGCCACATTCTTATCACCAGCGGGGAAAATAACACCGTTCTTAATATCTTCGCTTTTTGTCATCTTAAAGCGCTCCTTCATTTGTCATTGAATCGTTGTAAATAATCATGGAAACTCTCGGAATCGGCAATGGTATGCGCAACCTTACCATCATACCAGTCGATCTTCCGGCCCAACACCTGCAAGTGCATCTGCAGTTCCGCAATATCTGCCTCGGCATCGTCCTTGGTCTTCTGCAACATGACCCGTCGCTCGGGAATCGTTGCATCTCCTTCGGCCCGAAGTTTGACATACCGCTTCAGGTCGTTGAGCCGCATGCCAGTCCCCTTCAGATGAAGGATAAAACCAACCCACCGAATATCTTCATCAGTGTAATAACGCACGCCGTTCACATCGCGTTGCGACTTCACCAGCCCTTGATCCTCGTAATACCGTAACGTATATGTGGATAAACCGACTAACTTGGCAAACTCGCCAATCCGGTATTGCCGCTGTGCTTCAACCATCAAACCGCCTCCTTGAATTCCTTACAAGTCTTAGTAAACACCTTCGAGTGCACTTTAAGTCAACCCTCATTCTGAAGATTCTAAAAAAAGTCGACAACTACGGCCGACTTTTCTCTATTCTAACGTAATTTGGTCGATGGCCAACTGCATCATCGCTTGGAAACGCTCATCAATCTTGCGCTGAGGTATCCTCAAATACCCCCCCAATTCTTGCATGATGAATCCAAATAATGCTGATCGATACAGGGTTGATTCCACTAAACTATAATTATTTTCGCCTTCTAAGACGTGGAGACTCTGAAACATTTGATTATACAAGTCACTCAACGCTTGATGTGTTCGCTTCAATTGCCGCAGGTCATTCGGATTGATTAAAATGGATGCCAAATGCTTTTCATGGCGGCAGCCTTTGCGAAACTCTTGAGCGAAGACCATCAAGGCCTCCTTACCGCCAACACCAAATAAGCGCCGCATCAATCGTTCACTCAACTGATTCACGAATCGCACCCCCACCTGATCCAACAGGTCCGTCAAACTATCAGCATAGTTATAAACGGACTGTGGTCGGATCTCTAACGCGTCAGCCAAGGCCCGAATCGTCAACTTATCCAATCCACGCTCCGCAATCAGCTGATCCGCGCGATCTAACACAATCTCCCTGGTCAACGTTCGCCGCTTCACCATATCCTCGCCTCTTCCTGAAGGTCTTCTAGATTATTATACATTGAAAGGGCTTTAACTTAAACGACATCACCGGTTTATCGTCTAAAATATCATTATCTTAATGTGTTGGTCTTGTGCCGAAATAATTCAGCCATTGGCACCCATGCCTGGCCATAGCCGCCACCAATCAGCGCGCTCCCCAGCATCGCTAACAACCAACTGCGTTTTAACGTCTCCGATTGCTTCATGTTGTCCTCCCGTTTAACTATCCGCTACACAAACTGCTCGGCAACAAATATACTAACTCCCCGAAGAATGATTCATAAGCTGAACTTGAATTTTACTCAGTATAGCATATAGTTGTCAGCTAAGATAGTTAATTCTATTATAAATATTTCAATAAAAGGCGGCGGCCTGCGTGCTCCACAGTCCGCCGCCAAGTATTAAGCTATTTAAAATAAATTAGTCTTTCCGTTTCAAAGCTACGATTCCTAATCCACTTGCGACGAGTAAAATCAGCCCTGCCCAAGCTGCTGACTGAGTCGTGTGTTCACCGGTTTGTGGTAAAGTCTGGCCCGCATACTGACCTGAACCTGAGTGCGATCCAGAACCTAGACCAGAACCCGAACTAGAGCCAGACCCAGACCCACTGCTGGAACCACTACCACTGCCAGTCTGCTGGCCGCTCATTGTGGCTCCCGTGTGGCTACCAGTCCCACTAGTCGCGTATGCACCGGCACCGCTATTTACGGGATGCTGACTACTGCTGCCGGGGTAAGACGTTGAAGCCCCCCCTGGCTTATGCGTGGTTACACCAGGATTTGTCGGCTCCACCGGCTTTACAGGCTTCACTGGTTTTATTGGTTTCGTTGGTTTTGTTGGCTTCTGCGGCGTTGTTGGTTTGACAGGCTTCACGGGTTTCGTTGGCGTTGTCGTTCCAGGATTCTCTGGATTTATGGGCGTCGTTGTTCCAGGATTCTCTGGACTTACAGGTGTTGTCGTTCCAGGATTCTCGGGGTTCGTAGTTCCGGGATTAGTTGGTGGCGTGACACCACCAGGATTCTCAGGATTACCACCACCGCCAGTGCTCGAACTATCTGGCGTATCTTCCGCAGCGACCGTTACTGCGGCCGTTTGCCCGTCCTTAATGGTAAATGGAATTGGCGTCTTATTCAGCTCAAAGCCGGCCGGTGGAGTTATTTCGACAAATTGATAGTCGCTAGCGGCCAAGCCTTCAACCTTGATGATGCCTTCAGCATCGGTCACCAAGTCAGACTTGACGACTTCGCCATCGGCATCCTGCAGGTCGTATACCGCCCCTGCTAAGGCTTTACCATTGGACTTTGCGGTCTTCTTCAAAATGACCTCTCCAAATTGTTGATCAGAACCACCATCACCATTACCATTACCTGTACCCGTACCGCCCCAAACGATCCGCGCCCCAACGCTTTGACCGTTCAGTGACGCATTATTCTTCCAAGTGCCACCAGTACCAGAAACATCTGGTGTTGTGTTATACGTTAGATTGACTGCCGTGGTCACATTGCTAAATGTAAAAGTCAACGTGTTTCCCATGGTGCTGATTTCAGGCGTAAGTGACCCTCCATCACTGATAAAGAACCCGTTTGAGTCGTAACTCCCGGTCTGGACATGAACACTTCCCGGGATGTACGTTTGACCAGGTCCCAAGCTGTCGGTAACGACGGCCTTATCCATTTTGGAACTGCTCGGGTTAAACGCAATATTCCACGTTAATTTTGCAGGTGCGCCATCTGGGGTCCGTTCCGAAACCCAACCGACCTTGTTAATGCCCCAGTCCGAATCGACGTTGTTATTCACAGTACTCCCCTTAACGTAGAATTGAAGATGACCCTTCCGATCCTTTGTGGTATGCGCAAGGGCGCCATTAAACGTAATCGTTCCAGTACTCTGGCCTTCCTTAATGCTAAACGTCCCAATCTTCTGACCGTTATCGTCATATAGCGGGAATGTCACATCTCGCCGCCCGACAGCAGTTGGTGGGAACGTTACGGTAACGGTGTCACCATCATTAATGGCCTCACCATCTGGAATACTCCAGACATAATCTACCGTATAGTTATCCCATTTACTCAGATCGGTGCCATTTGAAACGGCCGTACCGTTGGAATCCGTAATGGTCGCGTCACCACCATCTAATCCAGAGACCACAACACTACCGGCGTGAGCGGTAATCCCACCAGTAGCGAAGCCGCCAACTAAACAGACGGCGATGACTATCAGAGCGCCAATCACGACGGTAGTTATCTTCCTTCGCATCGTAATCCTCCTCCAATCAACATCCACTAACAGTTCTCCCTATTGATTGACTTATCAACTATGGTAACTGCTCGCGTCCCAAATCCATTTACTTTGATAACACTTCTACCGCTCTGTATTTACTATAACTGCTCTCGGAAAAAGCAGTCTCACTGCAAGAAGCATTTCGGGTAGTTAGCACCGGAAAAAATGGCAACGCCTAATTTTTGTTGTTTCTAGGTTGACTCACCAAAAAAATCATAACCATTAGCGTTGACCTGACGCGATTTTCCGGTTAATTTAACCTGTTGATGAACTACTAAATGGGTTGTGCAAATCACGTCAAAACGGCCGGTCCATTCAAGGATCAGCCGCATCTAATTCGCTATTTTTCTAATGCACCACCTTGCTGACTGACAACCAGCGCCGCCAACGCATTGGCCCGTTGAACGGCCTGTGCAGTGTCGTTGCCAGCAGCCAACTCAGCCAGTAGGCCACCACAGTGGGTGTCACCGGCACCAATCGTATTAACCACCTGTGTCGCCGTTCCTGGAACCATGTGGCCCCGACCACTCTCAACGTAGTAGCTCCCTTGGGCATCAAGTGTGACCACGACTAATTCGCCCGTAATGGCGTTTAGTCGTAAGGCAATCTCCTGATAGGTCTCGGTTGGTAGTCCCAGACATTTAATTTCTGCCAGGTTTCCGTGAATGAGCATTCCCGGGCGAATTACCTGTTGCAGAACTTCTGGCATTAGGCTCCCGACACGGGGTGACGTATCAAATAAGACACGCAGTTGTGGCTGCTGGCATAATGCCGTTAAAATCACATCTGCTGCCTGGGCATCCTCCAGTTCATATCCAGAGAGATAAACATAGTCATACTTGGCAAGGGAGAATCGTGTGAACCATTCGGCTTGCCAGCGACGCTCAACGCCAGTAATCGACAGAAAGGCACGCTCGCCATTGGCCTCCACAAACGAAACATCCCAGCCGTTATCGGCACTAGTATCAGTGACCATTACCGGAATATTCAGTCGTTGAAAAGTCTCCCGTACAATGGTGGCGTGTTCACCCTGACCAACCGGCGCCATTAGATCCGCCGTGGTTCCCGCATACGTCAGCGCTCGTTGCACGTTGAAGGCAGACCCCCCTACCTGTGTACGACGCCAATCTCCAGCCACGTCCTCACCGCTCTTCGGGAGATGCTGAACGTTAACCACAATATCCACGTAGGCGGCGCCAATCACTAGTACTCGCGCCATCCTAGTCAACCTCTTCAGTTAGGCGCTTGCCTAGTGGCCTCAGTACAACCATGCAGATAATCGCTACGATTCCTGCCACGAAGACACCCAGACTATTGTCACGGAAGATACCGTGCGCAAACGGCCCATTCCAAACGGCATTATTGGTAAACAAGAATCCGGTGATCACTGCAATCACCCATGAGCTGATACCCTTCCAGTTGAACCGATTGGACGAAGTCACCATCATCTCACTGACGGCATAACCATCTCGTCGATAGAGGACGCTGTCGCACAGAAAGACCGCAACCCAGGCAGCCAGACACGTCCCCAAGAACCCGAGGAAGAGTTCGAAGTTACCCATAAAGTTTTCTGAAATAAACAGCACGTATACGGGAACCAAAATCACAATCGCACCGTGTAAGGTCAGGGAGTTCCGTTGCGAAATTCGAATCCCCACGGTCTCCAGATTAATTCGGGCCGAACGTAAGCTGATCATACACTGTGGAATCAAGCCTCCTGCCGCTACCATGAAGTAAATCACTGTCATCCACGATGGCAAGGCGTAACTCATCACTGCAATTGGATTGGCCGCACTAGCCAGTCCCGGTTCAACTGTGCTCAACAGGACCCCACCCCACATCAGAATGAACAACGGCACAGCCCCACCCAATAACGTATGCCAGAATGTAGCGCTCTGACTGGCCTGCGGCTTCACGTAGGCCCCCCAATCAGCCGCAGCCATCGACCAACTGATTCCGGAACCCGCAGCGACAATCGATACGGCGGGCCAGAACCCACCTAACCATTTACCACTCGGTTGCGCTAGTGCTTGTTGCCAGTTAGCCTTCATCAAGAACAGAATTAGAATCACAACCGTTAAAATCCCAAATAACCAGGATAACCAGGTCTGAATCTTTGCCAAAACGGATTCGTTCACTAGTCCGGAGAGAATCACAATACCCGCAAAGACAGCCAGTGCCACGGCAACCGTCCAATCCGACTTTGCAATATGAATCACCTGCAGGAGTGCTACCAATAAAAGTGTCCCAGTAATCACGTTGACCGCGAGCCAACCAACCATGTTGACCCATGCAATCCCATTGGGAAGCTTATTGCCCTGCGTACCGTATGCCGCCCGCGATAATTTGAAGGTCGTCACCCCTTCGCGCTTGCCAATCATCGCGACCCAACCCGGAAAGGCAAATGAGAGTGCCCCGACTAGCGATGCCAATGTTGCTTGCAAAAAGGATAAATGATAGCTAACGATGATTGCGCCAAACACAATCCCCATAATGCCAATATTTGCCGCAAACCAGTTATAAAACAACTTCCCCGGTGTCAGTGTCTTGTCTTTCTGTGGTACCTTAATTGTTTCCCCATTCATAAAGCTCTTACTCCTCAATTGTTATGTATTTGGCTGTTGCAGAAAACTTAGGATAGTCGTCGCTTAGCCGGTCAAATGATACTATAGATGCAGTTGATCAGTCAGAGTGCTCACCCCAGTGGAAGGAAATCACAAATTATCCTAACCCTGGCACACCAATAATTTAGCCATACAGTATCATCGGCCACGTGTGTGTAATCCCTATCGTCCACGTTCCACCTCCTCTAAAAAGTCAATATCCCCACTATACCGAACTTGTACCCCTTTGTCAGAGCTGAACACTTACAAATTTATTTATATAATTATTCGTCTATTGAAGCCATGAAGCGTTAAAAAAGGAGCCCGGGATAAAATCCCAGTCTCCTTTTTGGTTCTCCTAAGCTATATTGCTGAAACGTGGGACAGAAGGCCGTTGACTCCGCTTAAAACTGATAGCCGAACTATCCAAATCCGGGATTATCCGGCTATCAGCCTTAATGCTCGTCAGCTAACCGCCTTTTTTCCCACTCTCCCAAATAATTATTTAGTCAAATTCTTCATATTCATTAGGATCTTGGCCATCGATTCGACCGTCATCACGACTCAACGCGTTGATTGCCGCCATTTCTTCTGACGTCAGGTTGAAGTCAAACACATCCAAATTAGACCGCTGATGCAGCAAGTTGCTGGCCTTCGGAATGGGAACAATGCCGCGCTGGAAGTGCCAGCGAAGGATAATTTGTCCCACATTTTTCTCGTACTTTTTAGCTAGCTTCTGAATCAAGGGTTCCTTCAATGCCGCACTCCCGCGTCCCAGTGGACTCCAGGCCTCAGTGATGATTCCCCGCTCTTGATCCGCCGTCAACATCCGCTGGTTATTCCAGTATGGATGAGCTTCAATCTGATTGACCGCTGGCGTCACACCAGTTTCCTTGACCAGTCGATCCAAATGTCCTGGCTCGAAGTTTGAGACCCCGATGGAACGAATCAACCCGCGTGTCCGGGCATCAATCATCGCCTGCCAAGCCTCCACGTAATGGTCACGCTTAGGCAGTGGCCAGTGAATCAGAAATAGGTCGAAATAATCCAGCC
This sequence comes from Levilactobacillus muriae, assembly GCF_045862015.1. NCBI lineage: Bacteria > Bacillati > Bacillota > Bacilli > Lactobacillales > Lactobacillaceae > Levilactobacillus > Levilactobacillus muriae. Next base: position 40,048 of record NZ_BAAFRU010000008.1, read on the forward strand.
CCATACGGTACAAGGATTCCTGAATTGCCGTCGTGGCATCCGCATAGCGGTGGTACTTTCCCGGTAATTTCGACGTCACAAAGAATGCCGACCGTGGCAACCCGGATTGCCGAATGGCTTCACCTACAGCACCTTCATTATCATAATTTGTCGCCGTGTCGAGGCTCCGATAGCCGTCGCGAATCGCTGCTAGAATCTGATTGACCCCTTGACCACCACGGACTTGGAACGTGCCCAAGCCCACAGTTGGCATCTGGTAACCATCATTAAACGTGACTACAGGTACTTTTGTCATCAAATAACCTCCTGTTTAATTAGTCTCTAGGGTCAACTCTAACGCGAATTTTGCTTAATTGAAACTATTTTGCCGGTACCGCTTGATTACACGGTTCAGAACCAGCGCGAGAATCAGCGAAATACCTGCGTACCCAGCAGCCCCCAAGCTAATGTGGTTCAATCCGACCGTCCCCAGCATCCCGGAAGCCGTCGCCGACCCCAAGGAAATACCGAAGTTAAAGAAGATGGAATTCAATGAAGATGCCAGCACGGTTGACTGTGGATACTCCTCTTCGGCAATGTTCAGGAAATGAATCTGAATGGGCGAGTTGATAATCGTCACGACCAGACTCATCGCTAACAGAATCGCTAAGCCACCAAACTTGAAGTTCAGACCAATCGGCAGTAAGGCTAGCAAGATCACATCTACCACGTAGAATCGTGGCATGATGCGTAGACCATTTCGTTCTGCCAACATCCCCGACAACCGGTTACTAATGATACTCATAACTCCAATTAGGAAGAGCAACCAGTTCAAACTTTGGGTACTGAATCCTAGGGCAGTCGTCAGTAGTGGTCGAATATACGTGTAATAGGCGTACATCGTCGCTGCTGTAAATAGGACTAAGGCAATCCCCACGTAAATTCGGGGATCCTTCAACAGCACCAATTGATTCTTCACACTGCTTTGGACCTGTTCGACTTTGCGAGGCAACAACCACCCCAGCAGGACACAGGTCACAGCACTAATTATTGAGATTAAGTAGAAGGCGTCGCGCCAACTATAGCTGGTACTGATGGCCGTCCCAATCGGCACCCCAAAGACAGAGGCAATACTGAAACCGGCAAAAATCCACGACACCAGACTCGCCCGTTTTTCACGTGGCGCAATCGAACTGGCAAAGGTCATGATCAAGGAAATAATCGCACCAGCCACCATTGCCGTGATAATTCGAGATAGCAACAACACGGGATAGTTCATCGCAAAACCACTCAGCGTGTTCCCCACTAAGAAGATCCCCATCAGGGCCATTAACGTCTTGTAGCGACTAAAACGGCTCGTCAAGACGGTGATAAACGGCGTGCTGACTGCGTATACCGTGGCAAAAATTGTCACCAAATAACCCACGGTCGCCACCGGAATTCGATATTCCTTGGCAATGTCGGAGAGCACCCCGACCACAATAAATTCATTACACCCCAACATAAACGCCACCAGGACAAAAACGATGGCTTGCCAACGATACTTGTTCACGATATTTTCTCCTCTGAATCTTAAGATTTTCACTCATTACCTACCAGAATACACTACCTCTCAGAAAATAAGCAGGAGGACGCCTCATGAAAACGTCCCCAATTAAAAATTATTTTTCTAAGGCCACAGATTGTTGATGGGTCGTGATGACCCGGTTTAGCGCAACTACCAGAATCAGAGAAACCAGTGCGTAGCCGGCGGCCCCAAAGCTGATGTTTTGAAGGCCCACCTGACTCAACATCAGTGAGGCCGTGGCTGATCCCACTGAAATCCCGATGTTAAATGAAATTGCGCTGACTGACGACGCCAGCATCGTCGCCTGCGGATAGCTCTCCGCGGCCACATCCAGGAAGTGAATCTGAATGGGGGCGCCAGCGATAGTCACAATCAGTGTGAGAATCAGCAGGATCCCAAAGCCTGCCACCTGACTGTTGAGCGCAATCGGCAACGCTATCAAGAGGAGCATGTCAGCCACATAGAACCACGGCAATTTCGGCAGCCCCTTACGTTCCGCCAACGCTCCTGACAACCGATTGCTGATAATACTCATGATACCCAATGCGAAGAGCAACCAGTTCAGACTAGTCAGATCAAACCCCATACTGGTCGTAATCAGCGGCCGAATATACGTATAGTAAGCATACATTGTGGCTGCCATGAAGAGATTGACCGCGATTCCTAAGTAGACTCGTTTGTCCGTGAGAAAGACCAGCTGATCCTTCACGCCACCCTTGGTCTGCTCGACGTTACGTGGCAATAACCACGCGAGCAGTAGCGCCGTAACCAACGTGATACCGGAGATAACATGGAAAGCCGCGTGCCAGCTATCGGCAGTACTGATGGCCACTCCAATGGGGACCCCAACGACCGAAGCAATGCTGAACCCAGCAGAGATCCAAGCAATCAGAACCGCCCGCTTGTCATGGGGCGCGATGTCATTTGCAAAAGAAATAATAAAGGATTCGATCGCGCCAGCTACAGAAGCCGTCATCACCCGCATCACTAGCAACATGGCGTAGCTAGTCGCAAACCCACTCAACGTATTTCCCACCAAGAAGATCAGGACGAGCACCATCAACGTCTTGTACCGACTGAAACGATTGGTCAACACCGTGATGAACGGCGTACTGACGGCAAAGACCGTCGCAAAAATTGTGACTAAATAACCCACGGTCGCCACGGAAACATTCAGGGATTTCGAGATATCCGAAATAACCCCGACAACAATGAATTCATTACATCCCAACATGAATGAAGTTAACACAAAAATAATAGTTTGTAGACGGTATTTAGACACGACAAACTTCCTTTCCACGCAATTTTTTCACTTTAGAATACCCGTTCGGTTTTCTCCGGATAAAAGAGCTGTTACCATCTAGATTACACGACAAAAAGAAAAACGGCTAGTCCCCTCAGGCAACTAACCGCTTCATTTTGCTATTTTTTGATTGTCCGAACGACTTGCTCTGCAATCATCTTCAAGTCCTCATCCTTACCATGCACGAGAACCGGTGTAAAGCTAGACTGGATCACGTAAATGGCGAGTTGACCGCCGAGGATCCGAACCAATCCGGCTGCGTCAATGTCGTCACGCAGCTCTCCGGTCTCTCGGAAATTCCGTAAAAGTTCGCCCAGGAAATCAAAGTCGTTGCTCCGAACCAGCTTGCCAAATAGTTCACGCATATCAGCATTCGTCATCATTTCCATGGCGATGATTTTAACTGCCTCTTCATTGCCCTTAATAAACGCATACCGGTCGGTCACCATGAAGTGAACCATCTCCGTCAACGTCTTTTGCCGCGCGATACCGGCAAAGAACTCATCTCGATACTTTGGAAAGAAGTGCTCCATGACGGGCCGCACGACGGCCAACATGAGATCCTGCTTCGTATGAAAATACTTAAAAATGGTTGCCTGACTGATGCCGGCGCGCTTCGCCACATCAACGGTCGACGTCCCGTCGAAACCGTCCTCCGAAAAGAGCTCCATGGCAGCCACCAAAGCTGCCTTCTTACCCTTTGGCATTTTCTGTTGTTCCAGCCAATCACGGTAATTGACAAAAATACTTGGTTCCACACCGCTCACCCTTTCCTATTTATACAAATTCTACTGACACAGATTGCCGTTCACAGTGGGCCCGTGGCCCCCTGGAACGGCAATCATACCTACCAATTCATTATACGCGAATTAGTTAATAAACTCTTGTAATTTCGTTTAAACTTTCCGATAACGCTTCAGCCCGACAACGTTCAGAATGGTTAGTCCAACTAGGAAGATCAGTAAAACCAGGATATCCAATCCTAAGTTGAAGATGGACGTTCCCCGCATGATGATGGCGTTAACGGCATCCCCAGAATATTTCAGTGGAATAATGTAGGAGATATCCTTAACCCAATCGGCCATGGAGTCCAGTGGGATAATCCCGGAGAAGAAGACTTGGGGAATGATAACCAGCGGAATGAACTGCATCATCTGGAATTCTGAGTTGGCAAACGTCGAGAGGAGAATCCCGAATGCCAGGGCGACTAAAGCGAGGATCAAATTGATGACAACCACGCTCGCCATACTGCCGACAACTTCGATACCCAGTAACCACACGGTCGTCAAGACGATCACAATAGTTTGAATTACCGCTAGAACCCCGTAACTTAACATGTAGCCGAAGACGATGGAGGACCGCTTAACAGGGGTTGCCAGTAACCGATCCAAGGTCCCCGTCGTCCGTTCCTTCAACAGGGCCATCCCGGAAATCAGGAAGACGAAGAAGAAGACGAAGAAGCCCATCAGAATTGGTAACATTTTAGCAAAGTAACCCGTGTTCTTATCCCCATATACGTAGTGGTTCGTAATCTTGGGGGGTGATTGACTGGAACTCTTTGTTGAGTTGTTGGTCGACTTGGCTTTGGTAGCAGCTGCTTGCTTAGCCGCTGCCTGCTTGGCTGCCGCAGCGCTACTCGTCGTTGCTGCCGTTGTGCTAGCAGCAGCCTGTTGCTTCTGTAGTGCTTGCAATTGGACTTGGAGTTTAACCGTCGCCTTAGTACTCTGCTTCAAGGCTGATTTTAATTGATTGATACTCGTTGCCGTCACAGCATTCTTGAAGGCTAATTTGACCATCGCCGTCTTAGAGGAATCCGTGTTGGCATAAGTCAAACTGTAGTTGTTCCCATTCTTTTTAATAATGGCATCAACTTTTTCATTATTCAAAGCCTTCTTGGCATCACTCTTCGTATCATAGGTCTTGACGGTCACATGCTTGATTCCGCCCATTTCTTTATTTAATTTCTGAGAAACGGAAACCGTCGCAACATTAACGTCCGTTGAGGAATTGGTATTAAAGATCACACTCATTAACAACATCACTAGGATGGGGGCGATAAACATCAGTGCTAGCGTCCGTTTATCTCGGAAAAGTTCCTTCAGCACCCGGTTCATAATTCCAATCGTTCTCATTATTCAACACCCTCCGCCTTTAAGAATACGTCTTCAATCGTGTTAACGCCGTACTGTTTCTTCAGAATGGCTGGTGCATCGAAAGCCATGACTTCGCCGCCTAAGAGTAAGGCGACCCGGCCAACCAATTCAGCTTCGTCCATCACATGTGTCGTAATCAGAATTGCCCGACCTTCGTCACGAATCCGGTCTAGTTCTGCCCAAATCTGACGTCGTAAGGCTGGGTCAATCCCAACAGTCGGTTCATCTAAGATCAGCAACTCTGGATTCCCCAGTAAAGCAATGGCTAGGGATAACCGTCGCATCATCCCACCGGAGTAACCGGAGACCCGTTTGTTCAAGTCAGCCGTTAAGTCAACGACTTCAGCCGCATGCATAACCTCTTCCTTCATATTTTCCTTAGCAATGCCCTTCATTAAGCCGAAGAACTTTAAATTCTCCAAACCGGACAAGGAATCATATAAAGCATCCGTCTGTGCCATGTACCCGATTCTTCCGAGTAACAGTCGATTGGGCATTGTTGTATCGAAGACCTTGGCAGAACCGCCATTGGCGACCTCCATGCCCAGGGCTACCTTGATAACCGTTGACTTACCGGCTCCTGAAGGCCCGATTAACCCAACGATTTCGCCGGCGTTAACAGTGAGGTTAATATCTTTTAAGACCGTTTGATCGCCAAATTTCTTGGCGAGATGTTGTAAATCAATAATTGCGTTTCCCATGATAGTGCCTCCCAAAACAAATTTTGAAAAGGTGAGTGATTGATTACTTACCTGATAAAGTGAGTATATACTCACCACATATTTTTGTCAACGACTTCTTGCAATTTTTTTAAATAGGTATATCATGTATGTACACGATAAAGAAAGAAAGTGACCCTAATGTCCCACCATTTCTACCAAACCTGCGCCTACTTCACAGCTGCACGGTACATGCGGACCATGGAACAGCTTACCGACAAGATATTTGCCCCCACTGGTATGAAGCCCGCTTACAGCTATCTCATGATGGCGCTTCAAGACGAGCACCCCCAAACCATCAAGCAACTATCCATAAAGCTTGGTTATGAACGCTCAACAACTTCGCGGTTGGCGAAGGTCCTCGCCCAGAAGCAGCTGGTTACGCTGCAAGCACAGGGCAGAGCAACCAGTATTGCCTTAACTGCTGCCAGTGGGGACTTCCTCGTGACGGCCAACCACTGTCTCGACGACCTCACCGTCACAACTGACCAACTTTTGGGTAGCGACAAAGCCCCCATGACAGCCTTACTAACAACTAACAATCAAAAAATTCGGGAGGAATTATAATGATGACTTATCACACAATTGACGTCGATGACTTGAAAATTTTTTATCGTGAAGCCGGTAATCCTGACAAACCCACGATGTTACTCTTCCACGGCTTTCCCTCAGCCAGCCACATGTTCCGTGACTTAATGCCTGCACTGGAAGATCACTTTCACTTGATTGCTCCAGACTTCCCAGGATTCGGCCAATCCAGTGCCCCTGATCACACCCAATTTAGTTATAGTTTCAAGCATCTTAGCGAAATCATGACAGCATTTCTGAAACGACTACACCTGGATTCCTTCTACATGTATGTCTTTGATTACGGTGCCCCCATTGGCTACTACATTGCTCAAGCACATCCCGACTGGATTCGTGGTATCGTTAGCCAAAATGGCAACGCTTATCAGGAAGGCCTCGGTAGTAAGTGGGCTAGCCGGCAAGACTTTTGGGATCACCCGACACAAGCCAAACGAGACAGTTATCGGACAGCCTTTGCACCAGCAACCATCAAGGGACAATATACAACGGGAACTCAGTCCAACCGTGTCTCACCGGATGGCTACACCTTAGATGTCGCTTACACCCAGACACCAGGTTACGCTGAGCGCCAACTGGATTTAATCTTTGACTATCAAAACAACGTTAAGGCTTATCCCTTATTCCAACAATATTTTCGAGACTATCAACCTAAGCTACTGGCCGTTTGGGGCAAGAACGATCCTTCCTTCATTCCCGCAGGTGCCGAAGCTTTTAAGCGTGATGATGCTAACGTTGAGGTGGATTTACTCGATACCGGTCACTTTGCATTGGAGACTCACGCTTTGACAATTGCCCAGCTGATTATTCAATTCTTCCATAAATGAGACACCCCGCGTTTTCCATTAGTTTCTAAAGGTTTAAGGTCCAAATGCACCTAGAAGGGCCAGCCGTGGGATTTTCCAAACGGGTTTACTTGGAAAATGGCGACTTTGAAACGCGGATTGGGCGGTTCAAAGCGAGCTGGCAGACCGCTTCTCAGGCTGGCGGCGTCCTCCCAAACGCGTTCTAGCCTAAATTTGACGAACGGTAAACCGGCTAGTTTAGACGACATGGCCACCAAAACCGGCTTCTCTGGCTCTGGCGGCCTTTTTGTTGTCATGACTTTGGCGTAGTCGCTCAAGCTAAAATTATAAATAACTTGACCTCAATCTGAACGGGTTGTATCATGTAATCAATTAGGTGAGTGAGCAATCACTTACTTAATTAAAATCCTCCAACGAAAGAAGACGTTCTCATGAGATTAGAAAATAAAGTTGCTTTGGTTACTGGTGCTACTAGCGGAATTGGCGAAGCCATTGCTCGACTCTACGCTGCTGAAGGTGCTAAGGTTTTAATTGGTGGACGCAAAGAAGATCTCGGCACGCAAATCACCAATGATATCAAGTCTCAAGGCGGCGAGGCCAGCTTCATTCACCTCGAAGTCACTGAACAATCTAATTGGGATAACGCCGTTACGGTTGCGCAAGAAACTTACGGTGGTTTAGACATCCTGGTCAACAACGCTGGGACAAACGCCGCAACTGCTTTCCCTAAGGTCGACTTGGTCAAGTGGAACCAGATCATGGCAGTCAACGTTACCGGTCCCATGATGGGCATTGAAACGTGTGCGCCGCTCTTAAAGAAATCCGGCAAGAGTGCAATCGTCAACATCTCTTCCCTTGGCGGCATGTATGGCACCCCATCAACCGCTTACTCAACCTCCAAGTGGGCTATGCGCGGCTTGTCCAAGAATGCGGCCTACTCTTACGCCGACTGGGGCATCCGCAGTAACGTTATTGAACCCGGATTCATCGGGGGAACGAACATGACCAAGGCTATCTTGGAGAAGACCCACGGCCAAGATGTCATGGGGGCTATGACACTATTGGGCCATTCTGGTAAGACCAGCGATCTCGCCGGTGCAGCGCTCTTCTTAGCTAGTGAAGACTCTTCATACGTCACTGGTATTGACGTTCCCGTCGACGGCGGTCTGTACAGTGCTGGTTACTACGGTACCGTGAAGGCGCAATTAAGTCAGCAGATTCAGAGTGTCGCGCAGGAAAAATAAACGCTAGATTCCGTAAAAAAAGTTGGTCCAGGAAATTACTTCCCGGACCAACTTTTTTTAGTCATTGACCTCTGCTGCAAGCATTAACTGTTCCTTACCCACAATGATTGGCAAACGTGCGTGGTCACCATTCTGCTAAATCAACTTCATCAACATATGAATCTGACCAGCAATAAACGCATAGGTGCCAGCTGGCAAAGCGCGGTGGTTTCGAATCAACAACTCATCAAATATAACTTTTTGAAAAGTAGCCATGATGGCATTGGCCAGCTGGGTAGCCTCTTCGTGAGTGGTTTCTTCACGTGTTAGTGCAAAGACTGTGTCCGCGATACGCTTTTGAACATTCTCAAAGGAGGCAATCAGCCAGGCAGATTGTTCATCCGATAACATCGATCGGTTACGGATCGTAATAATAAATTCCTGATAACCAATGCCATCCCCGAGCAGTTGCCACATATTCTCAAACAGGCCCACGATATTTTCTTCCATGTTCTCACGCGTCCAACTCGCTGTTAGGTTTTCCGCAACACGGACGCGGTCTTCAACCCCTTCATGCACAATAACGTCTAATAGTTGGCGTTTACCCTTGGGAAAGTAATAGTAAAGTAGCCCCTCCGCAATACCTGCACGTTCATTGATCTCACGTGTGGAGGTTTCTGTATAGCCCTTTTCCGTAAATAACTCCCGGCTAACCGCAATAATATTTTGACGCTGCTGGTCACTTTTCTTCGTCATAACTTTCGTCGCTCCACTCAGTTGTTTCTTCAATTATACCGTTTTTCCGGCTCTGGGGGCAATTGGCATCCGTTCACCACGCCAACCCGCAACATCGCCCGGCTCAAATTGATACGTCAAAGGCTTGCCGTAAGCTTGCTCATAAGCCGCTTTCTTCTGCTGGTAATCACGAGCCATCATGGCACGACTATTATCTCGCACCGATTTTTCTGGATCCGGATAAATCGGCTTAAGCACGTGCATGACGTAACTGACTTGATCGAATTCCGCATTATCTACGCGCGGCAGATCTTGAATTTCCACGAAGCAGGATATAATCGGGACTTGGAACTTGGCGGCATAATAGTAGGCCCCTCGTTTGACTGGCCGCGGTTTACGATAATTGAACCACATTTCCTGTTCAGGGTAGATCAGCACATACTGATCCTGATCGAGCGCCTGTTGCACAAATTTAGGGAAAATGCGGCCGGCGTATTCCTTATCATCACTGATGGGGATCGTGTCGTAGTAGTTCATGAGGTAGCCGATAAACCCGCCCATTTCCAAGTTGGTATCTCGGCTAACGATGTAGAGCCGCTTCCTACTGGTTCGCTGGACCATGCGGCGCACGACCGTATTATCCAGCGGATTAAAGTGATTGCTGGTAATGATCGCCCCACCCGTGATGCCGCTGAGATTCTCCAGGCCCTCGAAACGCGACCGCCGATTGAAATATCGGGTCGCCAATCCGGCAACTTGCCGGGAGACATGATTATTAAAGCGATACGTCAGCGACCCATCCCGCCGCAGGTAGCGTTGGAGGACCGCCTGCTGTTGTTCTCTAGTAAACTGAGGATCATTGACTTCAACCTTAGCGTTGAGATTGCCAGCTAAGGCGTCGTGTGCAATATTTTCGACAACTTTTTCCTTCATCCCACCGATAATCATATTAGCTCAACTCCAATTCTCTTCTAATCTGCTGGACGTCGCCACTGTTCTTCTCTGAGAAGGCGCGAAGTGTTTTTAATAATCCCTGCTCTGCCTCGTGATCCTTGGCCCGGTCCGCATCGGTGAAGGCCTGTTGGATAGCCTTAATTTCTGCAAAGTAAGGTGACTTCGGCGCATAATCCCAGAAATATTGACCGTTCTGGGCATCTTCATAGTGCCAAGGCTTTCCGAACAGACTGTAGTGCAATAGTTTGGGTGCTGTGACTCGGCTTTGCTTCGTTGGCATCACATTCCATGCACGATCAATGTGTAGGACCCGACCGCGACACAGTTCATTTAAGTAGTCTTGGTCTGGCGCAATAAACTCTACATGATAGGTCGTCAGTAGATGGGTAAATGTCTCGTTGAACTTCTCCGCCCGCATCTGCTTCAAGTTCATAAGCATCATCCCGGAATTAAAATAGTCGGCAATTGGTAAGTCCAAATGATTCTTCACATATTGGATGCTCTGTGGGTTATCAGCCGCAAACGTGTCCTGCACCGCCCCCACTAAGTTATCGCCTAAATCCAGCTGGAACAGTTCCGCAAGATCCGTCGTCGCAACCACGTCGGCATCGAGATAGATGGCCTTGTCATACTGGGGGAACATTGCGGCAATGAAGAGGCGGTAATAGATCGTCAGGGTAAACGTGTCTCCCCGCAGCTTCATGTGCTCGCCAGCCAGCTGTTTCATTAAGTCGTCGTTGACCGTCACAAAGCGAATCGACACATTAGGGGTCGCTAACTGACCCAGCCGCTCGCGGTTCTCCGCGCTGAGATCCTCGTATAAGATAATGAGATCATACTGCTGGTGAGTATCGGCGTTGGCAATAATCGAGGTCATCGCCACCGAAAGAAATGGCGCATAAGCATCGTTGATCGAAAAGAACACTGGTATTGGTTGGGTCATGTTAATCTCCTCCTTATAAGGTCACAATTAATTTTTCATATTCTGTCAAAATATCGTCATATTCGTGAAGCTTGAGTTTACAGTGCATGTCTTCAACCTGCCAGGGTTTAACCGTGAGCGTGTGTAGCCACGGAAACAAACGGAAGCTGGTGGTGAAATGTTGAAAGACGGTGTTCGTCTTCAACCGACGCTGCTCGTTGTAGCGCCGCGGCATCAGCCGTTTATGCGCAACCAGGCTGTTGATCGCCGATTGGTCGGGCATAAACATCTCACGGGATTGGCAAAGCTCACAGCTTCGGGCAAATAGTCCCGTCCGGCGAATCTCCTTAAGATTGAGCAGAAGAATACCAGAGTTCAGATAATCAAAGTGTTCCCAGCTCTGGTGGAAGAACCAGCGGCCGTAATGGTCAAGAACTCCCGCCAACTCAATATCTTGAATGTCTTGGTGATAGAATGAGTGACAATTACGCCGGCAGATCACATCGGTATCTAAATACAGGAGTTTGTCCGGTAATTCTGGCACCTGATCGGCATACAATCGAAGCATACAGCACGGGGTAAAGATCGTGTCGAGGTTGGCAGTTGGCGGATTAGCCGCGACTAATGCGGTCACATCAACACGTACTACCCGGTTAGCCGGATTATCATGTTTGACTAATGTGTCCAATTCAGTCGTCGTTTCAACAGTCAATGGATAGAATTTACGCGATTCATTTTGTATAAATGCCGTTAGAATGTAAATGTTTAGTGGCTCGTGGACCTGCTTCAGTAACGAAAGAATCGAGATTAACAGTCCCGGCTTCATATTGGTATCCCCACAATATAGAATATTCACCTTTCATCCCTCCTCATAAGTCACGTACTGGACGTCACTCGTCGCGGCACGCTTGGTCATCTGTACTTGAATCCGTTGCTGGAGATCTCGCTGCTGTTGCTTCGGCGATAGCCGGCCATCCGGCTTAAATGGCCCATCCAGATACACCACCAACCGTGGACGCCGCCATCGACGCTTGCGGTAGGTCACCGTCAGGCAGTAGGCCGGCACCTGCGCGACTACTGGAAAGTGAAACGATCCTGGATTGAACGGTCGAATACCAGTGTAGTACGGCCAAACGTGCTCCTCTGGGTAAATCATCACCCACTCGCCAGCCGCCAACTTGTCGACGACCGAACGATTGAACAATCCTAATTGATGCAGCGTCTGTGGCGTTGGTAAAGCACCACCCAGGGTCGTCAACGGACCAAGCACCGGAATGCCCAGGTTAGCGGGACTAGCTAGGACATTGAATGTCTGTCGATTTCCTAGATAATAAGGAATCAAGACATCGCCCGTGGGTTGCGTATGATTGCCATACACGACAAAGCCACCAGCACCCGCTACCTTTAACCGCCAAGCATTCTTGAACGTGATGGCTCGGCCAAGGTGACAGTAGATGATACTCATAACCTTGGCACTAGCGCGAACCACCCGCTGCTGCCAGCGGTTACCCACTCGTCGCCAGTTATAATCTGCAGGCAATCGCCAATCTTGATGTCGACTCGTCACCAAATCATCATGAAAGCTGTGATAAACATACCTTCTCATGGCAATCCCTCCTCTGCTCATAAAATTAAGTGAGTGCTCAATTACCAACTTCAATATAGCATATTCTTTTCAGAATGCAAGACCCAAAATTAACGATTTTAGTCAAAAAAAGCGCTAATCCCAACGAGGACTAGCGCTAACTCTTATTGTAATAGATTTAAGGTAACCAGTTGGTACGATGATTTTTCATGTTCAACCTTAGTCTTCGACTTGCTTCCAGTCGCGGTCATCATGGTCGTCGTTGTATGCCCGGTCACGCGTTGGATCTTGGTCACAATCAGCTTGGTATTAGGATTAAGCAGGTATTCCTTTTCCCCACGAACCGTGGAAATAGGATCTAGATAGGCTCCATGATAGCCCTTAGGGAAGTTAATCTTGAGTAAAATCTGGGACGTAAATTCCGTTGCGACTGCATGACTGGTACTGGTCGAAGCAAATCCGGGATCGGCATACACAGCACCCGGCTTGAGGGTTTTCTGATGCAGTGCAATTCGGGCAACCTTGTTCGAGGTTCCCCGATAGACCGTCATGGGATGCGTCAGCTTGAAGGTCTTCAGACTCGCCCGCAAATCGTTGACCCGTTGCCGCGTCTTGGCCGTAGTTGCCCGTTTGGGATAACGTAAAGCGTTATTTAACTTGTCAGACCCATTACCGGTATAGTTGCCGATAACCTTGATCTGCCGCTTGCTGAGCTTACCAGCCCACGCCTTGGACCGTTTAACCAGCGTGCGATAATCATGTTTGGTCAGCTTGATCGCCCGATTACTGTAGGTGTAGCTGCCAGTCTGAGCAATCAGAAGTGACTGGGCATTTCCGGGCACGGTCACCATCGTGCCGGTAGCCGTACGTTGGACGACCTTGAGTGCCGTATTTTTGGGAATCGACACACTGACAGGGGTTGACTGGTCGGTCGGCTGAGTTAGCGCAGTAACCGCACGATTCGTGACCACCTGCTGCGTCCCAACCGAAGTGTTGGTCGATGACGTGCTGTCGATGTAGATCAGCTCAGGTGACTTCGACTTAGCACTCGCTGACAGTGGCCCCATCATGGTCCCACCCAATGTGAGTCCAACGGCTGCCAGCCCTAATAAACGGGTAACTTTATTCATGAAATTTCCTCCTCTGGAGCTGAACATGATCGGATTTCCCCACCGATGATGCGTCAATACTCCGCTCATGAGTATAGCACGGTTGAATGCCCATTGAACCATTTAGGGGCAAATTTAATTTTCAAACGGGAGGTCCCACGCTAATCACTCGCGTCACTACCGACACTAAAAGGGAGCGGCTTGAGTTTAGCCCCTCCCCTCACTTATTGGCATACCACAATCCCATTTAATCCTTTGTTATATAATCCAAAATCTGAAACATAGCCGCACGATTCTCGTCAGGTATCTGCGTGGTCTCAATGGCCTTTGCCGTCTGATTGAGAACGGAATCTGCCACGTAATCACCATCGTTGACGACCATCGCGTGGACGTTATCCTCCGTCACTTCTAAGTGAAACTGGAGACCGACCACGTTATCGTTAATCACCAAGCCTTGATTCTGAATCTGTTCGCTGGCAAAGAGTCGGGTCGCATCATCTGGCAACGCGAACATATCCTGATGCCAATGGAGAACTTTCAGCTGCGCTGGCAATCCCGGAATCACATCGGCTTGCCGCGTGACTGGGGCCCACCCAACCTCTTTGACCGGTGCCGGGCTGACTGTTGCACCCATGAGCTTAGCAATCTGCTGCGCACCAAAGCACGCGCCGAAGATGGGCTTATGAGCCGCCATCACTTCACGCATCAAGTAACGTTCGGCAGCAATCCACGGCTCATTATCGTTAGGACTAATGGGACCACCCAAGACCACCAATAGATCCGTCTCCGCCACTGACGGTAACTTGCCGTGTTGTGCCGGATGATAAACATAGACCTGATAGCCGCGAGCGTGGGCCCAAATCCGGATAGCCCCTGGCCCCTCCTCTGGTGTATGTTGCAAAATATTCACGCGCATGTGAAGACCTCCCTGACTCATTTTAGACAATTATAGCAGGTTGCATTGGCAATGGTTCATACACGACTTATCATATGGAACGCGTTTGACGTCTGACAACTGTCGTCGAGCGTCAAACCGAATTGATCACAACCAAAGAGTGAGACAATATAATTTTGGAGAACTAAAAAGAGTCTGGGTTTTTGACCCAAACTCTTTCCAGACATGCCATTTACGCGTAATAGACTTCACTGTGGAATCGGTGATTCTTCATCTGCTTGGCAACTTGCTTTGACGCATAATAATGCTGTGTGACCCAGACACCAGCCCCACCAGCCTCACTGAGGACCGCCAGTTTCTGCCCGTGGTATTGCTTATTAGCCACCTTGTAGTAGGTGCCATCCCCAGCCGATTGGTTCCAACCGCGCAGGTCGATCCAATTGGCGCGACGCACCGTCATTTTGCCACCCACGACCCAGTTGGCATGACGCGCCAGCTTGTCTGGATCAGCGTTGAGCCGCCGTTGGTGCAGGGTTGATGCACTGGCATAGTGGCTACCATTTTGATAGCCCACCGTCCGCCACTTGGTTGCCGTGAATTTAACCTTATCGTACTTTCCGTTACCCTCATAGTGATACCAGGTTCCTTGCAACTTCTTCGGATAAACTTTCACACTCTTCTGGGTGCTGGCCTGCGCTGTGGTCGGTGCAACAAGTTGCGTCCCACCAAGCGTTAAGCCACCCAGTAATGCCATTAACAAAATTTGCTTTTTCATCAGTCAAGATCCTCCCCAGGATTGTGTCGTGTGAATGATACAGACATAGTATACACCAGCTAACCACTCAATTGCGGTATAAAAAAATAAATAATGGCGCCCATGAATTTGGGCCTTATCCAATAATTAGCCCGAGGTTTCACACACTCTCTATCTAATGCTTACATCGTAAGACGACCTGAGAGACGCCTGAACTTGGCGGCTTTCAGGCGAGCCCCCAGCCCGTCCTTTGGCTGGAGGCGTTCCCCACAACAAGCGGCATCCCTAGCAGCCGGAGTGCGACCATTTTCACTAATTTGACTGTGATCATTCCCACTGTCACAAGAATAAAGCGCGCATTTTGGCTTTCAGCCTTCAGTTCACATTCTTTGATCAATTACGTAGCTCAACTTTGCCGAAGTTTACGGATTCTTTAGAGACTAATGGCCAGCCGCATCTTCAGTGGCTGGCCTAATTTGATCCATTACTATTCTACTGCGGTTGTTCGTTATCGCTGTAATATTGAGGCGTTGGCGCGGTAAGTGGCTGCTGGTCCAGCCAAGCCACAATCTGATGGCCTAAGTCTTCACCCATCGGCGCGGACGCTGCAATCTGGGCCTTGGTAATCTGATTGACGTGAATCCCGGCCGTTACCGTACAGCTTCCCGGAAGCACCGGCTGGATTACCTTGGCGACGCGCTCGCCAACAAAGTTGTCCTTGTGAAAACGGCCGTCATGACTGGGATACTTGATGGTCTGCATCGCCGTATCCCGGGTCAGCGTGGTCACATCGCCAATATGGGGATTACTCCCGCCGGTTACGACGATCAGCAAATCTTTACCAATCACCGTCACATCGGCATCGATCGTATAGTTTTCGCGGGTCACACTGAAGATTGGCATACTAATCCCCCTCCCAGCGTTTGGCCGCACCCACATGAATTCCGAAGGCATCAAGCACCTTCATTGTCTGATGATCGACCAGATCCTGAATCGTCTGTGGCTGGTTGTAGAAGGCCGGAATCGGGGGAATGATCTGCGCACCGATCCGTGCCAATTTCGTCAGATTTTCCAGATGAATCACACTGAGCGGCGTTTCCCGCGGCACGACGACCAGCTTACGTTGCTCTTTGATCGTGACATCGGCTGCTCGGGCAATCAAGTTCTCCCCGAAGCCGTAAGCAATGCTGGCCACCGTCTTCATGCTGGCTGGCACGATCACCATGCCGTCATTTAGAAATGAACCGCTGGCAATCGCGGCACCTTGGTCGCGGTCACTGTAAACCACGTCGGCCAACGCCTTAATCTGATCTAGGGTATAGTCCGTTTCCAAGGCCAAGTTTTTCTTTGCCCAAGCACTCATAACCAGGTGTGTCTCAACGTCTGACATGGCGCTCATCTTCTTTAACAGATCAATCGCGTAAATTGTCCCGGAAGCACCGGTGACGCCAATCACAATCTTCTTCATTCCCCATCAGTCCTTTACTTCAAATACTTCTGCCAGTCTGGTACCTTCATGAATTGGGCACGCACGAACTGATCCTTCATATCAAACGGCACCGTCCCGTCAATAACTAACTTAGCAGACATCCCCTGCGTTCGAATCGACTTGGGATCATACTCCGGCCGTTCAGACGGATCTAATGGGTGATTCCGCATGCCCGGCAGTACCATCAGATCTTGATCGGCCTGGAACCGCGTGTTGACGGTCCACATCACGTCATTCATGTCGAAAATATCCACATCTTCGCCAACTAAGATGACCGTCTTTAATTCCTTAAACGCCGAGAAAGCCAACAAGGCTGCCTGCCGCTGAATTCCTTCATCGGCTTCGTCTTCCTTATGAATCTGCATGATGGTCATTAGTTTACCGCCACCTGCTGGCGGATTATAAACGTTGAGGACCTTGCCAGGAATGGCCCAGTTGGTCAGCTCTAAGATACTGGCTTCAGTTGGAATTCCGGCCATGCTGACGTGTTCTTCGGAAGGCCCAATGACACTCTGCATGATTGGATTCTCGCGATGGGTTACCGCCGTTACCTTGATGACCTGTAATGCCGGATTGGCATCACCATCGTAGCCTGGAAATTCAGGCATGGCTTTCCCGGTATGGGTGTTGATATCTTCCTGAATCCGCTCGTTAGGCATGATGTAGCCTTCCAACGTAAATTCGGAGCGTGCAATGGCATTTTCGTCGACGGTCAGCGCTGGCGTCAGGCCAACGGCTTCCTGCCGAATCGCACCGGCGACTCCCAATTCATTGTAGCCAAGTGGGGTAGTCGGCGGCTCAAAGGTGCAGCCGATGGTGATGGCGGGGTCCAATCCAATGTTAATGGTCACGGGCATTGGTTCGTTGGCCGCCTCGTATTCCTTGGCAAACGCGCCAATGTGGCGACCGCCGGGCATAATGTAAATGCCCAGCTTATCCTTGTCTTCCAGCACCATCCGGTGAATCGTGACGTCACTCATCGTTTTAGCCTTATTGGATCCCAACACAACGCCCACAGTAATGTACGGACCAGCATCCTTCGGCGTATTGGTCGGTGCTGCCACGAGCTTGCGAATATCGAAGTCGGGCTCGGTTGCTTTGTGAACGACCTCGTGAGCTGGCGCATCAGCGACCATTACGGGTGGGATGGGCTTTTCGACGGCGTCATTTAGAAACTGCCCCAACGTGCGATAGTCATGATGAAACATCAGCCCAACCCGCTTGCGACTAGCCATTAGTCCAGTTAAGACTTTAGTCCCAGGGAAGCCTTTCACGTTGTTAAACATCATTGCGGGGCCTTCCTGGGTTGGCCGTTCAACAGTCCCACCAGCCCCAATATAGCGATAAACACCGGAAAGTTCGGCGTCGGGGTCAACAGCCACATCGGTTGCGTGGTACTGACCGGGTTGTGTCTTCAATTCAGTCAACACCTTGCGTAGATCATAGGGTTCATTTGCCATTAGATTACCTCCTGCATGTCATTTATATACCCACTTTAGTCCTCAAAACGCTTGCAAACAACTCTAATTCCGACTAACGTTATGCTTGAAAGGAATAATAAGATTTTTATTTTAACTCATCACCAGAAAGGACGGGCTCACATGACGCTAGATGATTTCTACAGTTTCATCGTGCTCTACCGGATACGCAACATCTCAGACGCCGCGGTCGAACTGAACATCACACAATCGGCATTATCTAAACGCTTGCGTAGCATGCAAGATGAACTGAACACCAGCCTGATTTCAACACGGAACAAGCGCCAACTAACCATTACCGAAAGTGGCGAGGTCTTCTTCCGTTATGCCCAGACGATCACATCTCAGTATCAGTTAATGCAGACTGAACTCCAGGACTACCGCACGTTGCAACGGGGTACCCTGCACATTGGAAGCGTTCCTGTCATGTCCCAGTATGGTTTAACCCGCAAGATGAGCCAGTTCATGCATGACTTTCCCCAGATCAACATTCGCTTGGAGGAGCTTCAAGGTGCAGACTTGCTCAAGCAACTACAGAGCCAAGCATGTGATCTCGGTATTCTGCGTGATGTCCAGAGCCAGCAACTCAGTACGTCACAATTCGAAGCGGTTAACCTAGACACAGATGAACTGCGTGTTGTATTGGCTGCCGACCATCCCTTGGCCAAGCAATCGGCAATTAGCCTGACCGATCTGCGCGATACGGAGATTGTCACACTTAATCCGGGTTCCGGCGTTTATGAAAAGATTGGGGCCCTCTACCAAGCGGCTGGTTTCACCCCCAATATCCGGTTTACCACGCCCCATATCGAAACGTTACTGGGGATGATTGCCCACACACAACGGGTCACATTTCTATTTGCCAAGGCCGCACAGCCCTTTCTCACCCCAGATGACGTGACTCGCCCCTTCAGTGAGCCACTGATCAGTCACCTACAGCTCGTCTATCCACGCGGCACACTCAGCCAAGCTGCCCGCCGTTTTGTGAGCTATCTTGCATAGGACTAGAAGTTGACGAATAGTAAACCAACAACTCAAACTTCCACACGCCCCGACGCAGCAATCATGCTATAATCGAGAAGACGCTTACATTATCGAATTGGGTAATGGTGACGGGTCTCACCATTTCATAGTTGGAAAGGAATTATTGGCATGAATTATCTCCTACTTCTACGCGGAATCAACGTGGGTGGCAACCACAAAGTCCCCATGGCAAATCTGCGTGATCTGCTGATGGCCGCTGGATTTGCGTCTGTGCGGTCATACATTAACAGTGGCAATCTGTTTTTCACCAGTGACCGGTCCACCGCTGAATGCAGTCATTTGGTGGCACAGGTGCTGACCCGTAATTTTGATTTTTCCATCGACTTTCGCCTGTTGACGCAATCAGAATTTCTCGCCGACCTTGTCCAAGCGCCGGACTGGTGGGGAGCTGACGACACTCTACGGCACAACGCCCTGTTCAAGCTGAACACCTATGACGATGCTCACGACAGCTGGTTAACCGGCCATATCACCACCGACTATGACCAGGTATTGATCACCCATAACGTGATCTTCTGGACATCCACACTGCGGACCCATTTCAGCCGCTCGTTTTACTCGAAAATCATGGGCACCCCGTTCTACCAGCAAACCAGTGCCCGCAACTACAAGACGACCAACAAACTCAAACAAATTTTGGAGGAAAGCAATGATTAAAACTGTCGTCCACGATCCCACAAAGCTCAGCACAAAGGCCCAGCTGGCCACTAAGCTTGACGCAGGGGTTGTCACGGACTTACGCGATACCTTAACAGCCAACAGCAAAAATTGCGTTGGCATGGCTGCCAACATGATCGGCGTTAATAAACGGATTATCGTGGTTGATATGGGTGTGCTCCCCATAGCCATGATCAATCCCCAGATCACCAAAAAAGTCGGTCCCTTTCAGACCAGCGAGGGGTGTCTCTCGTTGATTGGTGAACGACCAACGACACGCTACCAAACGATTGACGTGGACTTTTTAAATCAGAATTTCCAGCGTCAGCACCAGACCTTTACCGGTTTCGTGGCTCAGATTATTCAGCACGAAGTTGACCACTGTGAGGGCATTGTGATTTAACAAAGGAGGACTTTTGACATGACTGAAGAAGAAAAAATGTTAGCGGGTAAGCTTTACGACCCATCCGATCCTATGCTACAAGAACGGCTTCATTACGCTCATCGGCTGTCGCAAGAATACAACATGACCTTTGACGACGAGACTGAGAAGCGTGAGGAGATTCTCAAGAAACTAGTTCCGAACCACGACGAAGGCACCTACCTTCAAGGGCCAATCTTCTTTGACTACGGGAGCTATACCCACCTGGGCAAACACTTCTACGCTAACGCTAACTTTACTGTGCTGGACTGTGGCTATGTGACCATTGGCGATAGCGTCTGGTTCGGCCCCAACGTCACGCTGGTAACGCCCATGCACCCTCTGTGCTACCAGGAACGGAACCTTCAGCCTCACGCAGACGGTTCCCTATTCGATATCGAATACGACAAGCCCATCAAGATTGGTGACAACTGCTGGTTCGGCAGCAACGTGACCGTCATTGGTGGCGTCACTATTGGCAATGGCTGCGTCATCGGTGCCGGCTCAGTCGTCACCCGTGATATCCCCGATAACTCGTTGGCTGTTGGCAATCCGTGCCGGGTCGTTCGTGAGATCACCGAGGAAGACACCATTAAACACAAGTCTGAAATTCAATAACGAACTGAAAATGGCTCACCAGAAATCCCGTTAGATCAAGATTTCTGGTGAGCCATTTTTATTTCTTGTAACGCCATAATTGATAACTGCCCCAGCAGAGTAAACAAAAATCAAACAGCATCAGGAGCCCCCAAAGCCAGACATAGTCCGTGAGTAATGGTGAATGCTGCGTATGCAGGAGGTCACCGGTCATTCCCAAGATGATGATGCCGTTAACCAAAAGCCCAATGCGCTTGCTCGCCAGGCTTTTGGCGCATGCCGTAACAACGACCACGACCAGAATCAGGGCAACCGCCACAACATCTGGATTATGCCAGCTAAAGTCCACGCCGAGACTGCTCGTTGACGAAGGAACCAGCGACATGACTAATAAGAAATACAAACTGCCCAGTCCCGTCAGCAACGGCACGTAACCGTAAAGCTTGCTCATAACCTACACCACCCTTTCTTATCGTTTTAGCCTACCATAGGCGATTCAGCGCTGAAAGTAAACCGAAATGCGGGGGTTACGGTGGACAGTAAAAAAGGCCACGCCGCAACGTGGCCTTACTCTCTAAGCGATGACTGATTAACATTGGCAAACTCTACAGCCGTTGTGGACACCAATCACGATGTCGCCAACTGGTTTTAGCCGCCTCTACTTCAGATGAATTCAAATCAGCTCTCGTCCAAAACCTTCTGCAGTGCTGCCGCAAACGCTGGTTTTGGCCGGGCGCCAACTAAACGCTCGACTACCTGCCCATCCTTCTTGATTAAGAATGTGGGAATCCCTTGCACGTCAAAACTTCCGGCAACTTCTTGGTCGTGGTCAACGTTAAGCGATGTAAACGTGACTTTTGTTTTGAAGGCATCACTTTCGGAAAGGCTCTTTAAGATGGGATCCATCATCTTACATGGTGGGCACCAGTCGGCCCGAAAATCAACGACGGTAACCCCGGTATTTGTTTCCTGTTCAAAGTTTTGGTCATGAATTTCTTTAATCATCTGTCGCCCTCCAAGATACCCTGATAGGTATTTAATAGTTAGCTGCGAAGTTCTCGGCTAAGAGCAAGCAATAGTGTGATCTTTCAGTGTGTTATCACAGTTATCGCCAATTATGATAAATTATTTTTCCGCAACCAACAACGATTTCAAATATACCCCACTAGGTATATTTAAGCAAGTACTTTTATCTGAAAGCGTATAAAAAGCGGTCGCCACCTATCGTGTCGACCGTCGTTAACACCTATTCTGTTGCGGGTTGACAAAGCTTATCGATCCACTCAAAAAGTTCCGGTAAATCATAGTCACCACTGTGGGGCCGACCCCACGGCAGAGCAAAGTCCACATCAAGTCCCAGATTTTGTAATTTTGTCGCCAGAATCACGGGAATCGCAAATGATGTGTCCCTATCCGCCGCACCATGACGAATACGCCAGTGCTGGGCAATCTGACACTGATGAGACGTGAGATAGGTCAGCGGATTGATAGCCGCCACCAGGCTGGCATCGGCCAGCTGAGCGGGGACCGCACTGCGTTCCTGCCCGAAGGCCGTGAAGTGCCGTGCAGCCAATAGTCGACTCCCAAACAGGGCCGTCTCTGGACTGCTCAAGTCGCGTGCATCGAAGGCCGGCACCCGTTTCATTCGGCCAATCCCTTGGAGATAGGCCGACCAGTCGAGACTTGCTACCCGACCGTTATTGACCTTCACGCCCTGAACGGCCGTCACGTCGGCCCCCGCCGAGAGCGCCCGCTGTGCAGAAACGGTTAGATAATCATCGATAAACCGGCGAAAACTACCGGACCCATCGGCTTGTAGCTGTAAGGGATTGCCTGCGTGATCCTTTAACTCAAGGTGATTGAGATAGGGAATAAATGCCGATTTCAATTCATTAGAAAGTTGTTGCTCGTTTGCCGTCAACTCACCAGAAATTGAGGTCCGCTTCACTTGATTATTCACGACCGTGTACCGTTGCTGATGCCAGTCGATCAGGCCATTGAACTGCCACTCGTAAGCGGCGTCGGCGTGCTCCAGATTATGAACGGAACAGTAGGCCGATACAGCAAAAATGTCATCAGTTGCCGGCGCCGCCCCCAACGCTTGCAGGGCCGTCTCGAAGAAATCTGTATTGCCACTGGCACCGGCGAGTGCTGAAATCGCCCCACCAGCACTGGTGCCGTTGGTAATGATTCGATCCGGATTGCCGGGAATCCAGCCGGCGTTAAATTTGACATAACGAATAGCAGCCTTCATATCGACAATAAATGCCGGCGCCTTGCCGCTATATTCCCCCTGTGATGTCTTGGAGGTTCGACCACGCAGGCCAGCGGAAACGACGACGTAACCACGTGACAGGGCCTGCAGAATCGTCGCGCCTCGACTAAAGGATGCCTGATTGCCAGGAAAATCACGCGGTCCAGGCAGGTAACCGCCGACCGTGTTGGGCATGAAGATGGGGGCCGTGACTCGCGTGTAGCCGTTGACCTGACCACTGTTAAAGTATGGCTCTGGCACAAAGACGTTGAGCTGCTGAATCGCATCAACCGGTATAGTGACATAGTCCAAACCAAGAAAGGCCCGGTACCGCAAGGCTCGCCCATTGACAGTCACCTGTGCCGACTGATAGTGTGTTTCGTCAAATCTTAGTGGGGTTGTCATCGCCATTCCTCCATTTCGTGTTGGGGCTTATTTCCCTTAGCTTAGTGGAAAGATGGTTAGGGTGCAATGAATGCGGGCTGCTTTATTACAAAATTGCCTCGAATTCTGCAATGATTATTGGACAATAAAAGTGGCAACGCAATAATATAACATACGCAACCACTTCTTAAAAATCGCATAATACCTCTACAATCAAATTACTCTATGATTTCAACTTTTTTATCAACGGTTCTTTTCCAGATATTAAGTGCTGTCTCTGCAAGCCCCTTTTGTCTGTCATCAATACTTTCTGGCGTCCAATCGGCATAATTCAGAAGTTCCTTAGTAATCGCAATTTGCGATTTTTCATAGGCTTCTTCTTTCTTTACGTCGAAGCCTGAATTGGCAATCTTTTGATTAAGCTTTTTACTTAAAAGTGTCAGATTTCCAATTCGCCATAAATATTCGGTGCTTTCGACATCGTCAAAGCTAGTCCAAGTATCTTTATGCGGCCGTTGAGGAAAAATGTGTTCGATATGAACAGCATCATTATCTCTAACCACTTCTACTTCATCGAATCCTACATAAACTGAATTTAATTGTCTCAGTAGGTAGCGAATAACTTCCCTTTGTTTGACAATAGCCGTTGTAAAATTATTTCTAAATTCAGGATCAGAAACCATTTTTTTATTAAGAGAATTGATTAATGTTTCAATATCAATGACGCCTGAATAATAATTCATGGCTGCCCTTGCAAAAAAGACTTCATACTTATTTGCCGTTAAACCAGAAATTACAAAGTTTCTAACAACTAACGTTTCAAGAGTTTCTAAAACCTTATGCAATTTCGAAACATCCTTGCCTTTAGACACAATTGCTAAGACAATTGGATAATATGACTTTGCGCCCAGACGATTTAAAGAAATTAGATCCCTTCTGACTTCCTCGTTCTCAAAGTAATCGCCTGTCTTAGGAAACTCAAGATTGTTATAAACTCTTGCTAAGCTTGATAAATCTTCACTTAGCTTAACTTCACTTACCAGACTTCCCTTTAAGGCCTTGTAAAGTCCACGTTCTCTGACAAACGAATACCTTGAGTTCCAAAATGAACGGATAAATTTCGTTGTATCCGCCTTTCCAAGATCATTTACCATTTCGGACCAATTACCTTCTACAACATCGATATCTTTTTTTCCAGCATGGCTAAATAAATGATTCTTCAGTAAATCAGAGGTTGCCAAGCTCTTTCCACGATCATTTAAAGTTTCAAAAATTATAAATGCTTCATTTAAGTCATCAGTTTCCACATACATGACTTTAAATTTCTCCGTAAGGTCTTTCCAATATGCCTTCAGCAACTCATACCTAGCAGTTGATTCTTTGCCTTCTAACTCGCCTTGAATCTCAGTAGAGAAGTATTCGTAAGCCTTCTTAATTCTGACATTTGATGACCGATCTTCTTTAAAGTGCAAAGTACTATGTTCGACCGACTGGATATAGTCGGCAAAGAATTTGCTATCTGTGTCATTCAAGAATAAATGGCGTTCATCCCTGCGATTTGTATACCTACCGATACTTTTGGTCGTTATATCATCGATGTCGTATCCAACATCACTTTTTAAATCACTCCCCTGTTTTGCATCACTCGACAGTTTATTTAAAAAATTTCTTATTACTGACAAAAAAATCACACTAGTAATCGTTCTTTGCTGACCATCAATAATATATCTTTGATTTTTTGCCTTTTCCCCGTCCTTTTCTGAACTCTTATGAACGACTACTTGTCCGTAGAAGTGTTCAGAATCATCTGGATCATTTCCGACAGAAAGCAGGTCAAACCAAAAATCTTCAAGCTGGGTCATATCCCAAGAATAATCTCTTTGATAATCTGGGATATAATATTGTTTTCCCAAGTAAGTATCTAAGTCTTCAAAATTATAATTTGTTATCGACATATTCATGCTCCTTGATTGCATTTTAAACTTAGTATTACATGAACGGGCTCAACTATAAAGCACATTCTACTCTTTTTTACCCTATCGCAATATCCCCAACCTTAGACAGCTCCAACGCCAGTCGCAGATTCAAACTGGTCTGGGGATTCTTAACCGACTGTCCCAGAATCTTTTCACACTGCTTAATCCGGTACTTAATCGTATTCCGGTGGAGATACAAGGTGTTCGCCGTCTTGGTGATTTCACAATTATAATCCAGGTAATATTGCAGCGTTTTTCGCAAGTCAATCGTGGAGGCATCTGTAGGGTACGCCAAATCCTTCAACACCTTTTCACAATAATAGTGGATATCCTCGTCGTTGGCCCCTTCAAACAGACTGATCAACCCCCGTGGATGGTAGTAGTTCAGCATGTCCGGCGTCTCCTGCTGCTTAACCTCATCCAGAGTCAATTTTGCTTCCACGTAGGAACTCGAGATCTCCTCAATCTCATCATACGGATTACCAAACGAGAAGCTCAAGTTGATAGCCAGTTCCGTCTTCAAGCTCTTAATCAACGTCTTAACCGTCCGTTCAAAGCTAACTTCCTTGGACTGGAACAACAGGGCAATATCATTGCTATTCTTGACCTTGAAGGCCACCACGTCTCGAATCTTCAACGGCAGCTGTTCTTGCAGCCAGCTATTCGCGACCTCGGCCTCTTCCTTTCGATAAAAAATCTGATTCTCACTCTTCTCGTTAGGCACACAGTACACCAGCGCAATCCGATAGTAATCGCTTTGAATCAAGCCATAATTCTCGCCCAGGTCAATCCAATCGCGGTTCTCATTATTCTGATCCGTCTTGGCCTTAATCAACTGGGAGAGAAAGTCACTCTTCATGATGTCGAAGAACTCCTGAACCTTCTGATTCTTATAAAGAATAAACGTGAGCACCAATACTGCCTGCTCAATTGCAAACTCCGAAATTGGATACGGAATCTGCTCCGGCTTTAGCACGAGCAAATAGTATGGAAAATAATTGGCTACTTTAACCGGATAACCCAGGACCTGAATCTCCTCGCCCTTGATATCCTTAATCATGATATTGCTCTTATCCTCATTAATCTTTTCATAGTTTTTCGGGGTCAGTTGCTCCGCGTAAAACGACGCCGGATGATCCGATTCCGAGAAATACTGGGAACTCCCAATCACCTTGTGCCAGGGATTCAGCATAATGACTGGCGCGTTAATAATTTTGCCCAGTTCCGCCACGAACCGTCCATTACTCACGTCGTGCATCAATAAGTTTGAGAAGCTCTTTTGAATATCTAACGCATATGTAAGTTGTTCCGTCTTGCTATCCATCAGATAGCTTTGCATTTGATACAGCAAGCCGCCCAAGGGTTGGGTACTTGGTATCTTAATTAAAGGGAGGTCGATCTCCGTCGCGTAAGCAATCACGGCTGGATCGATCTCTTCGATGAATCGGCCGACCTTAATGCCCAGGGCGGCCACTTTATGTTTGACGAGCGATGCCAGAAATGGTTTCAGCTTCTCCTGACCATTCCGGAAGATCATTGCCGTTGTCAGGATAACGACGTGTTCTGGAATAAAATTGGCAACGTCAGGGGTTTCAGTAATCTCGACGCTTTCGACTGGCCGTGCCATATCTTTGTGAATCGACAGGACTTCCAAATCAGAAAATCGTGGTAAGTTCAGTAACTCTTTGAGTGTGCTCACTTTGATTAGCCTCCTTAAATAAAAGTTAGCGCTTTCACCTATCCAATTAAAACACATTTAGCTAAAATAGACAAATTCCATTAATTTATGGTGCAGAGTATGCAATGAATTTCTTGTGAATCTCCTTATAATTATTCTTGTAAGCGTTTACATATATGGTGAAATTGGAGGACTTATCATGGACAAAGTTACAGAAAAATCAGGTATGGCCTATTGGAAGAAGATCGTTATCTTACTCTGTGCCGGCTGGATTACCATTTGGATCTACCGTTCTGCCCTTGCGCCGGTCTACCCCCAAATCCGCTCATCACTTGGCGGCGGGGTCTCTGACACCGCGTTAGGTTCTATCTCAAGTTTCTATTTCTTAGGTTACGTCATTATGCAAATTCCCGCGGGCTTCCTGGTCGATAAGATTGGGAAAAAGCGCGTGTTGATTCCTGGATTTATTTTATTCGCTATCGCCGCCCTCATCGTGGCTATGGCTAGTTCCATTCAGATGATCTACGTGGGCTCCGTCTTAGCTGGATTAGGCTGTGGCTCCTTCTACGGTTCCGCTTACTCCCTGACCTCGCAGAACATCCCCGCTGACAAGAAGAGCTTCTCGACGGCCATCGTGAACAGTGGTTCCGCCGTTGGTTCCGGTCTTGGGATGATTCTGTCAAGCTTCTTAGTCGCCCAACAAGGCATGCCTTGGCAAACGATGATGTACATCACGATTGTCATGATTATCTGCATGGTTATTGCATTCCAAGCTATTATTAAGAGCAACAAAGACGACATTGTGAATATTCAGGCTGCCGAAGAAGCCGCTAAGGCCGCTGCCGCCGCGGAACCTAAGGTTAAGGAAAAGGTGTCACTCAGTACCCTCTTCCAGCCCAAGATGCTCTTCGCCTACATTTTATATTTCGCAACCTGCTACGCCTACTACATGATTGTGACTTGGTTACCAAACTTCCTGGCAACTGAACGAGGTTTCCACGGTGCTGCCATTGGTTTCTCCTCATCACTGGTCGCCTTCGCTTCGATTCCCGGCGCCCTCTTCTTCAGTAAATTAGCTGACAAATACTTAAATAAAAAGATTCAGTTCATCGTGGTTCTGGAATTGCTTTCCGCCGCAATGCTCTTCCTGACGGTGCAAGCAACCTCCTCTGCCTTCCTGCTGACCGCCCTGATTCTTTACGGATTCCTGGGTAAGTTAGCCGTTGAACCGATCATCATCTCTTGGCTGGGTGAAAATGCCCCCGCAGTCGGCGTCGGAACAACGTTAGGGGTCTTCAACTTCTTCGGAATGATGTCATCCATCATCGCCCCTGCCTTAACTGGGAGTATCTCTGACGCTACCGGTTCCAAGGTTCTAGGTTTCTACATTGCCATTATCCTGCTGGCTGTCGGAACTATCCTGTTCTTACTGGCCAACTTGCATAAGAAGCAAGCGAACGCCTAGCCCTCGCGTTCAGCGAGTTCTCCATCATTTTGACATAGCGTCATTCCCCCTGTAATCCACATAGTTCCCAGCAAACACCCATAAGCGTGCTGCCCACTGCCAGATGTTTCAATCAATCGTGGGTGGCTGCGCCTATGGGTGTTTGTAGCTTCATCCCAAATTGGAGGTCTTCAGCGTGTTTAAAAAGCTCAGCACTATCTTTGCTTTTGCCTTCTGTGGCAGTCTCTTGCGGCTTGGTCTGACAGTGATGACCACCCACCATTTGACGACCATTCTTCTGATTAATGTGGCCGGATCCTTTCTCCTTGCCTTTATTTCTAAAACGCTTCCCACCCTAATTCCCCTCTCGGAGACCGTTATGGCCGGTCTAACTGTCGGCCTCGTTGGGAGCTTCACGACCTTTTCAACCTTCTCCATGGACGTGGTAGCCCTCCTACAACAAGGCGCTATAGGTTTGGCCCTCGCCTACTGGTTTGCTAGCTTGTTACTGGGCTGTGGCGCCGCAATTCTGGGTTTCCGTACCAGCGCTCGCGTCACCGAAAGGGCGTGAGCGTATGCTGGCAATCCTCTACATCTGCTTGGCCGGCGGTTGCGGCGCCCTGACTCGCTTCACGGTGGGCTATGTCACCGACCTGGTCATTCGGCCAACGTCGTTCCCAGTCGCCACCGTCACCATTAATATTCTTGGCTCTGGCCTATTGGGAATCGCAACCGGGCTGTTGGCACCGACCGCATTACTCTTTCAGGTCGCCAGTGGATTCCTGGGCGGTTTCTCAACCTTCTCCACGTTCACCAACGATTTTATCAAGCTGGTTGATCACAGGCCCATTATGGCGATGAGTTACTTAGCCATATCCGCGACCTTGGGTGTGGGCAGCGCCTTTGTCGGTTATGTTCTGGTAGCCTGACATGACCCTTGTCAATTTTCTCAAGTTCCGGTATACTAGAGACTCGCAAAGTCTAGTGCGGTTTTACCGTATGCGAAGGAGGAGCAGGGGTCGTCTTATTAACGACTGTCATGGCTGCTCCTTTTTTTGTGTCCTTGCGCAAATAATCAAGTCCCGAATGAAAGCGTTGTCCTATATTCGTGAACGGCGTATACTATGGGTAACCGCAAGTCTAGTGTGGTGTCGTGTGAGGGAGCAGTGGCGACTGCTCCCTTTTTGTGTGCCCTACAAACCTACGCAATCACCATTAGTCTACCGTCACGGTGATTGTCGGCAGGAGTGGTTACCTTGAAGAATCAACGACCGCTTCAACCGTCCAGGCCCCCAATACGATAGTTGTCGCTATTTACGAAGGGGTCTGTTATGATCAACGAAATCCTTAAATTACCAAAAAAGTTCTTCATCCATATGTCACGTAACAAATGACATCTAGAGTCGTTACTTGCTTTGTTCACTTCTTTAGCAACTATAGAATCCTTAAAAAAGCCTGATTATCACTAACATTTCACTGTCGTTCCTATGGCTGAATTAACCATAAAGTCTGAGCTGGCAGCCCGCTTCTTGGCTACAGGGCGGCCCCCACAGCAGGCGAAATTCTGAAAACCGTAGACGACCAGCTTTATCCAGTGACAACAAAAAAGCGGAAGCACCCATGTCTGAGTCGCTTCCGCCAAAACTATTCTCTAATCATAATATGAAGGTGGTGTTAATTAACGATGTGCAGTGGTTCCTGTCCTTGATCGATCCGAACGGTGTTCTTGGCAACAATAGCGGCCATTGCATCCCGTGCTTCAACGGTAGCATTCCCAACGTGAGGCGTCAGGATGACGTTATCCAGTGCCTTGAAGCCATCATCGACATTCGGTTCTGCTTCATAAACGTCCAGCGCTGCGCCAGCCAATTCGCCGGCCTTCAGTGCTGCTAGCAGAGCTGCTTCGTCAATGACGGGGCCCCGTGCGGCATTAATCAATGTTGCAGAGGATTTCATCTGTTTGAATTCAGGTGCGCCAATCATGTGATGCGTGGCGTCGTTTAATGGGCAGTGCAGGCTCAAGACGTCGCTTGTCTTAATCAACTCTTCCAAGCTGACAAATTTCGCGTCAAATTGCGCTTCTACCTTTGGATCAAGCCGGGTCCGTTGTGAATAGATAATGTTCATATCGAACGCCTTCATCCGCTTCGCAACGGCTTGTCCAATCTGGCCCATACCAACGATACCCAGTGTCTTACCAGAGAGTTCATGGCCTAAGAAGAAGAGGGGTGACCACCCATCAAATCCCTTTGTCCGCATCAGCTTATCGCCTTCAACCATCCGGTGCGCTAATGTAATCATCAGACCCGTCGTCACTTCGGCGGTTGAAACGGTCGAGACTTCCGGTGTGTTGGTTACAGGAATACCTTTTTGCCGCGCGTAGGCAGCATCAATGTTGTTAAAACCCGCACCATAGTTGGCAATAATCTTCAGGTTGGGATCAGCGTCGATAACGTCCTTGTCGACTTGAGTCGATAGCGGCGTAATCAGATAATCCTTACCCACGATTCGCTTAACCAATTCTTCTTTCGTGATTAATCCACTGCCCGTATAAACATCGACATCCAGTCCCGCTTCCTTCAAAATAGCCAAAGCGGACTGTGGAATTGCTGCAGTTACTAAAACACTAGCCATGAATGTCACTCCTTCTGCAAGATTTGGATTTACAACTCTATTGTATACGTTTTCACTTAGCGATGCACTGCCAGTTTATTGGGCAGTGTAACCCCCGTCGACCACGAATTCTGAGCCGGTTGCAAATTTGGCTTCGTCTGAGGCTAAGTACACACAGATCCAGGCAATATCGTTAGGTTCCCCGATATGACCCATTGGTGTCTTCGTCCGGGCTGACATGGCGGCTTCAGCACCTGGCAGATCGTCAACTAATGGTGTCTTGATGTAGCCAGGATGAACGGTGTTAACCCGTACGTCGTAGTCCTTCAAGGCACAGTCAACGGCAGCCGACTTGGACATGATCCGCACGCCACCCTTGGAAGCGTTGTAGGCGCCTAAGTTAGGATCACCCACGAAGCCTTCGATGGAAGACATGTTAATGATGGATGCACCCAAGTGCTTGTTCTTCATCCGTTGAATCCCCAGCCGGGTGCCGTAGAAGACCCCATCCAGGTTAACGGCCAACTGTTGCTTCCATTCTTCGGTTGTCGTATTCTCAATGCTCTTATTAACGGCCATCCCAGCGTTATTCACAATTGTGGTTACTGGACCAAAGGCCTTTTCAGTTGTATCAAATAAATCAAGCCAGCCTTGTTCGTCGGTTGCATCATGTTGGAAGAACTGAATCACATCTGGGCCACCAATACTCTTCGCAGCCTTCTCACCAACGTCAGCGTGCCGACCGGTAATCATAACCTTACCGCCCTCTTCGACGAACTTGTCAGCAACAGCCAACCCAATCCCTAACGTCCCACCTGTAACAATCGCAACTTTTCCATCTAAACGATGACTCATAGCATTCTACCTCCAGAATTTTAATGTGGTTGTAACAAACTTCACAATAGAATTGCGGTGATAGCCGAACCGGTCCAGCAAGAATGCCTTTCCAATTCGACTAGTCGACCCGTATTGACGTTGCTGGCTCAAACCAGCAACACTATCGCGCATTGAGAAGTGATCAATTAAAATACGTCATCACCGGCAGTTACTCTCAAATGCTCACCGCAACCTTGGTTAACGCTTACCGCAATCAACCTATCAAGCTAAGTGACACTGTGGTTAAGTATAACTAATCCGCGTCCCCGCCTTACCTTGTAAGGCCAGGTCGGCCTCATCCAAGGAACAAATGATTGCCGTCCGTCCGGTTTTGGCGAATGCAATGGCGGATTCAATCTTCGGACCCATGCTCCCAGCAGCGAACTGACCGTCATCAAGATATTGCTGGGTTTCCTTCACGCAAACCGCCTCCAGCTTTTTCTGGTTAGGCTTGCCATAGTTGATGTAGACGTTGCTGACGTCGGTCAAGATCATGAAGATGTCGGCATTCACTTGCTCCGCCAACTTCCGACCTGTCCGATCCTTATCAATGACTGCTTCTAACCCTTGGAGCAGGCCGTTCTCGTCCTGATAGACCGGAATACCGCCGCCACCACCGGCAATGACGATGATGTTTTGCTCCAATAAATGGTTAATGGAATCCACACCGTGAATCATCGCTGGCATCGGTGAAGGCACCACGCGCCGGTACCCCCGACCCGCATCTTCCTTCATCATCCAACCTTTATCAGCCTGGAGCTGCTTGGCTTCATCTTCATCATAGAAGACACCAATTGGCTTACTAGGATCCTTAAAGGCCGGGTCATCGCGATCAACCTCAACTTCGGTCAGCAAGGTTGCCACGTTCGCCGAAGACTGATTCTGCCGCAACGTATTCTTGAGACTTTGTTCCAGCATGTAACCAATGAATCCTTGAGATTCACCGTTACAAGCATCCAATGGGAGTGCTGGCACGGTATGTTTCGCCAGCTCGTTCTGTTGGAGAATGTTCCCAACTTGGGGACCGTTACCATAAGTCAGCACAATTTCGTAATCCATGGCCTCAATCTTGGCGATTTGCTCAGCACTCTTCTGAACGTTAGTCATCTGAACTTCAAATGTTGGATCTTGCTTCGGTTGGAGAATGGCGTTGCCGCCGACCGCAATCACAACTCGTTTAGCCATTGGGATTCCCCCCTTTCTTCCGTATCAATATTTCAAATCAAGGTCGAGATTGACCTGCTTGTACACTAACGCTGACACGATTCCAGCCAGGCAATCAATACCCGACGTGTTGCCATACGCAATAGCTTCCGCCAATAGGTTATCTAGATTCTCCAGCGGTTCGTTACCCTTGAGGTACCGGACGATGCCCAGTAATGCGCTACTGAACCGGCGCCGTAGGGCGTAATACAGATAGCTTCGGCCAACATCAGTGGTATAACTGGCATCTCCAATTCGAGAAGCGACCGCCGCTCTCAGCTCCTGATGATTGCCACTCAGCCAATCAATGAGGATCCAGCCTAACAAAAAGTCATCGCCCGATGGGGTGAGCCCCCTGCCTCTGCCAATGAAGAAGTCGACTCCCCATTGGACGGTAACTGCATTTGTTAGCCAAGATGTCTCTTTTTGATACGGTGAATTTGTCATCGACAGGAAATCCTGAAATGGTTGATCAAATCCAGTCTGCCGATCAATGTTGCGGCAGTTATTCAGTAAGTAGCCTAACCGATCTGAACGAATCCCCTCCGTTAAGAGGTCGGCGCGAAACGACTCGACAATCTTAAGACGCCAGAGTTCCTGGTAAGTCTCGATGTAGAATGAATCGCCGCGAAAGGTAACTTTGCGGGTATCTCTGATCTGACTCAATAAATCGGTAAAGTCGCGTGGCGGAAGATAGAGTCCACCTGGTAAGAGTTTTGAGCGGTCGCTGGTTAGAATCACCAACGGCGTATGCTGCTTGTCTGTTAAATTAAAGGTATGTTCAAAGACACTGTGAACGTACCAGTCTCTATCTTCTAGAGTCAGAAGTACATGGTCGCCCAGAACTTCTACGTCGCGCATTTATTCCTCGAAACCTAACTTCTTAGCGTAAGCCAGGACAGCTTTCTCGAAGGCTTCCATCGGTGGATTAACGGTCCCTGCTCCGATTTGTCCTAACCCAGCTTTCTTGTTGGCAATCCCCGTGTTAATAACTGGGAGAATACCCGTTTCAACAACCTTCCGTGCATCGATCCCAATTGAGATCCCCCGGAAGTCCCAAGTAGGGATGGGGAAGTTCGGGTTGGATGCCGTGGTAATCTCTGTCATGTCCTCACTGATGTGCAGGGCATCGAAGAAACCACCCGTCCCAATGAACCGGGTCACGGCAGGTGCAGCAATCATGGCGAATCCACCAACCCCAAACGTTTCGGTAATGGCACTATCACCCATATCAGGAGATGCGTCATCTTCGGAGAAGCCAGAGAAGTACAGACCATGTGGCGTATTAACGGGTCCGGTGAACCATTCATCACCCATCCCGGCAATCCGAATGCCAAATTCGTAACCGTTCCGGCACATCGCCGTCACAATCGTCCCTTCTTGAATCTGACGCGCACCATCCATGACAGACTTAGCGGAAGCCATCATAATATTCAGGAAGAACTGGTCAGTATCGGCCAAGAACTTGATAACGGCTTCTTTATCCTTCTGGTCAATATCCAATGCCACGATGCTTGGGGACATTTCCTTCAAGAAAGCCAGTGATGCCGCGATATTCCGTTGGTGGAATTCATCCCCCATGGCAATCGCTTTCGCAATTAAAACGTTTACATTTAACGGTTCGCGCGTTTGCAAAGCCTTGCTCAACACAGGACCCAAGACGTCACGCATCCAGCGTAACCGGTCAATAACTTCTGGCCCGTTAGCACCGAACCGTAAGACGGCACCGATACCTTCGTTCATTGTGCAGTAAGCACGATTGCCATCAGTCCGGTTTTCAACAACCACGAGTGGCATGTGCGCTGAGGTAATGCCACCCATTGGGCCAACCGCGTCGACGTGATGGCAAGGAATGAGAGTGACTTCGCCGCTTTCCATGAGTTTGCGCGCGTCATCTTCATTGTCTGCCCATCCTTCGAACATGGCTGCACCAATGCAGGCACCTTGGACTGGATCGATCATGTTGTCATAAGTGATTGGTGGACCGGCGTGGAGCAGAACCTTGCCGTGCTTGAATTCATCGATAACATCGATTGCGGGAACAACATCCAATAGGAATGGTGAACCGGCAATAATTTTGGAGACAACCGCCTGATTGGCTTCGTCTATGCTTTTATAAACCATTCATTACACCCCTACTTTCAGATCAACTTTATTGAGGAACAGTAAGGCCTTTTGCAGCTCAACGTTTCCTCCGGCGATTGGCTTCCAGTCAAACTGGACAGCACTCCCGCCACTTTCATTAATTGCTTCCGCAAAGCTTTCCAACCCAATGTTCAAGAACCGAGTAGCCGTCAGCATTTCCTTCAGTTTGTCAGAAACGGCTGGCATCTTCACGTTCGATGGCTTTTCTGGCAAGATTGGTAAGGGTTGCTCTTCAACCGGATGACCCACGATAGCTAGAGCAGTCTTAACAGCTTGCGCGTTGTTTTCACAGATAATGACACCTGCTTCTGCTAAAGTCCGCTGTTGTTGACTGTAGTCCTGTGGATCCATGTCAGTGCCGACGATAGTCGCAATCACTGGCAGTTCACGACCTTCAGCCTTGGCATCTGCCTTGACCTTGATGATCGTGTCCTTCAAATCGCCCGCCATGTCGTCAGTCGTCCCGTAACCAAGCACGATATCCAGCAGAATTGCGGCAGTTTCTGGGTCTTGGCCCGCCGAAACCATCATTTCTTTCCGCTTTGTCGCATCGATCATTGGATGTGGCCGGCCCTGAGTAAAGACATCATCCCCGAGGTCTAAGACTTCGTAACCGTCCTTCTTCAAGATTGACCCATCGACACCATTTTCAGCGTGAAGACCTAACGTGTTGTTCATTAAGGTTGCTGCTTCATAGGCTAACGTCCCGCCGGAGTAGTACCCCTTAATGTACTTCTGTCGTGGTTGTAATTTCACGTCTGGTACCTTAACGGCAACATCTTCGTTCCCAGTGGGTTCCTGACCGTGGAGTAAACCGACCGCAATCTTCGCCGTTTCTTCCAACGTGTAGGCTCTGTAGAGGCCTTTTTCATGGGCTTCTGGCTTTTCACCTAAGAAGATGGCAACGACTGGTTTCTTAGCTGCCCGTAACAGGTCAACCGCGTCATCACGGACTTCCTTTGCAGGTGGCTTCGAGATGGCCACAATCACCTTAACGTCTGGATCTTGGTCCAGTAAGGCAATGCTGTCCTTGAAGGTAATCCCTTGGACTTTGGCCTTCAAGTCACGACCACCAGTTCCGATAGCGTTGGTGACCCCTTCACCCATCTTATGGATGATGGCGGTCACTTCTTGAATCCCGGTTCCAGAAGCGCCAACGATGCCGATGCTACCTTTGCGCACTCGGTTAGCAAAGGCTAAGGGTAAGCCGTTCGCAATCCCGGTCCCACAGTCGGGACCCATCAGCAGCAGGCCTTTTTCGTGGGCCATTTGCTTCAAACGCGCTTCGTCTTCAATCGTCACGTTGTCACTGAAACAGAACACGTTCTTGCCAGCATCCAAAGCCTTTTCAACTTCACTTGCGGCGTAGACACCGGGCACAGAAATCAGTGCAACTGGTGCATCCTTAGCAACTTCTAAGGCCTTGTCCCAAGTCTTGACCCGTTCCTCGCCACTGTTCTCATCGTCGCTCCCATTGGATTGTTCATCCAAGTAGACTTTGGCTTTCTTGACCACGTCGTCAATGAGATCTTCGTTATCAACGTCGAGGACCACCACCATGTCGTTAGGGGTTGCGGCTTCCAATTCAGCAGTAGCCAAGCCTCCGGTCTTAAAGATATCTTTGTTAGCAGGGGTTCCCATCATGACTTGTACATTGTTGACGCCATCTAGGGTTTCCAGATAATTCGTCAACAGCATGAGCACGATGGAGTCCTGATAACTATTCTTTTCAATTACTGTGTGCAGCATATAGTTATCAACTCTCTTTCGTTAAAATTATTCGGCGAAGGCACCTTGCCCATTGTACTTATCAAAGTGAACCGTATCGCTCTTCAGGTAATCATAAATTTCAGTTGCAACTTCGATGCCGTCCTTCATCGCTTTCTTCCGACGAATCTGGCTCCGTTCACCTGGCAGGTAAACTTGATCAAAGCCTTTAGCTGGTTGCATTTCATGTAATTCTTCGGTCATCTGTTGCACTTGTTTAGCAAAAGCATCTGGATCCGTGAACTTCTTTGGATCGATCAAGATGTAGAATTGCCCCAAGTTCCGTTTCTCAGTCAAGTCGGCGTACATTGAGGAGACGTGCTTCCCAAATGGCAAGCCGAGTAAGGAGCCGGCTACCACGTCAACTAACATCATCAACCCGTAACCCTTAGGCCCAGCAATTGGGAGCAGGCCACGAACGTCGTGTGGATTCGTGGTTGGGTCCCCGTTGCCATCAACTGCCCAGGTGTCTGGAATGGCACGGTTCTTTGACCGAGCATCCAGAACCTTCCCCCAAGCTTGAACCGTGGTCGCCATATCGAAGACCAGTGGCTCGCCACTTGAACGTGGTGCGGAGAAAGCAATTGGGTTGGTTCCAAAGTAGTTTTCACTACCACCGTAAGGCACTACCATTGGGTCGGATTGGCACATGGCGATGGCCACTAACCCTTCTTCAGCAGCGCGCTTCACGTAGTAGGAAAGCATCCCACTGTGACCGGTCTTTTCCACACCGACAACGGCAGTCCCAGTTTCCTTGGCCATACCGATTGCGTAAGTCAGTGCTTCATTGCAGACATACTGTCCCATCCCATTGTCACAGTGAACGACTCCGGTAGAAGTCCCCGTCTTTTCGAACTTAATGTTCGGTGCGAGGTTGACCCCACCCTTGGCAATTCGTTCAGCGTAGTAGGCTACCCGCACGGTCCCATGGGAGTGAATCCCACAGGCATCGGCGTAGGTCAGATGCCGTGCTGTTTCTTCGGCAGGAACCTGGGGTAACCCGGCGGCGATAAACTTGTTCATCATTAAATCTTGTAGTTCTTGTGCGTCAACTAGCGTAATTCCTGAATCTGACATATGCTGTCCCTCCGAGTCTAGTGTGCGTGTGTCGTCGTGTGTTAGATTTCTGGATCGCGGTTAGCATCCTTGGAGTATACATAAGCTAAGGGTTCGCCACGGCCTACAGCGTAAGCAGCTTGTGGTGAGTAAGAGCCCATGTAGAGGTAGTCACCCTTTTCAACGGGGTACCAGCCATTGTCCAGGTTGTACATCCCAGAACCACTGATTAAGTAAGCGCCATGTTCTTGATAGTGGGTTTCGATGTAAGCGTGGCTAGCACCTGGTTCGAAAGCCAAGATATGCATGTTCATGTCGAAGCCTAAATCGTCAGTTGGTAAGAAGTCCCACAGGTGAACATCGGTCATGCCTTCATAGTCTTGTGGTGCCCGGTCGTGCGTGTTGCCCACGATCTTGTAAGCCTTGTGACCGGCGATTGGTTGGTAACGCTTCTTGTAGAGGAAGACTTCAGTTGGTTCGTCTTGCGCGTTTTCCATGGTCATGATGACACTCTCTGGGAAGTAAGCGTAGCCACCATCAGTCAGAATGTTTTCTTCCTTACCGTCGGAAACCTTTAATTTACCAGAAACAACATAAGCAACTGTTTCGATGCCTTCGCCACCAAATCCGGTGTGCTTACCGCCCTTTTGGAAACTGGCAATGTAGTCAACGAAGTGGGCACCTAAGCGTGGGGTTCCCATGATGGAAACGTCTACATTTTCAAAACCAGGTACGTTGTTTTTAACTAAGCCATCGTTAGGAATCAAAGCGAAGTTACCTGCTTTAACGACGGAACGTGAACCCAATAATTGCTTTTGGTAACCGGTACGATTGTTTTTGTAACTCATGATCAAGTCTCCCTTTTTTGAATAGTTTTGTGTGGTTTTACTAAGTAAGTTATTTGTAAGCCAATTGGTAAAGTGTGTCTGCCATCAACTTCACACCTTCAACCAGGTCTTCAAACTTGGTGTTTTCGGCTGGGTTATGGCTGACCCCGTTGATACTTGGCACGAAGATCATGGCCGTTGGGTAAACTGGCGCAATAACCTGAGAATCATGGCCGGCACCACTGTGCATCACGCGATACTTGTAGTTTCCTGCCTTGGCTTGGCCTTCAATGGTATCAACAATATCTTGACTCATTGGCACTGGTTTCTCATCCATCCAGAGATCGATGTTGATGTCTAAGCCCATATCTTTGGCAACATCGCGCATCATGTTTTCAATCTCAGTGGTAAATTTAACTAAGTAATCGGCATCGGTGTGACGGCAATCCATGGTGAAGAGGACTTCCCCAGGAACCACGTTAACCGTGTTAGGCTTTGGCACAACCTTACCAAACGTCAAGACCAGTGGATCGCCAATCTCATGAGCCTTGTCCAAAGCGTCATTCACAATCTTAGCCATCCCGTAGACAGCATCATGACGGTAACTCAGTGGCGTGGTTCCGGCATGGTTGGCTTCACCCTTTAAGGTAATATCGTACCGCCGTTGGCCGGCAATGCTGTTCACAACCCCGATCTGTTCGTGTTCTCTTTCGAGGATGCTTCCCTGTTCAATATGTTCTTCAACGAAGGCCTTGATGTCATCACGCCGCGTTTGCTTCGCACTAAAATCAAAACCTTGACGGTGCATTTCATCAGCGAACTTCTTGCCACTAGCATCGGCAACGTCTTTGACTTCGGCGTTATTGGCAATACCGACAAAGTTCTTGCTGCCCCAGAATACGGTTGGGAACCGGCTACCTTCTTCTTCGGCCATGGAGATCACTTCAAGTGACCGCTTTGGTGCGCCGTATTTGTCTTGTAAGAACTGGACAGCGGTCAGTGAAGCAACAACCCCAAATTGGCCATCGAGTGTCCCACCGTTAACTACTGTATCAATATGTGAACCCGTCATGATGGTTTCTTCTGGCTTCTCGGAACCTTCGATCCGCCCAAACAAGTTACCAACATCATCGAACTGGGTTGCCATTCCGGATGATTCCATCTGTGCTTTGACGTACTTCTGGGCTTCCAACCAAGAGTCGGAGTAAAGTAGCCGCGTCATCCCACCTGTTGGATCGCTACCGATCGATGACAATTTCTTAAGTCGTTCATCAACAACTTTTTCGAGTTCCATAATTTGAACCTCCTTCATATTATGTTACAAGCTTATTGTATGCGCTTTCATTACCATCATCATTAGTTACTTTGGCTAAATTCAATCGTGAAATTGTTGCATTTCCACCAAATTCGACAAAAATCCCCCTCTTTGATCGCAAAAATTCGTGAACTTTGCGGTGAAAGTAGGCCAGCTACTGCGTTGTGCTCGTATCGCAGCGGATAAGACTTGTCACGTCACTTTCGAAGGAAATGCCTTGATGTTATTGGGATTGGCGTCCCTTCTAGTCTTAGACTGTGCCTGGTCACCGCCAGTTAGACAGTGTCTGAATCCTTAGATAACCGAGTATGGCTTGATTTTCACGCTCTGATCACCTTGATTGGCGTTTTCTTTAGCGTTATCAGGGATTTTCACATTTTGCTAGTGGGGGCTTGGCAGTTATGCAGATTGGACAACTGGCTGGGCCATCGCCGGACCACCACTTTGCCATAACGTGTTTCGAAAGGTACATTCCTAGACCTGCCACCTTACGCCACGTGCTTGACACAAAAAGCAATCCTCCCCGATAATACTCTCGAAGACGGATTGCTCTGTTCTTTGGGTAGCAGCTGTTGTTTAGCTAAAACTAAACGGTCTCTGCAACTTTGTTAGAAGCTTTTTCGATAAACTGACCAGGGAAGTTAGACGTCACGCCAGCTTCCTTGCTGTAGATGGTTTGGCCACGTAAGATGGTTTGCATCACTTGTGCACCAATTTCACGGCCAATGTATGGACTGATTTGGTTCCGGTATTCCAAGTCTTCTGCCTTCAAGGTGTATGGGGCATTTGGCTTGATCAGAACGAAGTCGGCATCCTTCCCAACACTGATCCGACCCTTGTCATCCAAGTTGTAACGGTCTGCTGGGTTCGAAGCAATGATTTGTGCGAAATGCGTCAATGACATGCCGCGCTTTTGAACGGCTTCATCGTACATCACGTCAACGTCATTTTGAACACCTGGAATTCCACCCCATGCATCGAATGCATTGTCGGTATCCTTCAGGTCAGGCGTACATGGTGAATGGTCGGATGTCACGAAGCTAATGGCACCTGATTCAACCCGGTCCCACAAAGCATCTTGTTGGGCTTGTTCCCGGATTGGTGGTGAACACTTAACCACGGCACCAATGGCATCCAGTTCATCCTTGGCGAAGTATAGGTAATGAACACAGGTTTCACAGGTAACGTCGACACCTTCAGCGCGACCTTGGATAACTGCGTCAACCCCTTCTTGGCAAGCAACGTGACAGATATGAATCCGGCAGCCCGTCTGCTTGGCCATAAAGATAGCCTTCTTGATGGCCATGACTTCGGTAAAGGCCGGGCGCGTGTCTACGTAGTCTGCCAACGTGGTCTTGCCTTCTGCCTTAGCAATTTCGCCCAGGCGATCGGTAATGGCTGCGTCTTCGGCATGAATGGCTAAGACTTTACCCGTCTTGGCAATTTGCTTCATCCCTTCATACAGGGAGTAGTCATCAACGTTTTCAAAATCACCGTCGATCGACCGGTCCCCACAGGTTGCCAAGAAACACTTGTAACCAGCAACGCCGCCTTCATCTAATTCTTGAATGCCACCCTTTAAGTTTGAAGGTACCAATCCCCCAAACGAGCCAACATCCACTTTTAATTCATCTTTGTGTGAATACTTTTCCTCAAGAGTCTTGCCATCAACCGTGGCGGGCACTTGATTCAAAGGCATTTCCATAAAGGAAGTTACCCCACCTTTGGCACAAGAAGCCGTTCCAGTAACATAGCCTTCCCATTGATCCCGGTAGCCACCACCCATTGGGGTAATATGTACGTGGGCATCAACCATCCCAGGACTAACAACTAAGCCCTTGGCATCAACGATCTTACTACCATTTAGGTTTTCCCCAACGGCGGTAATCTTACCATTATCAACTGCGACATCAGTGTGGACCGCGCCACCCTCAAGGATGACTAATCCGTTTTTAATAACTAATTCATGACTCATGTTTATTCCTCCTTTATATCTTGGTTTAAACTCTGGTTAACTGTTGCCGGTTCATTTTTCGACACCATTTTCTTTAACCCTAGGTAAATCAGGAATGCAGAGATAAATCCAACAAACCATGACAAATCAGAAATTACTTTGACGGCTGGAATAAATTGACCACTGAGAGACAATACGAGAGCTAAGATTGTCGCGATGTAGGCCTCTTTATTGATGCCATGATACCGAATCTCTTTATTCCCGGTATTCAGATCCATATACAGAGTATCCAGATTTTCATGCCGGTAGTGAATGAAGAAGTAGTTGGCAATCATGACCCCCGCAACTGGTCCCAGGACAGCACCAATCCCATTTAGGAAAATAAAGATACTGTCTGCGTTTTCCATCAACTTCCACGGCATGATCAGGAAACTAATGAGACTAGCAATGATCACACCACTCTTGTAATTCAGCCGCTTAGGGAATAAGGCGGTCAGCTGGTAACCGGCTGGAATAATGTTCCCGGTCGCATTCGTTGAGATCGTGGTCAATAGGAAAACAGCCATCGAAATCAGAATTGCGGGGAGACTATCCCACCGTTCGATAATATTCAACACGTTCCATTCCTGGATGTTGTAATGAATCGACCCCCCGATCAAGATCACCACACTGGTGAAAGCAAAGATCAGGTAACCAACTGATAAGCCTAATGTCTGGCCAATCGCCTGAGCCTTCGTGGACTTGGCATTTTGCGTAAAGTCCGCGATACTGGTCCCGGGCGCTGCCCAAACGGCAATTACAGAGTTGAAGATAATAAAGTAAACCAGAAGGGGGTTGGCATGAGAGGTTGCGGTGATATGGTAGGACAGAATCGGTCCTAACCCACCGGCACCCCAGATTGCCCAGATTGCCATCCCGCCAAATACGACATAAATCAATGGGCTTAAAATTGCAGTGAATTTATTTAAAATACTCCCGCCACCAAACCCAACTAGGACGTTTAAGACCCAGAAGATGGTGAATGAAATTAAACCCGGGATACTGATTCCTAGAATTTTGGTCGATCCTCCAATTTCGAGAAAGCCTGGCCAAATCTTACCGATCATAATCAGTAAAGCTAGCGAACCCGTATACGTCTGTAACCCAAACCAGGCAATCGCCGCGACACAGCCACGTAAGAA
Source organism: Levilactobacillus muriae (assembly GCF_045862015.1). Taxonomy (NCBI): domain Bacteria; kingdom Bacillati; phylum Bacillota; class Bacilli; order Lactobacillales; family Lactobacillaceae; genus Levilactobacillus; species Levilactobacillus muriae. Next base: position 83,696 of record NZ_BAAFRU010000008.1, read on the forward strand.
TCCTGGTAGCTTCGCACCGAGGTTGCCGTAGGCCGAACGAAGGTGCATTGCAAAGGGAATCCCATATTTGGATCCGACGATACCATTAATGGCCATGAATGCGGAGACGAAGAATGCACTCAAGAATATGGCGATCATGACGTTAAGCGGTGATAAGCCTAAGAACAGAAAGCCACCGACGGCCGCGTAATTAGGAATGTTGTGGATGGACCCCATCCACAAGGTAAAGAAGTTGCCGATTCCCATGTTCCGCTTGTCGCCGGTCTTAGGAAGTAAATCATCGTTGTAGCCGCGCTCCTTGAACGTTGCAATTTGCTGCTCAGTTACTTCATACTCGTTCGTTTTCACCTTCAAAACCCCTTAGAATGTAATCTTTAACCACCTTCGTTGCAGAATAGTCTCGATAAACGGCTGCGTCCTAAAGACCTTAGAGGCTGATGTTCGCGCGAACTGGTAAGGATCCCCGATCAGTAGCAGACCTTAACGCCTACCTATTAGGAAGTAACGATTTATCAATACCCATTGTAAGCGGTTTCTTTTCGTGGAGCATTGTCCAAAATGACTAGAAAAACATTTTCATTTGTCACCTTAAAGGTCGAAAATTTGGTAAAATGTAAACGATTACAAAATTAGAAGGAGTGTGACGGTTTTGAAGACAACTCAAGTTACCCTGAATACCTACCAAGACGTCTCGCTGATGGCAACTAGCTACGAACCTGATACGCCGCCGACGGCTACCATCCTCTACCTTCATGGCGGCGGCTTAGAATTTGGACAGCGAGAAGACTTACCCTCGGCCTACATTGAAAAGTTCATTGCCGCCGACATCCAGTTATTTACATTTGACTACTTATTGGCTCCGGAAGTGAAAATCGATGTCATTTTACCAGTGCTACGAGACTCCATTCAAACGATGTTGGCCAAAACAGCCCACGCTTCACGCATGATCCTCATGGGCCGCTCGGCAGGCTCATATCTAGCCTACCTCTTACAACGCGATGGGCTTAAAGTTGAGGGGTTCATTGATCTCTACGGTTATTCTGGTCTGGATTATCCTGAATTTCGGATGCCAACCGAATTCTATGATCGTTTTCCAAAGGTGTTACCGATGAACGCTCAGGCTCTGATTCAGCGACAGCCACTCGTTGCGGGTGACATGAAGGACCGCTATCCGTTGTACGTCTCCGGTCGGCAGTTTGGCACCTGGCTCAGTCAATTTCTCCCGAGCATGCGTGAGGCCACCACTTATTCACTGACCCCCACCGAATTGTCTCGGCTACCACGGACCCTCCTGCTCCACAGCACAGCTGATCCTGATGTCCCGTTTGCTGCCGCACAGGTTGCGCTTAACGCCTTACCTGATGCCGAGTTGATCGCTCTCGACCAGTCCGAGCACGATTTTGACCGTGAGGCGACCACTGCTAATCTGGCCATTTACGACCACATCATTGACTTTATCGTGACCCCCGACATCGACGTGCAAGCAACCGCTTAAAAATAAGTTCTGACAGTCCCCCTTACCCAGTTGATGAGGGACTTTTAAAGGCAAGTAAAACGATTTACTAACGTCTCCTTCACCCATCTATGGTACTATCAAAGAAAAGTTACTTGTAACCGACTAGGAGGCGCTTTCATGACCGTCATTACTGATTATATCGAAAATGCAGATGTTAAGCAACAGCCCCAGTTAACCGCTATGTACCAGATTTTGAAAAAATTGCTGCCCGATGCCACCGAAAAGATGAGCTACGGGATGCCTGCCTTTCACCAAGATAAGGACATCGTCTACTTCGCGGGAATGAAGAATCACTTGGGATTTTACCCCACGAGTACACCGATCATTCACTTCGAAGACGACTTGGACGGTCGTTATAAATACTCGAAGGGCGCTATTCAATTCGATTATAATAAACCGTTACCTGAAGCCTTAATTACTAAAATTGTGCAGTTTAAGCTAGACGAAATTCAACATAAATGAGCAAAAGAGTGGAACAAAGGGCGGTTAGCTGGCGAGCATTAAGGCTGATAGCCGGATAATCCCGGGTCTGGATTGTTCGGTTATCAGTTTTAAGCGGAGCCAGCTGCCTTTTGTTCCACGTTTCAGCAATATAACTTTGGAGAACAAAAGAAGAGTCTGGGATTTTTCCCAGGCTCTTTGTCTATTCAAAACGCTATTGCTGAAACGTGCGATCTAGTCTTCGCTACCCATCATCCGACCAACAAACGCCGCCAGGATGGCACCCACTTCCGGAGCCGCAATGTAGAGCCACAGGTGTGACAATGCACTACCGCCAGCAAACACTGCGGGCCCGAATGAACGCGCTGGATTCAACGACCCACCAGTCAAGTTCAATGCCACAATGATCAGGAAGCCTAATGTCACCCCAATGGTAAGCCCCGCAAAATCACCGTTGCCGTGACGATCACTCGTCACATTTAAGATGACCAGTAGGAATAGGAACGTGACGAGTGCTTCGACCAGGAAGGCTAACCCCGTGGAAATCTTAGGAAAGTCTGTCTGGCCCAATTGGTTCGTTGCCAGGCCCAGGCCACCGACAAATAATTTCATAATAGCTGATGCTGCGGTGGCACCCAAGACTTGCGCAACGATATACCAGACGGCATCACGGCCGGATATTCGCCGGTTAATCAACATCGCCGTCGTGACAGCTGGGTTAAAATGCCCACCGGAAATACCACCAAAGGCGTATGCCGACACCGTAATGGCTAAGCCGAATGCCAACCCGATCGTTAACGTGCTCCCGGCTGCCACAGTTACGGCGCCGGTCCCTAAGAACACCAACATGAAGGTGCCCAAAAACTCTGCAGTATATTTCTGCATCTCAATTCCTCCAATCTAATCCTCTGTCAAACTAACATTATTATAATATAAATATTTCGGGAACGCTCCCAATACGCAAACTAGTTAACATGTCTGCTAATCAACACGTGCACACGACTGGCTTTACGTATTTTTCGCAACGATTGCCGTAAGTGCTGCGGTAATCCCCCGGACATCATCCGCCAACGACAGTGACGGCGTATTTGGTCGCCCTGTGACCTGACTTGGTAGAAATGGAATGTGCATAAACCCGGCCTGCAACGTCGGAAACGCCGTGGCACGGAGGTACTGGACTTGATACATGATGTGATTGCAGACGTAAGTTCCGGCCGTTGTTGAAACCTGACTCGGTAACCCAGCCGCTTGGATAGCGCTGACCATGGCTTTGACGGGCAGCTGCGTGAAGTAAGCCGCATCCCCCGTCAGTTGAATGGGTTGATCCACGGGCTGTTGTCCAGCATTGTCTGGAATCCGGCCGTCGTTTAAATTAATGGCCACCAACTCCGGCGTGAGGGCTGCTCGACCTCCCGCTTGGCCAATACTCAAGACAACATCTGGCTGCTCCACGAAAATGGCCTGCCGCACGACCTCCGCGCAACGATTAAATACCGTTGGAATCTCCAGTTTAACGATATGCGCTCCGGATATTTCATCTGGTAACTGCTTGACCGCTTCAATTGCGGGGTTAGTACTCTCACCACCAAATGGATCGAACCCCGTGACTAATATTTTCATTTAGCTGACCTCCCGAATTGTTTGAGTTCAATTATACTGCTCTCTCAGTGACAATGAGAACTTTCCTAAATTTTCATCAACCACAATGGGCCCCGCACCCACCTTAGCTGGTGGTGCGAGGCCCATTGTCGTCAGTTTTCTATCTTACTCTATTTTATATTTTGGCCAACGCCGTCTTGATTGACGTCTGACCCTGCTTCATCATGATAACTTTTCGACTAGTCTGTGGTGCCGTGAGCACTGCGGCGAGCATTGTCGCTACGTCCGCCAGCGGATTCTCACCTAGTGTCGTCGTATCCAAGCTGACCTGACCAACTGCGGGGGCAGTCGTCAGAACACCTGGCTGGAGAATCGTGTAGTCGAGAGTGGTTCGATGAATGAGCCAGTTGTCAGCAAAATATTTTGCAATATTATAATCGGTAATATCCTTCAGATAACCTTCCGACCACCGTTGCGGCGTCAGGGCATACGCTGAACTTAATTGAATATAACGCTTAACACCTGCCAGTTCAGCGGCTTTCATCGCATTGACCGCCCCGTTAAGATCCGTCTGCAAAAGGTCTTTGCCACGCGATCCCGCAACGAAGTAAACGGCCTGTACACCTGTCAGGACCTTAGCCATCTCCTGTGGCGTAGCGTGTAGATCAAAGTAAATGGCATGATCATCATCCGCCTGTGGTCGACGTGACCCAGCAAACACCTCGTGCCCATTTTGGCGCAGTTGCGCAACTAACACTTTCCCTACCCGACCGGTTGCACCAATAACAAATACTTTCATGATAATTCCTCCTTGTTTAGTCCTTTATCGTCAAAAAATTCTGGTTAGCCACACGCTGTGACCGAAAATCATTAATCGCCGTCTGATTTCGGTAGCCCAGTGCGATTCCCATAATAAAGCGGTGCGTTTCATCCAAGGCAAACGTCTCCCGTAAGGCATCTGGATACCGAACAACCTCATACGCTGGAATCGACTGAATGCCATGATTGGTGGCGCTTAGCATCAATGTCTGTGAGAAAGCGCCGAGATCGAAGATAGCCCACTCATTCACAGGTTCACGTAAGACCAGGTAAACCAGTGCAGCCGCATTGAATAAGTTATCCTGCGTCTGACCATAGCTAGACTGCGCATCATTGGCTAACAAATGTTGACTCAGGTCACCATTCCAGGTCGCAATATTATTGCGACTAGCGGCCGTCCATTCCGTCCGGTGCGCTACGGTCAGGTCAGCATTACCAGCCACTCCCCGCCGACTACGCAACCGATGACCATCCTTAATCTGGGCGAGTACTTCTCCTGTGGCAATCACGATCTGCCACGGTTGTGCGTTGGCCCAGGATGGCGCCTGTTTGGCATCACTCACAATAGCCTCCAGGGTTGCTAGTCCAATCGGTCGATCTGTAAAACTCCGGTAAGAATGCCGGTTTTGAATCACATCTTTAAATTCCATAAAGGTCCTCCTCCGTGGACAAGTTGCCCACTAACTGATATGATATTTTCAACGTGTTGTTACTATAGCATCAGCAATAGAAAGCCTACAAGGTGGATAATAACCACCGCTTCATGATATTTGTGTGCACGTTGCACACCGAAAGGATTTGTCAGATGAATAAAGACGATCTCTTACTAAAATCAATCCAATGTTCAACCATCGATGAACTGACGGACCTAATTGCAGCCTATCTTGATCAGGCAGTCATTCTGGCCGATCAATCCGGCCGCATCATCAGTAGTGGACACTCTCCCTTAGCCCAGATTCCCACTGATTGGCTTGACCCAACGGCTAACGTGCCCCTGTATCGCCACGATCAACTGGAATTCATTCGCAACATCATCAATCCTATGGCGTTGAACACGTGGTACCTCTTCACTTCTCAATCCAAGGGCTATCCAGCTGCTCTCGATCAAGTTCAGCTTGCCATCCGAGTCATTAATAGCTTCATCGACCGGTACGCGCTAAATCCCAATCAGAGTGAAGTTAACAGTCTCTTTAGCCAATTGCTGACTCAGCCAGAGCAGACGGGTACGACCCTCCTGCAACCACTCATTGCGGACAAGATGGTCTGTGTGACCGCCACACCCCAAGCCGGCGCCACCAACCAAACAGCTTTTGTTCAACAGCTCCGCGATCTCATTACACCACTTCCACTGGCCGAGGATCACCAGCGCCTGATTTTTCTCCTGAACGCCGATGATCTCCCCCAGTTGCAATCTCAACTCAACCAATTGGGAACATTCTTCCACCATTACTTCTTTATATCTGAAGCCTACAGCGATGTCAGCAAGACGGCTGAATTTCGAAATATCTGTGAACAAGCTGCGCAACTTGCTCAGCAATTGGGAACACTAACAGTCGTCAATTCCACGCAAAAATACAACATTTATATCATTCTTTCTCAAGTAGATAACGCTTCACTGCTGAAAAACACCATGTGTTCTCAGCTCCTATTTCTCCAAAAATACGACCGACGGCATCACAGTGACCTGTTCAAAACCCTCTTCGAATTTCTGGAAAACGACTGTAAAATCAGTGTCACGGCCGATCAACTCCACTTGCACCGCAACAGCTTAACCAAGCGGCTGCAGAAAGTCCAAGATCTCATTGCGATCAACTTCGATGATCCTGACAAAACCTTTGGCCTCCGACTCAGTTACCGACTATTTAATTTCTTACAAATTTAACGACGAAGGGATCGTTCCACATGGCTTTAACACAACTCAATCTAGGCAGTGAGCTTGGATTGGAGATTCTTCACCAGCGTTGGTACGCGTTGGTCCTGTACCAACTCGCTCCAGTGCCCACAGACTTCATGGATCTGCGGGTCACGGTCCGCGGCATCTCCACTTTTAATCTCCTGTTACGACTCAAGCATTTGAAGGAATGGGGACTAATCGAAACGCTCCCCGAAGATGATTACAGCTATCGCTTGACTAAGACCGGCGAGACTTTCCACCAGATCTTGCGAGAATTGGAAGACTGGGGTAACGATACTCTAGAAAATAATTTAGTTATTTAATCAAAAGGCGACCTGCTAAATAGGGCCGTCTTTTCTTATTAATTTAGTTGTGAAAGCGTACCATTATAAAGATTTCAATGCTTAACCATCCTCTACCCGAACGCCGTGTATCAATTTAGTATAGGTCCTGTATTGGTTTGCCTAAGCCTGCTGACAAAGGGATCGCAATCAGGTATGCTGAACTTGTAAGAAGAAATGAAAACGCACCCTCAATTCTGAAAGGTAGGTATTTTCATGAAAACTAGGCAACGGACTTGGACCAGACGTGCAGCGGCTATGCTCTCACTGGTTGCCGTCACGCTTCCCATGGTAACCAACGTGACAACCGCAAGAGCTGCAACAAAGCATCCCAACGTGGCAGCTTTGTTAAAGCCCCACGAAGCAGATTATGGCTACTTAGTGGATCAATATCACCAAAATTTGGACAACATGACCTACATGACACCAACCACTGACCCCGTAATTGGTGTGATTACTGGCTTCACTAAGTATTGGGACAAGGGGAAAGTGATCGATAAGGACATGATTGCTCTCAACCTCGCCAAATCCGCTAAGGTCACTGAGGAACGCTCCTATAGTGAAATGGAACGGGCCTACTTTAGTGACCGCCGAGACTTGCGTTACAATTTAATTTCAGGGTTAGGACCTTACGCACCAGCATTCATTAAAAATGCCAACGCCCAAACAAATTATCTCTCCATGCCTAGCACCCCGCTACCTGCTGACTACAACCCTAAGAACCCCAAGTGGGCAACCCAGGATTCACAATTGGGTGCGCTCGTCAAGCTTGTCGATGTGGCGGAAGGCTCCCCTTACTCTGGTATCAACTCACCTAAACATTACGTGGCCATGCCTCGGCCTTACCGTTTGAGTAAAGCGGTCAAGCCGTTGCCTGCCGTCGAGAACATCATGGCCCATGCCAAGCCAGACTCCTTTGACTTGCCGAGCGGCCACACAACAGCTGCCTTTGACAGTGGTATTGCCTTCGCCTATGCTCTGCCACAACGTTTCCAACAGTTGGTGACGCGTTCATCAGAAGTCGGTTATGACCGAATCATCGCTGGTCGTCACTCACCCTTAGCTGTGATGGGCGGTCGGATGACCGGTACCGCCATTGCAGCGGCCGTTTTAAACGATCCCGCTAACCAAGAAACAGCTAAGGCCGGTTACGAGGCTGCGCAATCTAATGCCTTATTGGGCAGCAAGGACACCACGGCCCAAGACGACTTTAAGAGTTACGAAAAGAACCGCCAAGATTACCGTTACCGCATGACTTACGGCTTCGATCAAACCGGTGACACCACACAAACCATGCGTGTCCCTAAGGGTGCCGAAGTTCTCCTTAAAACTCGTCTCCCTTACTTAAACGACACCCAACGCCGCGCTGTCCTCTTCACAACTGGAATGCCTTCTGGCTATCCTGGGATGGATGATGCCGAAGGTTGGGGTCGTCTGGACCTCTTCTCTGCTACGAACGGCTACGGTGCCTTCTTAAACAACGTCAAAGTTAACATGGACGCTAAAAAGGGCAACTTCAATGCCAAGGACACTTGGCAAAACCAAATTGGCGGCGCAGGTAAGCTGACCAAATCCGGTACTGGTCAACTCACACTAAGTGGTGCTAACCGATACACTGGTGGTACTGAGCTTCAGGGCGGTGCGCTTCAAGTTGCGAACGCGACTGCTTTGGGTAAGGGAAACGTGAAGCTGACCAGCGGTAACCTCAAGCTAGCAGCGACTAAGGTCACCGTTCGTGGTCAATTCCAACAGGCCAAGACTGGAAAGTTAACGATGAGTCGCGCCGGCCACTTAACACTTAAGAAAACTGCCAAGCTCAATGGGACCTTGAAGGTTACCAAGGGACAACTTAAAAAAGGTGCTAAGTTAATCACATACAAGAAACATACCGGTAAGTTCAAGCACGTCAACGGGCTACCTAAGGGCTGGCACGTCGTTTACACCCAACACGCTGTGAAACTCGCCAAATAATTTCTAATCCTCCAAATAATAAAGCGCCGAATCCTAACGATTCGGCGCTTTATCACTCTATCCCTGTTACTCTTTAAATTGAATCCTAACGTAATCACGGTACAGTGGTAGGCTCTCCATCAACTCATGGTGCGTACCGTGACCGCTGACATGTCCATCTTCAATGAAGTAGATATTATCAGCATCCACAATAGTACTGAGTCGGTGGGCAATAATTAATGTCGTCCGGCCCTTCATCAACTCTGTCAAAGCTTGTTGCACCATGGCTTCTGACTCAGAATCCAGGCTAGCGGTGGCCTCATCCAACAGGAGGATCTTGGGATCACGTAGGAAGGCCCGAGCAATCGCTAGCCGTTGGCGCTGTCCGCCACTGACTTTAACGCCCCGTTCACCAACCTGGGTATCCAGGCCATCCGTCATCTTGGCTACAAAGCCATCCGCAGACGCCAGCTTTAGCACGTGCCAGAGCTCGTCGTCCGTAAAGTTGCGATCTGCACCGTACGTCAGATTGTGTCGAATCGTGCCGGCCATGATAGCCGAGTCTTGGCTGACATACCCAATCTGTGACCGCCAATCACTGAGATTGAAGTCCCGAACATCCGCACCACCGAGGGTCACTTGACCATTCTGTGGTTGATAATACCGTTCCAACAACCCAAAGATTGTCGACTTCCCCCCACCGGATGGCCCTGCAAACGCAACGACCGTGTTCGGCTTAGCGTCGAAATTCACATCGTGCAGAATTGGCTGACCGTCTTCATAGGCGAAATCAACGTGTTCCATAGCTAATGTTGCGTCGCTAACGGATTGCGGTGTCCCTTCGCTCAGTGCTTCTTCCGGTTCACTCAGGAGATCACGGACCCGTTCGGTAGAACCATTTGCCTTGGATAGATCGGTAAAGAACCGGGCCAACGTGCCTGCTGGGCCGATAATTTGGAAAAGGTACATCATGAAGGAGAACATCGTCCCCATACTCATCGTCCCGGCGGATACCCGCACAGCGGCGTATGCCAACACACCCACAAAGACGGCCAACATGGTCGCGGTCATCACAGGACTCGCGATGGCATCGTAAATCGCTTCGCGCAGACCGATCCGGTAAAGATCCTGAATCTGTTCTGTTCCCGTTTGTGTTTCGTAGCTTTCGGCATTAGACGACTTAACCAAGCGAATTTCACTAAGCGTTTCGTCAGTCTCCCCACTAAAAGCAGCCATGGCATCCTGCCGCTGATGCCCGATCCTTCCCGACTGCCGCATGATTGGCCACATAACCAGCATCATCAGTGGTACGGCGCTAAACATAATAGCGGTCATTCGCCAATCCATCAGAAGCATAATGACGAGAGCCCCCACGAGTTGAAAGAGTGACGTCACCATCTGTGGAAATGAGTTTGCCAGTAGATCCTTGATCTGCATGGTATCGTTGACCAGTCTTGAGGTCATCTCACCGGTCTTCACATTGTCAAAATAGCTAACGCGTAGCCGAACTAATTTCTGCCAGAGGTTACTACGCAACCGGGCAACCACGTTTTCGCCGAAGAACCCCAGTAAGGCTCCAGAAATCGCACTGACGGCTGCACTTACCACGAATAAAACGATAACGCCAATCAGTAGGGGCTGGTTCATCGCATGCCCCAACCCATTGATCAACGATTGTGCAAACTTAGGCACTGCCAGTTGGGCCCCCGTTGCAATCAGGCCAAGGGTTAACCCAACCCAGAGTTGCCAGTACTTCGGCTTAGTTTGCCGAATCAGATGTAAAAATCCTTTAAAATCAAACTTGCCATTTTGCCGTTTCTTAGCGGTTCGTGGCGCTGCCATTCTACGTTCCATCTCTCTTTGCCTCCGATATTGCGATAATTAAAAGTGCGGGCGTCCCATACGTCCCATACCGTCCATGCCATGGTGAGGCCAGTCAGATGACCGACCGCCCATAAAGTCGCCCCAATCAAGGTCAGCGACCTGGTGTGTAAGCTTCGTTAATAGCCGTTCCAACTGTGCCTGCTCATCCGGTGTTAGTCCACCAAACAATTCATCGGCGGTCGTATCAACGTGCTCATCGTACCGGGCGAAGAGTTCCTTCCCCCGCTCACTTAGTCGGACGATGACCGCACGCTTATCAGTTGGGCTGGGAATCCGTTCAACGAATCCGGCATCAACTAACCGACTGATGGTGGCACTCACGGAACTTGGGCGAATATCGAGTAGTTCCGCAATCTCGGCATTCGTGAGACCGTTTGGCGATTGTGCCAAAACCTTCAACAACTTACCTTGACCACGATTACCGCCACGCGGCCCACCATGACCACCCATACCGGCTTGATGGCCCACTGCCATCAAAAAGGCCCGGTTCTGTAGGAGCTTCCCAAAGCTTTTTAATAAATCACGACTTGAATCTGTCATGTCAACGACCTCCTCGTTTTCTTAATGCTGATAATATTAGCACCATAGTTAGCTTTTGTAAACTAAAACTAACTAAAAACTAACATGTTTGCGAATTTCCGCCACGCCTTGCACCACAGATCCCAGTAACAGCAGTATTTTACGCAACCAAAATATTTTCGGCCTTCAACAAAAAAACGATGCCTATTTCGCATCGTTACCGTAAATTCACTATTTAGCTTGGGCTATCACAAAGTAGTTGCCTTCGGGATCGCGGAAATTGAAGGTTGCAGTTCCTGCATTCTCAACAATTTCACCCGCGGTCGTCAGCCGGTCATGCAGCGCCTTGAAGTCTTTACTATAGAACATTAAAGATGGCGTATTCTCCAAGACTTCTGGTGAATACTGCCGAATGAACGCCTTCGCAAAGAACGATAGCTCCACGTTTGGCGCAACTTCCAACACAATATTGTTAGAGTCATCGGGCAAGATGTTCACCTCAACCACTTTTGCTCCTAAGTCATCCTGCCAGAACTGTACGATTTGTTCCACATCATCAACATACAGCATCGTCCGCATCTTTTGCATGACCCGTCACCTCACTGATTTATTTGATTACGCTCATCCTACCACGAAAAGAATTTGAAGCCAATCTAAAATTTAGCTGGCTATTCTCTAGAATATCGCGTACACTAGGTAATGCAGGCCACGCCTGTCCAGTTGCTCTGTACATTCCAGATGTATCCTATGGATCAACTGGTGCCCTCATCTAGGATTGATGGGGGCTTTTTTTGTGTCCTCAGATTGATTGCACGCCCAGTCATTTAATAGCCACATACAAAACCAATCATTCTAATACTGTTTCATTGGATTGACTAATACACATTTAAATGATTATGCGTTACTCTTAATCCAACAGGTACTGGTTTGTGACTATCATACCGGTATTTCGAGCGACCACGTGCTTCACCAGTTTCGAACAACAACCATATACAAATTTCAAATAAACCTTTTATTAATAAATCATATGCTTTAATTATGACTAGATGTGATGGGGGAAACGCTATGCTTAAAGGGATTGGGCAACAATCAAGACAAGGCACAAGTAAGGTTCATTTCAAACTCTATAAGGCAGGAAAGTTTTGGCTCGTTGGTGGTATGACCACTCTGTCTGTTCTAACTGGATTAGCAACCAGTGGAGCAGTACAGGCGAATGCGGCCGAGATCAGTGATCGTGATGTCTCACAAATTCAGACCACATCTGATACTTCAAGTAACACATCAAGTAAAAATTCTGGAACTTCCGATAAAGCCGATCAATTGCGGACGGGCACTGGCAATACGACCGATCTCAGCAAGTCTGATAACACTGCGAAGGTAAAAAGTGACACCGGCGACGATATGTCAGGTGTTAATACTTCTACAGGTGACTCAAATAATTCAGCTGAATCTGATCAGCAGGACTCAACTGCTACAAGTTCTGATGTCTCGAACGATACCGATGTCCCTGACGGATTAGGGACGCGTACGGCTGACATTTCAACCGGTTCCGGCACTCATGCAACCTCTTCTGTTCAGAAACCGACGGTGATACGGATACCGATAACTCTTTCAACCAAAATTCATCAAATAGCAATTTGATGGCTATAGATTTACCCGATAATTCGGTAGATTCCAGCTCCAAATTCGGCGTTTCTAAAATAGCTAGTTTTTCAGCCGAACTACCTGTTGTTGAAGATAACGGGCTTACTGATACAACCTCTAAACCTGATTTAAGCACAATTTGTGCCCCAGACATTGGGACAACGGTTCCTGGTCTTTCAAATATGTACGTTGTGACGGGTGCTTCCTCTGCGACTGCTATAAAGAAAACCTATGTTTCTTATAACTCGATGGCCATGATTTCCGTAACGCCCCTGAATACTGAGCTGCTAAAGCTTGGTACCCAATTCTACGGGTTTTATATTGTATTGCCTAAAAATATTACAGCTAGCCTCACCAGTTTTCAGGAATCTGCTAATACTTTTGTTAACAATCTCCAAAACGATCCCAACTACGTCAATCTGACTAATATCTTGGTATATCAACTGCGCAATACTACTGATGGACGTGAGGTCTTTTACTTCCGGCCTAACGATGGCGCAACCTCTGGTAATGCCACGGTTGATAAAACAGATAGACCCCAGCTGGCTCTCTATGTCCACACCGGAACCGCATCCGCAGTTGGGGATAATACCAGCGTTCAAGTCAACGCCAATACTGATGACGATATTTCAACCAACGATGTTCTCTTTGCCGGTTACGGTAGGCTCCGTATGGTCACCTATTGATAATTTGGTCAGCTATACTGAAGTCAACAACACCACCCTTTCTGACGCGGCCAGTCTCGCTACCGCGCTGAGGGATGGCACTATTAAAGTCATTGGCGCTGTGGATACCGCTAGCGCCGGTGACTACGCAATTACTTACAGCTACACCGATAGTCAAGCTAACACCATCACCAGCGTGCCCGTCACAATCAAGGTTATCGGCACAAAAATTACAGCGATCGATAGTACCATCACTGCTGGCTCCACTTGGAATCCTGCCGCCAATATCACCGCTGTAACTGATGCCGGCGGTCACCTTCTAACCCTTGATGACGTTACCGCCGCCCTAGCAGATGGCAGTATCACCTACAGTATCACTGCGCCCGATGGTTCTTCTGCGACCAGCATCGACTCAACTATCTCTGGCGATTACACGGTTCAATATACCTACGTGGACGCCGACAAGAATAGCGTCTCAGCAGATCCCATCACGATAACTGTTAAAACTAGCAATACCAATAGCTCCGGTGGCAACACCGACTCAAATGGTTCCGGTCAAACGACGTCACCAACGACCAGTAATCCGGCAAAACCAACAACGCCAAACAAGCCCTCTGGTAACAAAGTAGGGCCGTCCAATCCCAGCAAACTAGCAACTACCGTTCAGCGACAAACGGCGCCAACTGCCGTTTCAGCAACAACACTCTCTGCGAATACACGCGATAGCCACCATATCCAAGCACTTGGATTATCTACCAATAGTGAAGCAGATCTCGTGGCTGCTGGCTCAAAAAAGCCAGCACAACGACAGCATTCATCATCTCTGACATTTTTGAATAGCGCAATGTCTTCTGCTGGTAATAATGGCAAGGCCCCTGCCCCATCTAATTCCACCACATTACCACAAACTAATGACCAGCCACGTAATCTGCTCAATGTTCTTGGCCTGACCATTCTTGCTTTCCTCAGATTCCTAGGCTTCCGGCGCAAACAAGACTAACCATTGCTCACAACAAAGGTTCTAGGCTGTTTCAGTTGTCCTTGCTTTCCCCATTTTACTTCCGTATACTCTTGATTAACGATACATTTACAGCACAATATCACGCCGGATTCTCCTGGAAAATCACAAGCTTTCCTGTCTGCCATCACCAGCTTTCGGCACCAAAAAGGTTCGCTAACGCCCCGCCAATCGGCACGTTTCGCGAACCTTTCTGTTACACATTTTTAGACTAATCGTCCAAGTATTGCTTCGTTGCCGCCACAATATCTTGTAGTCCAACCTTAGCATCTGAGAAGAACATCTGCGTGTTATCCAGCGAGAACAGTGGGTTTTGGATACCTGCGTACCCGGTACTCATTGACCGTTTGATGACAACAACAGATTTCGACTTATCAACATCCAGGATAGGCATCCCAGAAATTTCATTCCCACTTTCACGTGCCAGTGGGTTAGTAACGTCGTTGGCCCCGATAACCAGGGAAACGTCGGTACTTTCAAACATTGGATTAGCATCATCCAATTGCTTCATCTGATCGTAAGGAACGTTAACATCGGCCAACAACACGTTCATATGACCTGGCATCCGCCCAGCAACCGGGTGAATAGCGTAGTTAACGTTGATCCCCTTTTCCGTCAGAACGGTTGCCAGTTCAGCAACTTCGTGTTGGGCCTGTGCTGCGGCTAACCCATACCCAGGAACAATCATGACGTTCTGAGCGTAAGCTAATTGCAACCCAATGTCATCAGCAGAAGTTTCCTTAACATCGACCGGCACATCTGGACCAGCACTGCCACTATCACTATCACCAGTCCCAAAGCCACCGGCTAAGATATTAGCAACAGAACGGTTCATCGCTTCAGCCATTTGCAAGGTCAGGATTGTCCCGGCAGCACCAACTAAGGCACCGGCGATAATCAGGACTTGGTTGTTGATAACGAACCCGGCGAAGGCAACGGCTAAACCAGTAAAGGCATTCAAGAGTGAAACCACAACCGGCATATCCGCCCCACCAATTGGTAAGGTCATCAGTAACCCGAAGATCAGGGCCATAACCAAGCCCAGAACTACGAACCAAATGTTAGTTGGTGTTGCCAGCATGAACCATGCGGCCACCAACATTCCCAAAACGACGATGATGTTAACTAGCTTAGCGCCGGGGAAGGTAATTGGTTTCCCAGGAACTTTCCCAGACAACTTCCCAGTCGCAATCAATGATCCAGAGAAGGTAATTCCCCCGATAATCACGTCTAGAAAGACTGGAATCGAGAACGCGAGGCTTAAAGCGACACCGTCACCCTTCATCAGGTAATCGAAGATCCCGATAACGGCAGCGGCACCGCCACCCACGGCGTTGAATAAACTAACTAATTGTGGGACATCGGTCATTGGCACCTTACGTGCCTTGACGACCCCATATGAAAGCCCGACTGCTAAGCCGGCGATAAGGACAATCCAACCAGTAGCGGTAATCTTACCATCGGCCACGACTTCAATAATAATCATAATAACGGCCATAAACATACCGATGGCGGAAAGCCCATTCCCTTTGCGGGCGGTCTTAGGAGAACGCATCATGTGCACACCTAGGACGTAGCACACCGCGGAGATTAAGTAAATTAAAGAGGCAATCGTTTGTAGGGTACTCATTTGGAATCATCCCCCTCTGATTTTGCTTTTGGTTTGCGATCGAACATGCCAAGCATCCGGTCGGTCACGGTATAACCACCCGCAACGTTGATTGCCGCAAACACGGCACCTAAGAATGCCAGGATGTAAAAGACCCAACTATTGGCTTCAGCTGCAATGACGAAGGCCCCCACCACAACGACACCATGAATGGCATTGGCCCCAGACATCATAGGGGTTTGCAGGGTTGCTGGGATTTTACTCATAACTTCAAACCCAACCAATAGACTTAGAACAAAAATTGCTAGATTCGTAAATAATTCCTCACTCATCACTAATCAGCTCCTTTCGCGTCGTCTTGATCTTCAGTCGGCGTTTCAGGTTCTTCTGGTTCTGCTGGTTGACGTTCTGGCAGTTCCATGACAGACCGTAGTCGGTTACTAATAATTTCACCGTCATAGGTTGCCAGTAGTTCACCAACCACTTCATCTTCAATATCAAAGACGAGTTTGCCATCTTCGTTGACATCATTTAAGACGGCTTGCACGTTCTTGGCATACATGTCAGAAGCGGACGCTGGTAATTGACTGGCCATATCACCGGCACCCACGATTTCGGCACCACTTGGCGTCGTAACCGTTTCTCCCGGCTTCGAACCAGCAACGTTTCCGCCTAATTCACTGGCGGCTAAATCCATAAACAACGTCCCGGTCTTGGCTTCGTCCACGGACTTCTGGGTAACCAGCAGTGGTGGCCGCCGTCCAGGTACTTGCGCAGTCGTAATGATCACGTTGTTCTGAGCGATGAATCCGGCCAATTCCTCTTGTTGCTGGGCCGTTTCTTCCTTGGTCAACTGTCGAGCATAGCCCCCTTCACCGGTGGCGGAAACAGATGTCGTCAGGAAGGTTGCCCCTAACGATTCAACTTCACCCCGTGAAGCTGGCCGAATATCATATCCGGAAACCATGGCTCCTAACCGTTTGGCGGTACCAATGGCTTGTAGTCCGGCAACCCCGGTCCCTAAGACCAACACCTTAGCTGGCTTGGCAGTCCCGGCGGCGGTGATCATCATTGGGAAATACCGTGAAAAATGATCTGCGGCCATCAGGCCCACTTTGTAACCTGCGACACTGGCTTGCGAACTCAAAACATCCATTGTCTGTGCCCGTGAAACCGTCCGTGGCAAGAGCTCAAACGCTAAAGCTGTGATCTTCTTGGCGGCCAACTTCTTGACAAAGTCAGTATCCGTCAATGGCGATAACAAACCAATCAGTGCTTGTCCAGCCTTCATCTGATCAATGGTTGCATCATCTGGTTGCGCAATTGCGGCGATCACAGTTGCTTGCGTAATCGCTTCTGCGCGGTCAACGACTTTGGCACCGGCCTCAGTGTAGACTGCATCCCGATAGAAAGACCGTTCCCCAGCGCTTTTTTCAATCAGCACTTGGTAGTCATTCTTGACGAGCTTACGTACGACGTCCGGTGACAATGCTACCCGGTTTTCACCAGGAGCTTCTTTTAAAACCGAAATGGTAATTGCCATTCAACACATCCCCTTTTTGATAAGCTGTTCACAAGTTAACTATAAAGCATTTCTGGTCACAAAACAATGCTTTCTGCTCCATTTGTGCACAAGCGACAATTCTTTGTGCCACGCGGCAGTAAGTGCTTCCAAAGTTCAAATAAATCACAAAATATTTTTCCATTTGCGCACTTGATTTTCGAATCAATTGGTTAAGTGGACTTGATAATAAGTTTTAACATTCACAATAAAAAATGATGACTTATTTTCAAATGTAACTTATTGGTCTATGCCACGAGTGTTTGTTGGTACCCAGCAACGGCACAATTGCTCGTTAATTTCCGGCTATCGCATGGACACCCCAACGTGACAGTCTTTCACCAATTTTGTCACACCTAACCGTCCACTAACACCCCTTTTCAGTTGTACCACCACTTGTTTTCATCCGCACCCCATTGCTAATTCAGAGCCCATCGATCGATTGCCTCACTCACGCCGGATTCGAAGTCCGCAACAGTGACATGATCGGCCAGCGCCTTGGCTTCCGTTGACGCGTTCTGCACAGCAATGCCACAGCCAACTTGTTCAAGCATTGCCACATCGTTGGCATTGTCGCCGATTCCAATAATCTCCGCCGCCGAAATTCCTAAGCGCTGGCCTAAGGCCAACGTGGCCTGGCCTTTATCAACGCCAACGGGGTTCACTTCCATGTAGCGATCCGACGAAAATGTACATGTTACCGGCTGGGTGACTTGTTGTTCCACCGCCATCTTCGCCGCTTGCCGGACTTCGACATTTGGACTCATCGCGATTACCTTCATGATTCGTCCCAGTCGAAACTGTGAGAAGTCACCACGCATCGTCGTTGCCGACACACCTCGCGTCTTCAGGTAAGCTAAATCAGCCACCAGTGGATGATAAATCGCTAAGCCACGTAACGTATACACGTGAATGGCCACATCGAATTGTTGCAACACTTTAAAGACTGCCCTTGCAACTTCATAGGGAAGCTCATGACTCAGCAAGACGTGATTATCCCAATTCTCAACAATTGCCCCACCATTATATGAAATGACATATTGATTGGGCTGATTCCACAAACCAAGACGCCGTAAGAGCGGTTGGATACTCAGAAAACTGCGCCCTGTATTTGGTACAAATTTAAGTCCTGCCTGAGTTGCTCGTTTGATTGCTGCGACGTTTGCTGTTGAAATGCTGCCGTCTGCTCGCAGTAGCGTCTCATCCAGATCACTCGTAATCATTCGATACATTTTTCTTCCCCCAATCGAATGAAGAGTTCGAGATTAGGTCCCGAACTCTTCACTATAGTAACTAACGATTACACTCAGCCTGATCTCGTCAGAAACCAAGTGTCCTGCGTTAAGACTCTTCGATGCCGGAGATCAACGACAAAGTATGCATATCATCACCTAAATCATCGTAGAGCTTCCGGTAAAGCTTGTAGTAGTCGTTATAGGTCGCATGTTGCTCAGCACGTGGCTCGACCTTATCTCCGAGAACTTGCCACTTCTGAACTTCGTCAACCGTTAAGGTGTCTGTCGCTAAGCCGGCCAGCATCACATCACCCAGATTAGCTTCTGCGTCATCAACTGGTGTCCGCACTGCGTAACCCGTCACGTCGGCAAACATTTGAACCCAATCTGGCGAGTTCGTCACGCCACCGGCAATGACAATGTAATCGCCTAGGTCACGGCCCGTGCTCTCCATACTATGCCGCAAAGCGTAGCAGACGGCTTCTTGGAAGGCATGGAATAAGTCCGCCTTCGTATGCACTAACGACAGTCCGAAGATCATACCCTTCGCATCAGAGTTCCAGATTGGCGCTCGTTCACCCATAAAGTAGGGCAGAACGACTAAGCCACGACTACCAGCTGGCACATTCTTGGCTTCTGCACCCAAGGTAACATACGCGTTGGGTCCCCCCTGGTTATGAACGGCAACTTCGGCATCCCCAAAATTATCGCGGAACCATTTCGTAATGGCCCCCGCTGTGGCTGAACCACTGAAGTTATAAACCAGTTCTCGTGACTTATAAGGATACGGCCAAACGATGAGTCCTTTACCCTTGATTGGTTTTTCACTGACGAGCGCGGCATTCATAGATGAACCAATCGCAGCAACATACCGACCGGGTTCAAAGACACCCATTCCGATGTTGGCAGCACCCACATCGACCCCACCGGCGATGACCGGTGTTCCAGCATTCAAGCCCAAGTCGGCCGCAACATCCGCGGTTAAGCGGCCCGCAATCTCCGTTGCATCAACGAACTTCTGTGGCATTTTGGTCATGGGGACACCCATGGCGTCCATCATTTCCTGAGACCAGGTCCCCGTGTTCACATCGTAGAACCCCCCAATGTTTCCAGCAGCAGAGTAATCAATGGAAACTTCACCCGTCAATTTGTAGATTGCGTAGTTGTTTGGCGGCAAGAACATCGCCGTCTTCTTCCAATTTTCTGGCTCGTGATTCTTAATCCACAGGACCTTCGTGTAGCCGTAGTAGGGGTCAACCACATCATTACCGGTAATTTCAGACAGCCGCTTCAAATCAACATGTTCTTTGACCCATTCTGTCTCGCCCGCAGCTCGCCGGTCCATCCAAATCAAGTCTGGCCGCACTGGATTCATATCGGCATCGACCGGAACACCGGAGCCACCATACAGGCCGCTCAATCCAATCCCGTTGATGTCATCGGGTGAGATACCGCTTTCATTAACGACTGCTCGGATGGAATCCTTAACGCCTTTGAGCCAAACATCTGGCCACTGTTCAGCCCAGAGTGGCCGCGGTGTCAGAACATCGTATTCTTCCAAGTCCTGCGCAATTAGCTTGCCGTTCGTGTCCATCAGGATACTCTTCGTCCCCGATGTCCCAATATCAGTACCAATCAAGTATTTCATCGTTATTCCCCTCTTTGATCAAATATTAACCGCGACGGTCTACCATGCTGTGAAGGCACCATCGACTAAGTAGTCGGAACCCGTGGAGAAGCTGCTAGTATCGCTTGCTAAGTAAACGGCCATTCCTTGTAATTCTTCTGGCTTACCTAAACGACCAAGTGGTGCCCAGTCATTCCAAGTCTTGATTAGTGGCTTCAAATCAGGTGAGTTCAAGGTCAAGTCGGTTCCCATGTAACCAGGACTCATGGTGTTAACCCGCACGCCCTTCTTGGCCCATTCAATGGCTAATGACTTGGATAATTGAATGACCCCGGCCTTCGTTGCATTGTAAGAACATTGTGGTTGTGGCCGGTTAACGATGTGAGCTGACATTGAGGCGGTGTTCACGATTGAGCCTGACCCCTGCTTCAACATGTAGCGACCAGCAGCCGTGGAGCAAAGGAAGACGGCATTCAGGTTTAAGTTAACTACCTTTTGCCATTGTTCAAAGGTCATTTCTTCGGCGGGCACGTTCAAGCACATCCCAGCGTTATTGAAGGCTGCATCTAAGCCACCTAGTTCTTTAACGACCGTATCAATCATGCTTTGAACCTGTTCCGGATCAGTAACATCGGTCTTAATGGCGATGGCCTTTTGACCCGTAGCTTCGGCAATCTCGCGTGCCGTTTGTTGCGCTTTAGCAATATTGATATCAACGATGGCGACATCGGCACCAGCCTCAGCTAAACCTGTTGCCATGGCCTTACCCAAACCTTGGGCGCCACCCGTAACGTACGCTTTCTTACCATCAAGACGCATTCTATCTAAAATACCCATGATAATTCCTCCTAAAAGATAAATATATTTTGTAAAACGACTTTCTTTAATTCGTGATTAAGCATAAACCCAAAATTTCTCGAAGTCAATCTTTTTTGGTACCGTTTTCAAATATTTTTAATTTTCATGACCGCATATAGCTGTAACTCTTTGCTGTCACTAGTTTTCAGCCGGTTGAACCTTTAACCGTTTCTTTAATTCACGGACAATTTCCGCATGCTTCTCTTCGGTCAACGTCACTTTCAGCCAGAAAATAAGGGCGGCAATCACCAACAACACAATTGGAATGTAGAACATAAACATATTGAATTGGCTCACACCACTAGCCGAGATATCGCTAGGCTTGGCGTTACCTGTCATCCCAACCATCACTGCAACGATTCCGACAATCCCGTTGGAAGCGGCACCTGCTAACTTATCAATTAAGGGCCGAATCGACAACGTCACGGATTCATTCCGTACCCCGTTGACCAATTGCCCATACTCAACGCTATCGGTAATCGTCATTAACGTTGCCAAAAAGATCAGAGGGTACGGGAAGAAGTAAAACGACACCGCCAATAGGACCAGCCATAGATTCTGACCGGCAAATAAGAACAAAACATACCCGATCAGCATGAAAGCAATCCCACCAATGTAAATTGCCTTTCGCCGAATCAAGACTTCCAAGGCGGGATACAAGGCTACTGAGATGACCCCCAGAACACAGGTGATTACCCCAACCCAGGTGTACGCACCCGCATTGCCTAAACGATAGCGGAAGTAGTACATCAGTAAGGAATTGGTGACCACATAGCTAAACGCGAATAGGAAATAGGACGCTGCAATCCACAACAACTGCTTATTCCGACCAATTGCCCGAAAGATATCTGATAACGTGGTATGCTTCACATTAGCCCGAATCACATTATGTTCTTCTTTCAAATTCAACGACGTAATCAACGCCCCACCCGTGCACAATACGGCGACGATAATGACGTAACCCGTCCATCCAGCACGCGTCTGTTGGCCAAATGGCACCTTAGAAATCCAATGTGAAAAGAGCATGATGGCTGGCGTAATAATGACAATAACAATCTGTGCCCCCAGAGTGGAACCAATCCGTGAGGCCGTTCCGAATTTGGTCCGCGTCTTGGAATCCAAGCTGACCGCCGGAAGCAGTGACCACAACGCAATATCACTAAATGAGTAGAAGACGTCGACCACTAGGAAAGTTACCGCAATCAAAACTAGATAAATTGTTGGATTCTGCCACGCTAGTCCAAAATAGTCTGAGAACAGGAACATCAGTCCGACCGAAGCGACAACCGAGCCAATCATGATCCACGGTCGGAATTTTCCCCACCGTGTATTCGTGTTATCGACCACACCTCCGATCATGGGATCAAAGATAATCTCACCAACGCGAATGATCACAACCAGCATGGTGACAACTCCCACCATCTTCTCATCGCCACTATTTGTAAATAACTGACTCGTCAAAAACATCATGAAATAAATACTCAATGTGTTATAGAACGCATCATGGCCAAACGTTCCTAAAGCATATGACAGGTACTTTTTCAATTTCAACACCCCACAGATAATTAGTATAAATCGTTTTGCAAACCCATTTAATAAAACCTATTACTGCACTAGTATAAGTGCAATCGCTTTCATTAGCAACTGGTTGGCCATTTAAATATCATTTTCACATGCTGTCCATTGCCTATTCAATCAGTAATAACAGGAACTATTCATTACGTCTCGCACGCAATCAACGATGGTTTGTGAACTATTCACTTGTAGTTTCCGCATAATTCACGCGACAATCTGGCCAGATTCGCAACAAATAACGTCCTTTTTTTGGCAGCGCTTGCTTAATTGTGGAAAGTCACTTTCTATTTTGTCCAAATGTGCTACACTAAAGTCATTCACCCATTCAGAAAGGAGCCCACCATGAGTACAAGTAATATGCAAGCCATCCAACGGTCCAATTACTCGGATATTTATCATCTGCTGTATGACAACGAAAAACTTTCCAAACAGGATATTGCGGATCAATTGAGTCTCAGCTTGCCCACGGTCAGCTCCAACCTTCAAAAGCTAACTGAACGGCACCTCATCATTAAGAATGGTCAGCTGAAATCATTGATTGGCCGCCGTGCGACGGCTTATGCCATTGATCCTAATGTCAGCATCAGTGTTGGCGTCGAGATTTTTCGAAATTACGCCACAATTGCCGTCTTGAATCTTCGCAACGAAGTTCTTGACCTGCACACGATCAATCTCCCCTTTGCTAATGACGATCAATATGCCCAGGCCCTTAGCCAACAGCTACTGGCTTTTCTGCAAAATAAGGGCTTCAGCCTGACCCAGATCAGCGGCGTGGGCATTGGGATTCAAGGCCTAATTTCCAACGATGGCACTACGATTCTTTACGGTAAAATTCTAGACTGTACCGGGATGAAGGCCAATAATTTTGGCCAATATCTGCCCTTTCCCGTAACCTTTTACCATGACGCGGACTGCGTTGCCGTGGCCGAATACGCCAATCACCCCACCGATGGTATCTTTCTGTCGATCAGTGAGCACATTGGAACCGCTATTATTATCAACGGTAAGGTCTTCAAAAGCCCCAGTGGTCGGAGCGGCACCATGGAGCACATCACGTTAAATTCTACTGACGGTCCCATCTGTTACTGCGGTCGGCGCGGTTGCATTGAAACGTACTGCTCCGTAAGCTCCCTGCTCCAACCCAACGAGGATCTCAGCACATTCTTCGCGGATCTTCATCACCATGATGCGAAGATTGAACAACGTTTTGAAACCTACCTCAATTACCTGTCAGAAGCCATCTACAATCTTCATATGTTCGTTGACCTCCCCATCGTGATTGCTGGTGAGTTAACAAAATATCTCAGCGAAACCAATATCACCGCCTTAAAACAACGGCTAGGAAAACTATCCGTCTTTCCTGAAACGCCGGGTTATCTGCAACGAGGTACTGTCGTCGACCACGCCGTCGCTGTTGGTGCCGCAATTCCAGCGATTCAAGAGCTATTGCAAAACATTTAATTGCAGTTTAATCCACAAAATTAGTTCGAGTTTACCACCTGCGGCTGCCAGAGATTCCGGCAGCTGTGGGGACCGCCGACGTCCTTACCCACAGCGTTCCAGCCTAAATTTGCTGAACAGTAAGCCGGCTGGTTTGGACAATGTAGCCAATACTCAGGACGCTATCCCCACTGTTATAGAAAGGGTATACCAACATTTCATCTTTTAACCTTTTGTTGAGAACGCAAAAACACCGAGGAACCGCGCCAATTCAGGCGCAATTCCTCGGTGTTTATTTTTTCAGCTTCTGACAAGTCATTTAGTTTGCGACTGTTTCCACCCAACGTTTCATCAAGAAGACGCTGATCAAGGATTCCAATGCAGCCACGACCAACATCCCAATCAACGGAATCACCATGTTCGTCACGCCTTGCACGTTGAGTGTCGTCATGACTTGATTGATTTGATCAAACAGGAAGACACCCACCCGCATCACGATTAGAATCACAACAATGTACAGAATAGCATCCACGACCCGCTTACCAGCAGCCGGCAAGAAATTATTCGTGGCACTGACCGTCAAATGGATCAGGGTCACCGTCGTCAATGCTAAGATAAAGACCGTCAAAACGAGTAGCGTCACAGTCAGCGCAATTTGCGCGATATCCCCACCGCTGATATTCATGTGATGGTTCATGGTCATCATACCTAATTCACTGCTGATCTTACGCCAGGCAACGGCAATGCCCACCAGGTGTAATCCCAACTGCAATAAAATCAAGTACAAGAACATCACTAACGAGGATGCTAGGTTCGCAGTATAAAAAGTGACATTTTTTGCTGGAATCAAACGGTACGTATCCCGGGTAAACGCCAACTCAGCTTGCCGTGCAATCAGGAAAAAGCCAATGATGTAGACCAAACCAGACCAGCCACTCACAGCCCCCATAAAGCTCATCTGCGACATATTTCCCGATACCAGCGTCCAAACCAGGCTAACTGCAATCGCCGCTAGCTCAATCAACATTAATTGGTTGACCGCAGAAAACTTACTGCGATTGAACACCTTAAATAGTTTGCCAAAGTTAGTCATTGTCGTTGCCCCTCTCGTACAAGCTCTCGTAGTAAGCCTCAATCCCCACATGGAATTCCTCACGTACTTCATCAGCCTGCCGATGCGCGTAAATGGTTTGATCCTTAACGACGACGATTTCATCCAGAATCGGTGCAATCTCAGAAACGTAGTGGTCACTGATCACCATCGTCGCGTTCTCCGGTTTCCACTGAAGAATACTATTGATAATCTTCTTACGACTCATACTGTCGATACCACTAAAGGGTTCATCCAGTAAGTAGAGGTCCGTCCGCCGTGCCAACGTCAGGGCAATGATCAACTTTTCCTTCATCCCCTTAGACAACGCTGCCAGCTTAAGACTGGTGTCAATCTGCAAGAACGTTGCCAATTCCGTGAACCGATCCATTTCAAAGTCACCGTAAACCGTTTGATAAAAGTCAACGATCCGGGTCAGCTTCGTGTTGCCGGAAAATCCGCGGAGTTGTTCGGAGAAGCTCACGTGGCGTTTCCGGTCGGCCTCTGCAGTATCGCCATTTACCGCAATATTGCCTGCTCCCTTAGCACTCCCCGTAATCAAGCGCATTAAGGTCGTCTTCCCGGCACCATTCTCGCCGAGTAACCCGACAATTTTTCCCGGAGCCAGTGTCAAGTTGGCATCTTGCAAAATCGTCTTCATTCCACGTTTATACGTCATATTTTGGATACTTAAGCTGTCAGTCATTGGGCTTGCCCCCTTCGTTCAATATAGTGTTGGACGCTCGTTAAGATTTCCTCATCGCTGAGGTTCAAAGCGTGTAACTGCTGGTAAACATGTGCCAACTGAGCCGTAACCAATTGTGTTTTTAACGCCGTGATTTTAGTCGTTTCCATCGTGACAAAATTCCCCCTACCGCGTTTGGATTCAATGATTCCAGCCGCAATCATTTCGCTTAATGCCCGTTGAACCGTGTTCACATTAGCTGTGACGTCTACCGCCAGTTGCCGAACGGACGGCAACTTTTCCCCTGGTTGTAGATCGCCCGTGATGATCTCATGGTAAATATGATTCTTGATTTGATAATAAATTGGAATCTTATCATCGAAATGCATATCCGCCGCCTCCCTAGTGTTATATTCTACTAATACACTATAACATCTATTAGAACCGTTGGCAACCCTCACGTTCGAATCAGGCCAAACGTTGACATCTCCCCGTCAATCGCCCACACTGAGACTAAGTTATCTTTAAGGAGATTTGCGAAATGACCTGGGTACTCATAATTTTATTTGGTTTTCTCGCCGGTCTGGTTCAGGGCCTGACGGGTTTCGGTGCGGCCATCATGATGATGATTTTTCTACCCAGCATTCTGCCGATCGCGGAAAGCGCCGGTGTGGCTTCACTGATCATGGCAGCGAGTGTCCTCACACTCGTGTTACGCTACCGGCACGACATCCATATCAAACGGATCATCATTCCCTTTCTGGTCTACGCTAGTGTCGCAGCTTGGTCGGTCCATCTGGTACGCGTCCTCGACGTCCACCTGCTGCGCATGCTCCTCGGCGGCCTGCTGATGGCGCTGTCCCTCTACTTTTCATTTAATAAAAATGCCGGGACCAAACCTTATCCTTGGCTGGTCGCCGGTATCTTTATGATTATCTCAGGCTTCTTCAACGGTCTCTTCGGCATCGGTGGTCCGCTGATGGCGCTGTACTTTCTCTCACTCGCTAACACCACCGGCGAATACATTGGCAACATTCAAACATTTTTTCTCATCGACATTGTCTACATCACCACGTTGCGGGTGTTCAACGGTATTCTGACGACCAGCGTGATCCCCTACATTCTGGTCGGCATGGTCGGCGCCATCGTCGGAACAGCTATAGCTGCACACCTGCTGAATCGCCTAAACATCGTGACCGTGAAGCGCTATATCTACGTCTTTATTGGGGCGAGCGGACTTTATTATTTGCTGTTCTGAATTCGTTTAGTTGCAATTAAGCCTCCACAAACTATACTCTGTATACACGAAGGGAGGGGCTACAGATGACCGTAAAATTACGTAAAGTTGGCAATTCTAATACGCTCACTGTTCCTAGCAACATTAAACCAATGGCAAAAGAATTTGATGTTTTTCAAGGAAGGGATGGTACTATTGTCTACACGCCCAAACAGGAAAATCCTTTCCACAATCAAAAGTTCATCGACGCTCATGACTTCACACAAAAGGAAGAATTCGGAGGATCTTTGATTGGCAAAGAAATCCCGGAAGACTAGTGCATACACTCCCGCTCAACAAGCTGTCATTATAAAAGACAAAGCAGGCACCCTTTTGACTAGTGTCCACTTTGTCTTTTCTCATCTAACTTAGCCAACCATCCATCTCGAACTTCTTCATCTGAATGATCTCACCAGCGGTTGCCGTCAATATCTGCGTTGTTGCAGCCCCTTCATCAGTAGCCGTCTGCCGATTAAATTCGGCGGTCAACTTGGCTAAGCGCACATCGTCGCTGAAGAGATACGGTAACGCCTTTTGCTGTCGCAATAACAGCCACAGATTCACGTCCGTCGCCGTCAATTTATGACCATCGATATTTTTGGACAAGTCGTCAATGACCCGTACCCGACTGGACGCAGTGGGTGCGTAGATGGTGTGGGGCTTCAGATTATTTTGAAAGATGACCTTCTTCACTAGGCCATCGCGTTCCAATTCCTCGCCAATCCCGTCATAAATCTCATTGACAATGTTCCAGCTCGTGACAAGCTTCAACACTGACTTGAGCCGGGCGTCCTGCTGCAGGTCATTTTGTAGCCGAATCTTAAGCTCATCCAAATACTGCGGAAGTGTCGTTAATTGCGCTTGGTCAGCCAATTTCATTTCCCCCGCCGTCACGGTCAGCACGCCCTGGTCACGTAGATCCATTAGCGTGGCTAAAACCAGGTAGGCTTGCGTCGTGAAGCGCGTCCGCAGCATAGGTTTCTTACCAATTCTTTCGGTTACTAAAAGATAATTCTTTGCGGTCGTCAGTGACATTCAGGCATCCTCCTTGTAAATTTCGCATTACATTGCTTACATTTTGTCAGTATAGCACACTCTTCGACAGCGATGGCCTTTGCAAATTCAGGGCTCGAAGACGAACAGCACCCCTTATTTTAGGCAAAAGATCCAGAAATAAATTATCTGTTCACACATAAATAACCGTCATCCCCACCGCACTTCAGCGACACGAGGATGACGGTTATTTGATTATCTTTTTAAATCATGACGCTCAACTGACCAGCACTTCGGCAACCAGGATAGCACCACCGAAGATCAGCACGAAGAGGACGACTGGCCAAACGAACTTGAACCAGTGAGAATACTTCATATCCAACATCTGCAGGGTGGCCATAACCAGCCCGGTTGGGGCCAGGAAGAGCATCGCGTATTGCCCGAATTGATAGGCCGTTACTACGGCAAACCGTGGAATATCGACCGTATCGGCCAACGGTGCAAAGATTGGCATTGCCAGTACCGCCAAACCTGAAGAGGATGGCACGATGAAACCAAGTACGAAGAAGATCAGCATCAAAATCAAGATGAAGACCGACCCGCTCACGTGAGCCACCAGCGTTGAGGAATACTGGAGAATTGTATCGGAGATTAGCCCCTCATTCATGACCAGGTTAATCCCTCGAGCAAGCCCAATGATCAGTGATACCCCGACCAGACTTGCAGACCCATTGGTAAAGGCATCCACGACGCCCTTTTCACCGATGCCGTATTTACCAGTCGCTGTCAGGAACATGATAATAATGGCAAATGCCAAGAAGGATGATGCCATGGTTGGGAACCACCAGCCCTGAGACATGACACCCCAGACCATGATGGGAAATGTAACCACGAACAGGATCAGAATTAATTTTTTCCGGAAGGTAAATGCGCTACCCTCTTCACTGTCACCGGAAGCCACCGACCACATCTTATTAAACGATGTGCGATCTTCGTAGGTGTAGGAGAAGGCTGGCGTATTCTTAACCTTCTTGCTGTACCAATGCAGGTACCAGATGACGAAGATGGAGGCCACAATCAACCCAACGATCCGCCAAATGATTCCTTCTGTGAAATTAATGCCAGCCGCATTAGATGCAATCACAACGGAGAACGGATTAATCGTGGAGAACGACGTCCCGACCGAACTCGCCAGAAAGATAGCCCCCACACAGACAATGGAATCGTAGCCCATCGCGATAAAGATTGGCACCAGAATCGGATAGAAGGCCACGGCCTCTTCTTCAATCCCACAGAGCGTTCCCCCTAAGATCATGAGAACGGCTACCATGAAGATCAACATAAATTCGTGACCCTTGGTCTTCTTGGTCAACGCCAGCAGGCCGGCTTCAAACGCCCCACTGGCTTTAACCACACCGATAAGTCCACCTAACACGAAGATGAAGACCATGATATCTACGGCTTCGATGGTCCCACGCACCATGCTACTGGTGATGGCACCCAAGCCCGCCGGATGTTGTTTCAAGCGTTGATAAGTATTCGGAATCGAAACGGCCTGGGTGATACCGCCAGAGGTAAATTCCTTGATCTGAATTTTAACACCCAGCTTATCCAATTGTTCCTGGGTTGCCGCCACCTTTTCCGTCTTCCCCGAAGGCTTGGTGATGACCAGTGACGAGCTTGATGATTCGTAAGCAAGCTTGGAATAGGACCCCGCGGGAATCATCCAGGTTGCCATCACGGCAACGATTGTTAAGATGAATAAGATGACAAACGCGCCGGGCATTCGCAGCTTGAACTTCTTTTTAGGTTGTTGTGCTGGTGTATCCATGTTTCCACCCCTTTGCTCTTAGTTGACTTCTGTCCTTGATTTTAAACAATTCTGAAATTTGAGTGCAATTGTCGCCCACGGCTGCCAGAATTCCACCTGCTGTGGGAATCGCTTCTCAGGCCGCAGGCGGTCCCCACAGACGCCGGAACATCTGGCAGCCGCAGGTGGTAATTTATAACTAATTTTGTGGATTGAATCGCTATTATCTGGGGCTTTCTAGGTGCATTGGGACTTTCCGTCCGCCCCAGCGTTCCAGCCAATTTACGCTGACCGGTAAAGCGATGCAGAGCTTCGTTCCAACCTAAAACGCGGTCCCAAGAACGGGTGCTACGCCAACATCCCTTGGACCGCGTTCTATGTGTCTGCCAAAATATAAGTGGTTATCCGGATTATTTAATCAGTGTCCCGACCTTACCAGCCAACGCATCGTCCAGCCGATCCAGTGAGGTAATCAGGGCCGTCCGGTTGTTGCCCGAAGCAACGAAGTCTAAGCAGGCTTCGATCTTTGGTAACATGCTGCCCGGTGCGAATTGCCCGTCGTCAATGTAGCGTTTGGCTTCTGTGGCGGTCAGTTCGCGGAGAACATCCTCATCCGGTTGCCCATAGTTGACGTACACGGCATCGACCGCCGTTAAGATAATCAACTGTTCCGCCGCAATGTTAGCCGCCAATAAGGCACTGGAGCGATCCTTGTCGATTACGGCTGGAACCCCTTTCAAGCCAACTGGGGTCTTGACTACGGGTACCCCACCGCCACCGCCAGCGATGACGAGGTTGTCATTTTCAATCAAGTCATTGATACTCTTGAGTTCAATAATCGACTTAGGTTGTGGTGAAGGTACTACTTGCCGGTAACCCCGGCCCGCATCTTCAACGAAAGTGTAGCCTTTTTCGGCCACGATGCGGTCGGCGTCTTCCTTGCTATAAAACGCACCGACTGGCTTAGTTGGGTGTTGGAATGCCGCATCACCTTCATCGACTTCAACTTGGGTGACGACCGACGCCACATCCTTCACGATACCCCGTTGATGGAGTTCATTTTGTAAACTCTGCTGGAGGTGATAGCCGATATACCCTTGGCTCATCGCCCCACATTCGGGGAATGGGAACGCCGCCGTCTGGCCGTGTTCCGCCGCATAATTCATACCCAGATTGATGGCCCCTACTTGTGGACCATTACCGTGACTGATCACGACCTTGTGACCGGCAGCCACGAGACCAACCAGTGAGGTTGCGGTATGCTTAACCAATTGCAACTGTTCTTCTGGTGATTTCCCCAGGGCGTTTCCGCCGAGGGCCACAACGATTTTTGCCATCTGCTCGTCCTCCGCCTATTCGCCTAAGGTCGCAACCATCACAGCTTTGATGGTGTGCATCCGGTTCTCAGCTTCTTGGAAAACCACCGAGGCGTCACTTTCGAAGACTTCATCGGTAACTTCCATTTCAGTAATACCAAATTTCTCAGCAATTTCCTTACCCACCTTGGTTTCTGCGTCGTGGAAGGATGGCAGGCAGTGTTCAAAGATACAGTTTGGATTGCCCGTCTTGGCCATCATTTCACTGGTGATCTGGTAAGGTGAGAGCAACTTGATTCGTTCCGTCCAGACTTCATCGGGTTCACCCATCGATACCCAAACATCGGTGTAGAGGACATCAGAGCCCTTCACCCCTTGGTCCACGTCATCCGTGATAAAGATGGTAGCGCCCGTCTTTTCGGCAATAGCTTCAACCTTAGCCAGCAGTTCTGGTGAGGGATTCAGTTCCTGTGGGCAGACCAGGTGGTAAGTCATCCCCATGATGGCAGCACCGATCATCAGCGCATTGGCAACGTTGTTCCGGCCGTCACCCACGTATGTAAAGTGGATTTGGTTGTAGGGCTTCTTGAGAATTTCCTTAGCCGTTAAGAAGTCCGCCAATACTTGGGTCGGATGGTCTTCATCGGTCAGGCCGTTCCAAACCGGTACGCCTGAGTATTTAGCCAACGTCTCTACGGTCCGTTGGGAGAAGCCCCGATACTCGATGCCGTCAAACATCCCGCCCAATACGCGAGCCGTGTCCTTAGCTGATTCCTTTTTACCCATTTGTGTACCGGAAGGCCCGAGGTAAGTTACGTGAGCCCCTTGGTCATAGGCCCCAACTTCAAATGCACAACGTGTCCGAGTCGAGTTCTTTTCAAAAATAAGCGCGATGTTTTTGCCCTTTAATTTTTGCTGTTCCGTACCCGCATACTTAGCATTCTTAAGATCTTCAGCCAGTTGTAACAGGAAGCCCATTTCCTTAGGGGTGTAGTCCAATAAAGTGAGAAAACTCCGATTCCGCAAATTGTACATTGTTAATTCCTCCTTTGTTATTTACAATGACAGTATATGTAATCGGTTTCGTAAAACTTCACGAAGCTTCAACCCGTCAGCAAAATACTTTTAAAATTATATCGGCAAGCCCTTTGCAACCGACTATAGTTAACGATTAAGCCGTTGCTGATCGTTGGTGCTTCAATCCTTGGATGTTATTAACCGCTCAATCTTCAGTGCACTAGACCCTTCAGATTACGAAAAAAATAAATGTAGATGAGGGCCTAGGGTAAAAGTTGATTGTAGCCATCATACATATCGGTACACCATCCATTGTCCATAATAAGTTAGGAGTTATTTCAAAATGTTGAAACAATCCCGCTTCATTAGTCACGAACGCTACAGGCGGATTCTCATTGCCGCCATCTGCATTGCTCTGGCTTCACAGGTTAACTTCACCGCCTACACTCCCGGCTTTATCCTGACGCTGTCCGCACTACTACTGCCGATCTTTCTCTACTTTAATGGTGATCTGAATCCGATTCATCTGACGGTCGCCATTGCTGGTGCCTCCCCCATCTTTCGGGGAATTCTACTATTCATTAGCAACGATGTCAGCCGCACCGACAATCTGCGTTACGTGGCGGCCGACATGGCCTTCTATGTCTGTTATGGTGTGCTGTATTACTGGCTGTACTGGCGTAAGGGCCAACGCAACAACAGTTCCTTTTTACTGACGATCATCGTCTGCGACTACCTCGCTAACTTGCTAGAGGTCAGTATTTTAACCGGGTTCACTGATTATCACTACCGCCTGTTTCAGTTGCTATTTATCACTGCTCTTTTGCGTAGCCTGATCAGCTGTTGCTTCGCCTTTCTCTATCACCACTTCACCCTCCTCGTACGCGACGAGGACCACGAACAGCAGTATTACCATTTTATCTGGGTCGCATCGGTCGTGAAGAGTGAGGTCTACTTCATGCGTAAAAATATTACGGAGATTGAAAACGTCATGAAGAACGCCTACCTATTGAACAAACAGCTTCAAAATGCCGATGTCACACCAGAACAACGCGAGATGGCCCTGGACATTGCCCGTGACGTTCACGAAATCAAGAAGGATTATCAAAACGTCATCTGCGGCCTGGGCAGTTCATTTGGCAATGATCAGGCCACGCCCATGCAGCTAGCCGACATTCTCCGAGTGACTACCCGCTACATTCGCGAAGCGCTCAAGGATGAGCAACGTGGCGTCGTTATCGACACTCACAGTCACGTTGATATCGTCATCCCCAACCATTACTATGTCGTCTCAATTCTTTCCAATCTGATCTTCAACAGCGCCGATGCCATGCTCGACCAGACCAACGGCTACATCCGTATCACAGTGGCTGATGCCGGTCCAAATGTGATTATCACCGTCAGCGATAACGGCACAGGCATGGATGACGAGACCCAGGCCATGATTTTTCAGCCCGGATTCAGTACCAAGTTCGATGAGAACACCGGAAACGTTTACCGAGGTATCGGCCTCTCACACGTCAAAATCATCGTTCAGGAACAGTTTGACGGCGACATTCAAGTCCACTCGCAGCTCGGCAAGGGCACTAATTTTGAAATTACACTTAACAAACAACGACTCGCTCAGGAGGCTTCCGTATGAAATTCTACATTGTCGACGACGACCCCGCTATTCCAATGATGCTGCGCCGCATTCTCGAACAGGACGCCAATAATAGTGTGATCGGCGTGGCACCAAATGCCCAGAAGGCCATCGCTGATATCATGATTCAACATGTTGACATCGTTCTAGTTGACCTAC
This sequence comes from Levilactobacillus muriae, assembly GCF_045862015.1. Lineage (NCBI taxonomy): Bacteria > Bacillati > Bacillota > Bacilli > Lactobacillales > Lactobacillaceae > Levilactobacillus > Levilactobacillus muriae. Next base: position 117,879 of record NZ_BAAFRU010000008.1, read on the forward strand.
TAATGCCCGGAATGTCTGGGATTGAACTGGTTGAGAAGCTCAAGCATCTTCATCCGGATCTCCGTTTCATCATGATTTCCCAGGTTAAGGATGACGAGCTGCGCGCCGAGGCCTATCAGGCGGGCATCGAATTTTTCATCGACAAACCAATCAATCTGATTGAGGTCAAGACAGTCGTGGAAAAGGTAGCCCAAAACATTCAGATGGCCGCCAAGCTCAATGCCGTTCAGTCGCTGGTTGGTGGCATTCCCACCGCAACGCCGACTGTGGATCCGCACCAGGCCCAAAAGGCCAAGATTCTGTCAATTCTGCGTTTCCTGGGAATCACGTCTGAAGCCGGTTCCGCCGACATTCTGGCCATCACCCAGATCATGATCGATCAACAGCTATCTTTCCGTGAGATTGACTTCAACGTGGCCTACCACATCGACGACCGCGAAAAGAAGATCGTTTTTCAGCGGGTTCGACGCGCCATTAAGACTGGCCTGACCAACCTTGCCCACCTCTGTCTTGACGATATGGGCGACGAGATTGTCGTGGAATACGCCAACACGTTGTACGAGTATAAGAACGTTCGAAGTGAGATGCTCTACCTGGAGGGCGAGCGCAGCACCCGGGGAAAGATTTCTCTCAAGCGCTTCTTCGATGGTCTGGTCCAAGAAATCTGAATCACATTTAATCTCAAACTGAAGGTTAAAAGTTTCAAAACACCCATTACGCTTGTTGTCACAATGATACTGGGCCTAAAATTAGGCAGCGTTGTCTAGTCATCGCCTTACCGGCCGGCAGATATGGGCTGGAGCGGTGCGAACACAACTTGAAGCCTCGAAAGGACCGAGTCTCCAAGCTTGGTTTTCTACTAAGCCAGTGGGAAAATCACCCGCTGACTAAGTAGAACGACGCGCCTGAGCCCATATCTGCCGACCTCTCGGCTACCATAGTTGGTTTAAGGCAACGTGGATTATGCGCCTATAAACGTTGTTGACTTATTCTTAAACTTTAGGAACCACTTGGAATTCAGCGAGTGGCATTGAACTGCACAATCAGAGCCGGAGGCGGTCAGGGATGGAGCTAGCCGTGTCGACGATGTAAGTCGGCGCTTTCCCCGGCTTACATCGTGGGACGACCTGAGAGACGCCTGAACTTGGCGGCTTTCAGGCGAGCTGGAAGCCCGTCCTTTGGCTGGAGGCGTTCCCCACAGCAAGCGGAATCTCTGACCGCCGGAGTGTGACCATTGCTGCTAGATAGCTAATACTTCATTTTTCAATCTTTTGATCAAATCTAATTGATAACGTGACAGCCGACTTCCCGGAAGCAGCTGTCACGTTTTTTGTTTCCGTTAGGCCTAGATGAGACAAAAACAACTTTTTCGTTGACAAATGTAAACGATAGTCTTATGCTACTTACATAGATTACATTTGTAAACTTAAAAAGAAAGGCAGGTTTGGACATTATGGATAAATTAATCGTTACAATTGGTGCCATTGTTGCAATCGGCTTCATCGCTTGGTGGTTCTTTGGCAAGCACACCACCGCCACTGTCGACGCAGACGTGGCTCACGATAAACAAGACGTCGATGTAGCCGTCAGCGGGGGCTACACGCCAAGCACCGTCGTTCTCAAACGCGGGATCCCCGCTCAGATTATATTTAATCGCAAAGATCCCTCGAGCTGTCTGGAACAGGTCGTCTTCCCCGACTTTGGTATCAATGAATTTTTACCTAAGGACGAAAATCATGCTATCACCATCGACACCAGCACACCCGGTGAATATGAATATGCGTGTGGCATGAACATGTTCCACGGCAAAGTCATTATCAAGTAAGCGTCACCCGACACGCATCACTAATTGGAGGTCATCATATGACAAAAGAAAATATGAAACAAAATGCGACCGTTACCGTTGACGGTGGTTACCACCCCGACACGGTTGTTCTAAAACAGGGCATCCCGGCCACCATCACGTTTAATCGCATCAACGCCGCTGGTTGTTTAGACCAAGTTCAGCTCCCTGACTTCGACGTCTTAGCCGACTTACCATTGAATAAGCCGCAAGAGATCGCCATCGATACCAGTAAGGCGGGTACGTATAAATTCGCCTGTGGCATGAATATGTTCCGTGGAAAGGTGGTCATCGAGCCATGAGCATCAAAAACCGTTTTGTCTTCTCATTGATTCTCTCGCTCCCCATGTTAGTTGAAATGCTGGCCGCCCCCTTTGGTTTCATACTTCCCGGTGGTGCTTGGACAATGTTCTTCTTGACGACTGGGATCATGGCTATCTCCGCACGGCCATTCATCCAAAGTGCCTGGGCTGCCTTTCGCCATCACCACGCTAACATGGATACGTTAGTCGCTATCGGAACCACCACGGCCTACCTTTACAGCGTTTACGCCATGCTCACGGGGAGGGCCGTCTTCTACGAAAGTGCAGCATTCGTGATCACCCTTATCCTTCTCGGCCAATACTTTGAGGAGAAGATGAAGCACACTGCCTCTGGGGCCGTGGAAAAGTTGATTGGCCTCCAAGCAAAAAACGCCAATGTATTACGTGATGGCCAATTCACGCAGGTTCCCCTGAGTACCGTCGTTGTCGGTGATACGATTCGCGTGAAGCCCGGTGAAAAGATCGCTGTCGATGGAACCATTGCCGACGGCCACTCGAGCATCGACGAATCCATGGTGACTGGGGAAAGTATGCCCGTGACCAAGCAAGTTGGTGACCACGTGATTGGCGCTACCATCAACGGTACGGGAGCCTTTACGTTTACCGCCAGTAAGGTTGGTGATGACACCCTCTTGGCACAAATTGTCGAGATGGTCAAGAAGGCGCAGACTAGCCACGCACCTATTCAGAAGACGGTAGACCGGGTCTCCGATATCTTCGTTCCCGCCGTCCTGATTGCCGCCATTCTCACCTTTACTGTCTGGTACGTCGTGTTGGGTGCCAGTATCGTGAACGCCTTGTTATTTGCCGTTTCGGTCATCATCATTGCTTGTCCCTGTGCACTGGGGATCGCAACTCCGACGGCCCTAATGGTCGGTACCGGTCGTAGCGCCAAGATGGGAATCCTTATCAAAAATGGTGAGGTGCTTGAGACTGCCAATAAGATCAAAACCGTGGTCTTCGACAAAACCGGGACCATCACTGAGGGTCATCCCCAAGTGACCGACATCGTAGGTGGTCCTGACGTCCTCCAAGTGGCGGCAAATCTGGAAGTTGCTTCCGAACATCCGCTGGCTGCCGCCATATTGGACAAAGCCCGTAGTGTCGGGATCACTCCGGTTGCTGCGACCGATTTTCAAGCTATTCAAGGCAAGGGTGTACAAGCCACAGTCGATGGACAATCGGCCTTTATTGGTAACGACAAACTCCTCGACCATTACACGCTCACACCAGGATTGACCCGGCAAATGGACCAGTTGCAAAACGCAGCTAAGACGGTCGTTATTGTCGGTATCGCGGATCAAGTTATCGGCCTGGTCGCCATTCAAGATGCGCCGAAAGTCAGCTCAGCCGGTGCCATGGCGGCGCTCAAAGCACGCGGTCTGCGGACCGTGATGCTGACCGGTGACAATGACCGTGTAGCGCGGGCAATCGCGGATCAAGTCGGTATCGATGAAGTCATTGCCAACGTTCTTCCTGGCGACAAAGCAGCCGCCATCACGCGGTTGCAGGCCGATGGTCCCGTTGCCTTTGCGGGTGACGGCATCAACGACGCGCCAGCTCTGACGACTGCCGACGTCGGTATCGCCATGGGTTCCGGGACCGATATCGCCATTGAAGCCGGTGGTATTGTGCTGGTCAAGAACGACCTCCAGGATGTGGTACGGGCACTCGAACTCAGCAAAAAGACGTTCAATCGCATCAAATTGAACCTCTTCTGGGCGTTCATCTACAACGCACTGGGGATTCCGGTGGCTGCCGGAATCTTCGCAGCCGTCGGATTCATTCTCAGTCCCGAGATTGCCGGCCTTGGGATGGCGCTCAGCTCGCTCTCTGTGGTTGCCAGCTCCCTGTTACTGAACAAGTCTAAGCTGACTTCCACTGTCACTCCCAATGTAAAACTCGCCTAAGGAGACCTAACAATGACTGAAAAATTTTGGCAAAAAGATACCTGGATCACCATTGCGATTGCGTTAGTTTACGTTGTCGCGGCGCTAGGCATCGGTCGTCTGATAACACCCTAATTTAAACAAAAGTCGTGTTGCCTGTCGGGTAAAGATTATCCGGTAAGCAACACGACTTTTTTAATTCTTGCAGAATGGATAACTTGTTCTCAGGTAAAATGATGTGTGTCATTGACTTGCGACCGTTAGTTTGTCACCGCCAACGCCTGTACGATGGCGTCTTCAATACTTTCTGGCTTAGTAATTGGTGCGTAGCGGTCGATCAGCAGACCGTCACGTCCAACTAGAAATTTTGTAAAGTTCCACTTAATGCGACCGTGACCAGCGGTGTCCTTGAGATAGGTAAACAGTGGATCTTCGTCATCCCCATTCACCCGCACCTGCTTAGTCATGGGGAAGGTCACGCCGTAATGTAGCTGACAAAAGTCACTCGTCGCTTCGTCGGAGTCCAACTCCTGATGAAATTGATTCGAGGGGAGCCCCAGAACTTCCAGGCCCTGATCGTGATACCGCTTATATAAGGTCTCGATACCCTCAAGTTGCGGCGCCAAGCCACACTTACTGGCCGTATTCACAATTAAGACGACCTTACCTCGGTAATCCTTGAAGTCAATCGCTTGACCACTCATCTCAGTTTCGGAAAAATCATAGATCGTTGTCATTAGAAAACTTCCCTTCTCAAAACAATTGTGCATAACCTAATTATACACCAATTAATTTTAAAGGCCTGCTATTCCGCTACGGGGTAGACTGTCGCAAAGCTACCGTTCCAGATGCTCTCATGATGCCTGCGAATCACAGCAGCACTGAGTTCCGGTGTATCAAAAGTTGTACTCATACCAGTCGCCGTAATCATATCAAATCCGCGGTCGTGGCCGACCCGAAACGCCGTATCCACACAATATTCTGTCTGTAGTCCACAGACTTCCACGCTTTCGGCCAAAATATGATGTAGGCGCTCTGCGAGTCCGGTCTCATAAAATGAATCCGTATGGTATTTCAGAAAGACGGTATCGGTGACCTGCCGGTGAAGCCGCGCATCAAGGCGCCAGGCATCACTGCCATAGGTCATTTCGTCATCGGTATGCTGCATGAAGATCACTGGCCGTTCTTCATCATGGTAGATATCAAGGCGTTCGTTGATGCGATCTACCAGCGCGGTATAGCCCGCAGCTTGGCTCAGTCCATTCTGGACATCGATTACTAACAGTACATCTGCTTGTGGCATGGTTGTCATCCTTTCAGGTCTTAGTTGCTTTGAGTGTAGCACGATACCTTCAAAATTTCGCCTTATACTTATTACTAATGTAAAAATCCCCGTTTCTGTCTCACTTTTTTTCAAAAACAATCCTAAAAGTTGCAAGTCCAAATGCACCTAGAAAGATCCAGCTAATAGAGATTTAATCCATAAAATGGGTTGGGAGTTGTCACTGCTAAATTAGTCGCAATGGTCGCACTCCGGCGGCCAGGGATTCCGCTTGCTGTGGGGAACGCCTCCAGCCAAAGGACGGGCTTCCGACTCGCCTGAAAGCCGCCAAGTGCAGGCGTCTCTCAGGTCGTCCCACGATGTAAGCCGGAAGTGCGCCGACTAACATCGTCGACACGGCTAGCTCCATCCCTGACCGCCTCCGGCTCTGATTGTGCACGTCAATTTCATACACTGAATCCCATATGGTGCCTAAAGTTTAAGCACAATTCAACAACGCTTCTAGAAGCATAATCCATGTTTCCTCAGGCCAACTATGGTAGCCGAGAGATCGGCAGATATGGGTTCAGGCGCGTCGTTCTACTTAGTTAGTGGGTGGTTTTCCCACTGGCTTAGTAGAAAACCAAGCTTGGAGACTCGGTCCTATCGAGGCTTCAAGTTATGTTCGCACCGATCTAGCCCATATCTGCCGGTCGGTAAGGAGATGGTTGGACAACGTGCTTAATTTTAGGCCCAGTAGCGTTGTGGCACCAGTCATAATGAGTGTTTTGGAACTTTCAACTTTCAGTTAGTTATAAATTGCCACCTACGACTGCCAGAAATTCCGGTTATAATTTGTTCTTTAACCTGATATTGCGGTGACAACCGCTGGACTGCCAACGTTAGTCCACGATGGTTGGCTACTGTATACGTAGGCGTGAGTGAACCAAATTTAGGCTCAGCCGTGGGATTTCCCAAGCGGGTTAGCTTGGGAAATGGCGACTTTGAAACGCGGGTTGGGCGGTTCAAAGCGAGCTGGCAGACCGCTTCCCAGGCTGGCGGCGTCCTACCCACAGCGTTCCAGCCTAAATTTGGCGAACGGTAAGCCGGCTGGTTTAGACAACGTTGCCTAATTTTAGTCTCAGCATCGTTACAATCCAAAAAAATCGTCTGCACCCGATGAAGGCGTACAGACGATAGTAATTCAATTCGTTCATGATTTTTTGTCAATCATCCTGGAAGAATTCAGAGATACACGCAAACTACCGGTAAAATCCAACCGCATCCAGTGTATAAGTCCCAGCAGTCACAGCAATCGTGACGTGATGCTTGACGGCGGACAACCCCAGGAAGACGGCGTTCTCTACCTTATCGGCAGCTCGCTGGGGTTCAAAGTTTGGAACCAACAGATGACCATCAACCTTGACCGATAATCGACTGGCCGCGATCTGTTTGCCATACAGGGCAAAGCCGGTCCCGGTGAAGTCAAACGTTACCTGAGTTTCCGTCCCAGCACGTCCCGTCGACAAGGTCCGGTTCCAAATCGTATTGCCCAATCCACAGACATGCTGCCAATCGCCCCGGTACGTGAACAGCGCATCTAAGTCGTCGAGACGTTGATACTGCACGCCATCCGCCATATCATTCTTTCTGACGACAATTTGAGTAATTTCCGTGTGGTAATAGCCCGTACCCAACTTGACGCGACCACTATAGTGCGGATTGTCCGTGTCCACAAAGGTCAGTACCGTTTGCCCGTCAATGCCCGCAGTCAGCTGATTGCCACTTACACCAAAGCTCAGCTGATGAAGCCGTGCTAAGTCTAAGTTAGTCACATAACCCAAAGCCACGACACCATCATTCTTCAATAGCTGACAACTCCCATCCGTCGCCACCTTGAAGACGTACGGCGCACTCTCCAGTCGTCCCTTGACATCTGTGACCTGATACAGACCGATGCCGAAATAGTTGCCCGTCGGTGAATTCTGCTGGGTAGTCTCATCAAACTTTACGGAAACCACCACAGTATAGTTGTTCCAGCGGTCATCCCCCAGCGTGAGGTTAGGCGCATAGGAATATTCCCAGTCCAGCGCGCGCTGAGCCTCGGTGATCTGTTGACGTAAAACACCCTGACCATGGCGCTGTTCAACCTCAAAGGCCCCACCCTGATCCGTGGTGTACCGCGGCGTCCCACCCCGAGTAATGTGATAATCTGCAGCATAGCCGAAGTCGTCCTGATAGAAAATATCTTGGCTATCCGCAACGTCCAGTAGCGTATTGGCAACCTGTGCCGTCTGCGGTGTGTAAATAACCTCGGCATCAGTTGCCCGATCTAGCGTTGTCGCGGTCACAATACTATGTGGTCGAACCAGGACCGTCAGCTTACCAGCCGTGGCCGTGAGCGTTTCGCACTGTCGTTTCAGTCCACTATCATAAGCTTGCCCAGGCTCTGGACCGCGACTCTCCCATACCGTGACTGGCTTGCCGACTGCGGGCAAATTGACGAGTGCCAATGTGTAACGCCGCGCGATCGCACTATCGTTAACGAAGATGGTCGAGAAGTCCTGTTTGTCTGGAGCCACTAGCGTCAGATAACTCGGGGCATCCGTGTGACTGTCTAGATTCTCCGTCCCACCAACCTGACTGTCACAGGCACTCGGTAAGTACCGCCACGGGTTGCTCTCGTGCCATCCTGACTGGGCGAAGTCCGTGAAGTGCTTCATGATCTGTAGCCCCACGTTGTCCACCTCAAAGTACCCGGACCATGGGTGACTTGCAGTGATCAACTCCTTGTGGCTGTAGTTGACCCCGGGATAGTAAGCGGAAACCGCCGGCTGGAAAATATAGAAAGTTCGCCGGGAGTTCACATAGCTCTTGATTAATCGGTTAGCCACATCTAAACCACTCTGTTTGCCGCCAATCCCGTCACCCGAACTGGCCCGTACCCGGTATTTGCCAAAGGTCATCGGCGCAATCCCCTCACTGTACCAGACCTCATGTTGATGATCATCGGCTAAGCGTTTGTATTGATTATGTGCGCCATCATCGGTATTGTAGTGGTATCCTACTGCCGCCACACGTTTGCGTAGTTCACGATCAGTCAACATGGTATCGCCAAATTCAGTCTCATAGTTCTGATCAGCCGCAATCAGCTTAATCTGCTGGTAACGGTCAACCGGGAAGTCCGCTGGAAAATCAGTATCGTTATGTAGCCGGTCGGCAAACCATTTGATCCAGTGATACATAGGGTGCTTGGTCTCGTTGCGGTCCGGATCCACGTAGTCGAAGAGGTAGCCGAATTGTTGGTACGCCGCCACGATGGTCTGCTTGTAGAGTTGATACATCGGTTCATAAGCTGTCTCTGGCACGTCGCGGTCGGGATCAGCATGCTTGACCGGTGCCCACAACGGTCGCAAATAGCCGGGTTCTCCCCACCGCAGCAGGCTAGTCTTCAGTTGTGGGTTTAACTTTTTGGCATCGGCAACTAGCTGGTAACCGGCCCCCCGCAAGACGTTGGCGGGCTCATCGGCGCTGCGCTTTGTCGCTGGCTCGGTCCCAGACGACGTGTTCGCATCGTCCCCAAGTTCTAGCTTGACCATCGACATCAGGGGATGCTGGCCGCCGAAGAGAATCTTCAAGATTTGCCGATAGCTCTCGGGCTTTTCCCATTTGTAATCCAGCAAGAGACGCGATGAGTTATTGCAGCTCAAGTAGCCAAACCCCTTGAAGGTATTGGCATCCTGTGCCGACGTTTCCAGCAAGTCACCATCAATTGTTACCTGTGTTGTATTCATGACTGATCACACACTCCAATCTATCCAATTAATGAAGAAATTTAGAAATTTCAAGTTTAGTAAACGTTTTTCCAAAATTTACGGCTATAATAATTATAAGGAATGGAAGACGTCGCCTATAAATAAATCCAATCAAAGGAGGACTACCTGATGACAACCATCAAGGACGTGGCGAAAAGCGCCGGCGTGTCAGCATCCACCGTCTCTCGTATCCTAAATTATGATGCCACCCTCGCCGTCAGTGAAGACACCCGACGCAAGGTCCTAGAAGTCGCCGAAAAGTTGCAGTACAAGAAGAAACCCAAGAAGGCCCAACAGTCTGGCGCCAAAATCGCCGTGGTCCAATGGCACTCTGATAAAGAGGAGCTAAACGACCTATACTACTACCAGATCCAGTACGGGATTGAAACCAAGGCCCTTAGTGGCGGCGTTTCCGTCGATACCATCTCGTTTAACAATATTGCCAACATTGACCTCGCCGGGTACACCGGTATTATCGCAGTGGGAAAGTATGACGAATCCGAAATTCATCAGTTGGCCAACTACCACAAACCACTGGTCTTCATCGGCGAAAACTATCTGCTCTACGGCTTCGACAGTGTCCAGAGTGATTTTCTGACACCCATCAACTGGATCATTAATCACTATCTGGCTGAGGGCATCAGTGACATCGGCCTGATTGCCGGTCAAGAAAAAACGTTGACCGAGCATAACGCCGTCTACGATCCACGGGCTACGACTTACCGCAACCGGATGGTTCACGAGGGCCTCTTCAACTCAGACTTTCTGTTCACGGGTAGTTACGGTCCAGACTCCGGCTACCAGCTGATGGAACGTGCCATTACTGAGCTGAAGGATGCCCTACCGCACGCCTTCATCATCGGTAGCGACTCCATGGCGATTGGCGCGCTGAAAGCTTTGAAACAGCACGACATCCCCGTTCCCAGCCGGGTAAACATTATCAGCTTCAACGACGTGGCCATTGCCAAGTACGCCTACCCAGCACTAACGACGGTCCACGTCTACACGGAGATCATGGGTGAACGTGCCTTCGATCTCTTGCAGGAGCAGATCAAGGACACCAACAAGATTCCGGAATCCGTGGTCATCAGCACTCGCATTATCAAACGGGATAGCAGCGTGTAGGTCTGCTAGGCGCTCTTGCAAGCAACACCCCAATTAATCAACTAAAGGTTAAAAGTCCAAGTGCACCTAGAAAGTCCCAGCTAACAGGGATTCAATCCACAAAATTAGTCGAAAATTACCACCTGCGGCTGCCAGAGATTCCGGTTATGATTTATTCTTTAACCTGACATCGAGGTGACGATAGCTGGACTGGCAACGTTCATCCACGATGGTTGGTCACTGCTTACGTGGGCGTGAGTGAACCAAATTTAGGCTCAACCGTGGGATTTTCCAAGTGGGGTAACTTGGAAAATGGCGACTTTGAAACGCGTACTATGCGGTTCAAAGCGAGCTGGCAGACCGCTTCTCAGGCTGGCAGCGTCCTCCCCACAGCGTTCCAGCCTAAATTTGGTGAACGGTAAGCCGGCTGGTTTAGACGACGTTGCCTAATTTTAGTCTCATTATCATTGTTGTAACAGTCATAATGGGTATTTTAGATCTTTCAACCTTCAGTTAATCAACACAAAACCGCAGTAAATCCAAGGTTCTCAACACCTGGTTTACTGCGGTTTTTAGCTGTTTAATTGTTCCAAAATCATCTAGAAATCTACATCGCTAAATTTCCACATAAACCCTAGTCAAGGTTTCCTCAACAATATGAGACATTGCGAACTAGCCTCATACGATTTTATAAAATAGCCAACGACTAACTTTGAACGAACACAACGTAAGCCGTGAGGGCGGTATAAATGTGCCCAGCTGTGGGAATTTCCTTAGCGGCTAGACCGCTTAGAAAATTGGTGCCTTTGAAACACGCTACTCAGAGGTTCAAAACAAGTCTAAAGATCGCTCTTTGGCTTTAGGCGTCCACCCAAGCGTTCGGCTCATTTACACCGCCCGGTAAGGCGAAAACGATAGTATTAGTTCTTAAAGTTATTGTCGATGTCGAGCCAGCGGCGGCGGAGATAGAACGCTGCTTCCTTTGGCTGACGGTCCCGCGTAAATAGGCCCTTCTTATTGCCGTTGACCCGCATGTTTCCTTCAACCGTTTGGAAATCAGCTAAATTCCAAGGTTGTTCCCCACGGATGAAGTCATAGGAATCGAAGACCCGGTTGAACATCTGTAGCACTTCAATCTGGTATTCCTCACTCCACATCACGGATGGTAGCTTGTGCAAGCCCGGTTGGGTATCGGCCCCATATTCAGAGAACACGACTGGCTTGTCGATATCTGAAGCTGCCCACTTATCAAGTTCCTCACGCAGACCGGCTTCCCCATCGGAAATTTCATACCCCCACTTGTGATACCAGCCAGGGTAACGGTTCAACAGGTAGAAGTCAGGGAACTGCTTGCAATAAGAGGTGTCGAAGGTGTCGTCTTCATTCAGCGTAAAGGTACGTGGCCGTTGGTCAGGGTCCAAAGCCTTGGTTGCCGTAAACATCTTGTCAAAGTACGGTACGGCAGACTTACTGGAGGTATCCGGTTCATTGAAGAGACTCCAAGCTAAGACACTCGGGTGGTTCTTATCCCGATGAATCATATCTGTCACTTGGTCAAGGTGCTTCTTGTAAAGCTCCTCGGTCCAGTCACCGTCAAAGAAGGACTGGTCGAGCCCGCCGAGAAAGCTGGCCGCGGCCATCTTAAACCCAACGGCGGTCACCTCATCAATAATCAGGAAGCCTTCGCGGTCGGCAAAGCGGTAAACCTCTTCGTCGTAGGGATAATGAGACGTCCGGAAAGAGTTAGCTCCCATCCATTTCATCAGCTCGAAGTCGCGCTTTTCTACGTTGATATCAAAGGCCCGACCGGCATAGATGCTGTCCTCATGACGCCCAAACCCCTTGAGGTAAACGGGTTGACCGTTGACCTCAATCTGGTGGCCGGCGATGGTGATCGTCCGAATCCCAATCTCATCGCTATATTCATCAATCAGTTGGTCGTTAGCTGTGACCTGAATGGTCAGCGTGTAGAGGTGGGCGTCACGGACGTTCCATAACTGCGGGTGCTGGACGACGAGGTCGCCGGACCGGCCATTACTCGTGGCCACGATTTGGTCGTCTTCATCACGTAACGTGACACTCACACTACCGGCTGATTGGCTGGTTGTCACAGTGTAGTGAACTGTCGCTAAGTCGGCTCCCAGCGTTGAAACAGCAGTGTAATCTACCACGTGATTCTCTGGCGTGGCAACGAGATGGACGCTGCGATTTAGGCCGGAGTAATTGTAAAAATCAAAGAACGGCTTGACCATTTTCTTTCCGTTTTTCAGGACGGCCGTATCACCGGCCGGTAAGGCATCGCGATGCAGCTCGTTATTCATCTTGAGCACGACCAGGTTTTCCTCGTCAAATTTCACGGCACTGGTAATGTCGGCGAGAAATGGCAAGAAGCCCCCCTCGTGACTGCGGATCTCCTGACCGTTAACGTAGACCGTAGCCCGATGCGTAGCGGCCCCGAACCGCAGACCAATCAGTTTGCCACGTAGGCTACTTGGTACAAAGATCCGTTTGGCATACCAGAAGTCACCAGTATATTCACGAGAATCCTTGTCCGTAAAGAAGTCGTTGAAGCTGGCTGGCACTGGCATCTTGATGGGATCGGGTAATTTAGTGGTCCAGTTCTCAGCCAGCCCTCGGCTCTCGCGGTCAAATGCAAAGTCCCAGAGACCATCTAGCTTCTGGTCAAAGCGGCATTTATTCATCAGTGGGTAAAGCAACTCTTGCTCCATATGTCTAATTCCTCCAAATTCTACTTAAATTCTGTCAAAGTGACCTTCGTGGTCTGCCCATTCAAGGTTATCTCAACACGGTTCCCGACCAACGCAATCGTCGGAATCGCAATCTCGCCATTAGCATCTAGGCTCTCCAACTCGCGGTCTCCAAGGTAAAGGGAAACCAACGTGTGCTTCCCTGGCTTCAAGATCCCTGTCTGGAGCGGAATCTTCGTCTTAGGAAAGTAAATGTTGGTATTAGGTTCCGGTACGGACAACTCAACCTTCAGATTATCTGACAGGCCAACCAGGCCCGTGATGCCGACCCGCGTCCGGTAGAAGGTCGCATTCTTGGCCTTAACCGGAACCTCGTGTTCACGGGAATCTCCACTGTCAGGACCGGCAAAACTTCCCTCGGCCACATGTAACTCACGTGCAGTATCGACTTGGTGAATCCGCACGTGCCAAGGCATATCTGGAATCACGTAGTTCTTAATGTCCACGTCGTCCCATGGCTGCCAGTCAGAGTAAACGTAGTCGTCATGGATCTGGTAGTCGGTATACTTAAAGGCCGTCCGCCAGAAGTTTTCGGATTCAGAGACAGCCAGCGTATTGTCAAACGCACATTGCTTAAGCAGCACGGAACCCTTGGGCGTACTGAAGCCAAACGATGAGGAGTACACGTACTTTTCATATTTGGCAGCCCCCGCAGCGTGTTCGTGGGAATGTTGGCCAGCGGTAAAGGACTGGACTTCCATCCCCGTCTTGCTGTGCGCAACCAGCATACGTGGTTCCGGCTGCTTCTTGAGTGCCTCAAACTTAAAGTCATCGCTTTCCGGGGTCGTCCAGAACGGATCGTCATCGGGGAGTGCGTAGAAAATAAAGGTCTTGAGCGCCCAGTAAGCCGAGGCGGGGCCGTTGTACCCTTCCGCGAAAACCATGTTCGGATAGGCGTAACCGATGGGAATCAACCCATCCGTCGTGAAGATGTTTTGGTGGAACCACCAACGTAAGTTATTTAAGAGTAAATGTTTGATGTCACCCAGTTCGTAACCATCTGGTAAGTCGATGTGCGCGTATGCCGCAACGGCCCAGAAGGCCGCTTGGGCAAACCGGTAATCGAGACTCCGACCATAAGGTAAGGCCGCACCATCCGCCGCAAACCAGTTGGCATAGCTTGGCACGAAAGCCTTGGCGCGTTCCCGCAGCAAGGTAGCCTCGTCTCCCTGCCAGTCGGTCAGGCCAACTGTCAGTAAGGTAAAGAACTGGTAGGCAAACGGAATGTAATTATCGATTTGATTCTTGTACCCGTCGTAAGACCAGCCGTGATCGAGATAGTGGGTGTTGGTAATCGCGTAGTCGTCTGCAACCAGTTGTGCATGATCGGCGTAACCGGAATCCGTGATAAATTTGTTGACCATAGCCTTGAAAAACAGCCAGTTGGTCTTCGGAACGACCTTGTCGTTGACCTGATCCATCCAATCCACGATTTGCTTTTGTTGGGTCGTTGACAGACTGTCCCAAAAATTAGGCTTGGTTTCATACAAGAAAGCCGTCAACGCACCCATTTCTACAAAGAGCTGATCGTAGTCCCCGAGATCTCCACCCCAGTAACTGTCAGATTGGGGATCAACACCAGCAAGAATCCCCTGTGTGGTCATTTCAAACCAATCGGGGTAGGCCTTGACGTTCTCGGCGTTACTGAAGAAGGGACCGAGCCCCCACAGCAAGCGCATAAAGCCTTCAATTTCGGTCTTGTCTTGGAGGTAGACCGCCCCACTATCACTCATGCGGAAGCGACCCTTTTGTTTCTGCTGGCTCAGGACGTCCATCGCTGGGCTAAGAATATCCAGCAATGCCGACTTCACATCCGCCTTACTGCGGAGTGGGTTATCCTTGATTTGTTCGTTAAATAACTGTCGTTTCAAGTTAAGTCCTCCTTTACTCATTTTTAGAAAAAGGCCCTACGCCGTTACTGACATAGAGTCTTCCATACGTTTACTCCTAAACGTATCCTTTTCCTTAAACCCATCACACACTGAGCGCGTCGGTCAAAACTACCGAACGCGTTTGATCATTGCGATAGCAATCCCACCGACTAATTCCATGGCGATGGCGAAGATGAAGATAGCACCGTAACCAAAGGCGGCAACGATAGCTGAGGCCACCATGGCACCTAGCATCTGGCCCAAAGTGTTGGCCAAGTTGATCAGCCCTAAGTCTTTCCCAGCGGTATCAGATGAAGGTAAAACGTCCATGTTCAAGGCACCATCGACGGAGTTGTATAACCCATTCCCGAAGGCAGCGATGACGGCGTAGACGAACATTGCCCATGGCTTTTGAACAAACAGTGGGAACAGTGCAGCGAAACCTAAGGCAAAGGTGGCAATCACAACAGGTGCCTTAACCCGGTTCAGCTTATCGGCAAGTGGTCCCCCAATCAAGGCGAAGATCACACCGATGATTAACATAATTGAGGAGAAAATTGAAATTGACTTCCCTGCTTCAGCCGTGCCTTGACCAATGTAGTCGGTGAACAGGAAGAGCAAGAAGGTCGTGACGATGGTTGACCCAACAACCATGAAGAACTTACCCGTTAATGCTAAGTAGAAATCCCGAGCATCATGTGTTGGGAAGAAGAAGTACTTCTTTAAAGTGTCCTTATTGATGGCAACTTTAGGTTCATCCATATTCCCTTTTTCTTGAATCAAGAGTAAGTGAATGATGGCCAAGACAACGGTACTGCCGGCCATGAAGTAGATCCCCATCTTAACGTTACCCAAGAATTGAGCCGCTAACAGCGCAAACCCTTGTTGGGCGATGGTAAAACCGACCCCATAGAAAGTCGAAACGGTTCCCCGCCATTTTGGAGCAACCCGGTCCGATATTTGCGGATATATCGCCGCAGCAATGGCATTTTCGGCCGCAGCCGCGATAATCCAAATGAGAATGATAGCCATGATCGATTTAACATTGGCAATAACAATCAGTGAAATTGCGATGGCAATCGTTCCAACAACAATGTACGGCTTCCGTTTCCCAAAACGAGTCCGGGTAACATCTGAGAATGCCCCGAATAACAGGTTGGCAATGGCACCAGTAATGGACGCAACCGTTGCTAAGATCCCAACGGCCCAAACCTTATGTACAGGATCCAATTGCGCGAATAATTGCGGGATTAAGACACTTCTAGTGGATCCAATTGGCCCGTACCAGCATAATGGCGCCAAAAACATAGCGGATGAAACCATCCAAGGTAGCTTAGGTTGCTCTTCGTCTTTAACCTTGGCGTTAGTAACGACTCCGACACCAGCCTTGACAGCTTGTTTGTCCGTCTTATCTTCTTTCGACATTATTTCTCACTCCTAAGTATGTATAAATTTTGCAAGAACTTTCTTTTCGCGACAATTCGTAGACTTCCTTACCTCACGAGCTCAGAAGCTACTTGTAAATTACTAAATCGCCGATAGTAAAAGCGCTTACAAGAGGATTATAACGCTTTCATTTCGTAAAGTATAGACATTATTTAGTAAAACATTACTTAATCTCGTGATATTTTACTAAATACGTTGGTGCTGATGGATTTGACTCTTCGTCTTTTTGAAATTAAAAAGCAGTGGCCTGCGACAGCACCACTGCTTCATCATCTATTTTTATCAGCTACGCGGTTAACTCGCCGGCTAAATTTAAGAAGCCGACATCAAAAACACGCACAGTTTGCAAGCAAGACCAGCACATCCGCAAACCAATTGTTACTAAACAATTGGCTTCATTGATCGGAAATTTTCGCATCTTTACGTAACTTTTGCAAATCTGCAGGAGACACAACCAGCTTCACTTCACCTGTTTCTAAATTAACATCCGCAATCAGGTTAACGGTCTTCGTCATCATGCCCACTACTTGTCGTTTGATCTTTAACGGTGAAGCGTAGGCTAACGTTTCGTACTGTTGGTGCATTGGCTGACCCTCCCAGTTCATGCTGCCCACAGAATAACATATTTAGATCACGACAACCGAGACCACGTCTTACAAATATCCTAATTGTTTACAGATGTTGCCGAACGAATCGGCGTTGATCCAGGAACCAATAGTCGATCGGATCATCGGTTAGCCAGCTATATGGCACGGCCGTCAGGTTCTGTTGCTCCATCTTCGCAATCTGATAAATGAGACTCGAAATAGTTCTTTGAGACTGCAATCTTAAGCACCTCAAGGAACTATTTCATCCGATATCGTTTTAATGACAACTGTTTCGTCTACACCTTTTAATAGCTTCCAGCGATCAGCTAGTCAATGCTTTTTTTCTGCATAGCCATTTTCAGCCACCCAACAACCGCCGGAATCAAAGAAACGACGATGATTCCCAGTACGACTGCTGAGAAATGAGCCTTCACGAAGGCAATGTTGCCAAAGAAGTAGCCACCCCCACAGCAGATTGCCACCCAAGTAATCGCAGCACTCACGTTATACTTCAAGAACCGCCGGTAAGGAAACCGTGATCCAGCCGCAACAAACGGCACAAACGTCCGAATGATTGGCAAGAAGCGACCTAAGAAGATGGCTAGCGGGCCGTGCTTGCGGAAGAAACGCTCCGATTGTGCCAACCGTTCACGATTGATCAACCGGTCAAACCACGAATGACCGCTTAACGCCGCATTCGTACGCCGTCCCAAGTAATAATTTAGCGAGTCGCCCCCAACGGCAGCTAGGAGAAATAGTGGAACAAACAGCCAAATGTGCAGACCATAGGCCGGGTTAGCTGCTAATGCCGCGGCAGCGAATAGCAACGAATCCCCCGGCAGAAATGGTAAAATTACTGCACCAGTCTCTACAAAGACAATAGCGAATAGGATCAGATACGTTGAACTCCCAAACGTATTGACGATGCTGACAAGGTGACTATCGATATGGAGCACAAAATCAATCAGGTATCCCATGAGGTCCCTCCCTAGTTAAGTCGAACGTAACTTACTTTCTAGAGTTATCATACTTAGAATCGATTCATCCTAAAATAGGGAACAAACGAGAAATTTCTGTGATTCTATCAGACTTGGTCTTAGTAGCTGAAGGTTAACGGGTTATGTCAGGCTTCAAACCGAGCTGGCGGACCGCTTCTCAGACCGCAGGCGGCCCCCACAGCAGCCGGAATCTTTGGTACCCGCAGGTGGTAATTTCCGACTAACTTAACATCGAAAATCATTGTTAGCTGGGCCATTCTAGGTGTGCTTGGACTTTCAACCTTCAGTTAGTAGTCTACTGAAGACCCAGACTATCAGGACACTCTATATCATTGACTTGATCCGTTCTAAGTCATTATCCGTTCCCGGTTGTGCAATTCCTAGACTGGTCCGAGCAAATCGGGTCGGGCTGGCAATAATCCTGACAATCAAGTCAGCAATGCTAGTTCTTGATACCATTGTGCCGCGAAAAACTTCGCCCTTCTGCGTTAACTCATAATCAATTTCAGGAAAGTCCGTCATAAAAGCAGCACGGATCAATGTGTACTGAAGGTCCGAGGCTTCGATCACCGCTGCTGCTCGTCGTGTATCTTCCTTACTAGCATGACCTACAACCTGTTCAACCCAACTACCAAAGGGCTCCGGTGTCTCATGATATAGGCCCGATCCAGTAACCCAGATGAGTTGGGCGACCTTTGCAAATTGCATAGCCGGTACAAGAGCTCGAGCAAGCCGCGTCATCTGACCATTCAAATTGGCATATACGACATCTTGATGGGGTAATACCCGTGCCAATAGCTCACTGTCACCAGCATCCCCCTCCACGACAGTCTCCCGCGTAGAATCCTGGATAGTTAACCGTGCAGACCGCCGTAAGACTAGCGTGAGGTGAGCATCCGTCTCCGCTAAAAGGCGTCGTTCAACAATTCGTGCAATCCGGCCGTTGGCTCCCAAAATTAAGATATTGGTCATCTTACACCCCCCGTTTGAACGTCACTCGGACGTCTCCCGTCTGCTTCAAAAAATCAAGCGAATCTGAAATGTGTCCGATCTTTTGAAGACTTCCAATAATCTCACCTGTCTGCTTATAGAAAATTACAAAGCTATGACGAGGTGCCCAGTAGGCGATATCGCCAACTGCATAGCCACTTGTCTTTAATTCTGTAGCAGGTAAAGCTTGCTTAAACCGATACGTTAGCTCACGTGAATATAAGTTCAACATGGTCAAAGGCAGTGGCATTAATGCTAAAAGGGCCTGACTCGTGCTGTTTTCTTCGAACCTAGCAGTTACTTGATGGCCATTCAAATTAATTTTGACAGTTTGCATTTAAAATAATCTCCTTTAATTTTTAACAGTTATTTCTAGACTAGCTTGGGCTAAAACCCGATTGTGTAGTGCCCGGCGAAGCGCGTTGGCGTAGAATCCCATCTGCAAATGAGTAGGTTGCGTCAGTGCGTATACCGTCAATGTGTACGTATGCGGCTGATCCGGTGGATTAGGACCGGCATATCCACGTTGAATCGCCACATCAGCGTGATAAAAGCGTGACCCCCATGAATTCATCCCTTGTGGACCGACATAGTGTCGACTGAAGTCTACCGGTATTTCGGTTGCTACTGGAATATCAGTAGCCAGCCAGTGGATAAACGGAAAACTCGTCCGCGGAACCGCATCCCAATCAAGTAAAGTGACTGCTAGGACCTCGGTGTTTCGTGGTAGATCATTTAGTTGAATGGGAAATGAGACAACTGGTTGATCATTAATCCGAATACGTGCCGCACGACCGTATTTAACCGGTAAACATCCCTGCTCTAAAGCAACTTTGATTTTCATTATCTGAACCTCCCAATAGAATGTCGGCCTCGCTGATACCAAAGCTAGCATCCCTAACTCATCAATACCCGTGCGTTGACACCTTTACGCTACGTTGATGATTACAGACACCAGAAGTACTGACAGTCACAACTACTTATTGATTCTCCCTTTTCACGACAGGCCACCCTTTAACGGTTTACTTAGTATAGTCGCAGATACATTGACTTTGAAGAATCCAATGGTTAAGCTAGTGTCAACTAATGGTTGGTACTAGCTTGTCGTAAAGGATGCGATCATTTGGATATTTCTCAGTTACAAACGTTTATCCGTGTCAGTGAATATGGTAGCTTCACTCAGGCTGGTGAACAGAGCTTCATTTCAGGCACCGCTGTGATGAAACAAATTAACCGTTTGGAAGCCGAACTCAACTTCAAGCTTTTCGTTCGATCCGCAACCGGAACAACGCTTACGCCGGAGGGTGAAAAGTTCCTTCCATACGTCCGTCAGTTACTCCGCTTATTGAACACCGCCGTTGCCGAATCTCGTAAGGTTGGTCTTGTCACCCAAAATGTGATTACCGTCGGAACATCTATTCTCCATCCGGCCGATCCGTTTTTAACCTTGTGGCACGACTTAGCACCCCAACTATCTAACTTTCGTTTGCGTATTATTCAGTTGCAGGAGGATCTAAATTCAAGTAACCGGGAATATGCCATGTTGGGACGAGCCTGTGACTTAATAGTGGGAACCTTCGATAGTACAACGCTAAAACAGTCGTTTAACGCTACTCCCCTGGGATATTACCAATTTGGCATCGCGATCCGCACTGATAATCCGTTGGCGCAACTCCGTAAAATCCGTCTCAGTGATCTGGCCAATCAAAGAGTCTTGATGGTCCCGACTGGCATCAGTGAAAAAAACGATCAGTTACGCTCTGAAATCATGACGCACTATCCAACAATTTCTCCAGTCAGTACAACTGGCCGATATGATATCAATACTTTTAATCGCGCCGTCGCAGACAACATCGCGATGATTACACTGACTCCCTGGTGGCATATTCACCCTAACCTGGTTTCAATTCCACTAGAAACTTCCCTTGAAGTTCCTTATGGTATCATGACAACTAAGTTTGCAGGGAACACAACGACAACCTTTCTGGAGAAATTCAACGCCCTACGGTAGCAGTCGCCTGCAAAAACTAGTACCTACTTACTACTAATGTAATTTTGTTAGAATTAGTCTCATCTTTTTAAATGAATAATGATATTTATCTAAATAAAAGTCCTCAAACTAGTATTTCTCACTAGTTTGAGGACTTTTCACTCTGGCTTAAACAACGCAAAGTTTGAAAAGAATTCAATGATTTTTGAGTGCTACATACTTCTCTTATTTCACCAAGATGGTAGTCGCCCTATCATACATTTAATTTTACAAGATTTTCGTTTCTTTTCTTCCTGGTGCGGTTAGGGTTATCGACCAACTGACAATAACAGCACCAGACTGATATTCCCGTCAACCTGGTGCTTATTTCTCCAATAGTTAAACCAAGGCTAATACCGCGAAATTCAGAATGAATAGCGCCGATACAATCCAAATCAAGCCATGAACTTCCTTAGCCTTGCCTTCCACCGTCTTAACCAAGCAGTAGAAGATAAAGCCAGCCGCAATCCCATAAGTAATGTTATAGGCAAATGCCATGATAAACGACGTCATGAAGGCCGGAATGGCTTCACCAAAGTCATGCCACGGAATTTGACTGAAGGAACTCATCATCATGATTCCCACTAGAATCAACGATGGGGCAATTGCTGCCGTCGGGATGATTGACAGCAGTGGTGACGCCAGGGAGCTCAATAAAAACAGAATCGAGACGACCACACTAGTCAGGCCCGTTCGGCCACCGGCCCCAATCCCCGCAGAACTCTCCACATAGGTCGTTAAGTTAGAGGTCCCAAAGATCGACCCCACACCAGTAGCGATGGAATCGGCAAACAGCGCCTTATCCAGTTTGGATTTAAACCCTGGCTGGGCTTCCAGCTCCAGTTCACGTTTGCCAGAAAAAATCCCCGTCTGTCGCCCAGTTCCAATAAAGGTTCCCAACGAATCGAAGGTATCCGATAGACTAAACGATAGGATCGTCATCAAGACCAAGATCACCCGGTTGTGCTCAGCAAACAGTGAGCCCATCCCCGCCGAAGAGAACGCCGCCAGAAAAGTTGTACCCAGCTGATGGAAGGATGACCCAATCGAATAACCACTTGCGAGGTGTAAATTGGTCACACCCATGGGAATCCCAATAACGGTCGTGGTTAAGATCCCAATCAGTAAGGCGCCCGGCACCTTTCGCACCTTAAAGATCACGGTCACAACCAACCCGATGACGGCCAGAATCAACGCTGGGGAGTTGAATACTTCCAGGGCTGGCGTGATACTCCCGTTGGTGACTACGGAACCAATACCATGCTTGAAGGTCTCCTGCGTAGCGTTAAACGCCTTGCCATTGACCGTCAAGATGCTACTGGCATCGCTGGTGAACTGTAAGAAGTTTCCATTCTTCAATCCCACGTAAGCGATAAATGCCCCAATCCCACCGCTGATAGCGAGCTGCAGGTTAACCGGAATGGCAGAAATCAACATTTTTCGAATCTTGGTTGCCGTAATAATGATATTAATAATGCCACAGAAGAAGACCAACGCTAACGCCTGCTGCCAGGTAAAGCCCAGCCCCATGACCACGGTGTATGTGAAGAAGGCATTCAAGCCCATCCCCGGTGCCAACGCGTAAGGCACGTTCGCAAACAGCCCCATCACTAAAGTTCCGGCAACAGAGGCAATAATCGTCGCGAGAAAGACCGCCTGTTGCGGCATCCCCGTCTGTCCCAGAATCTGGGGGTTAACGAAGAGAATATACGACATGGCGAAGAAGGTCGTGACCCCAGCGCCAATTTCAGTACCAACGGTGGTTCCTGACTCTTTGAGCCTGAAAAAATTATCCACGGTGGATCCCTCCTATAAAATACGAACATTAAATAATAAATAAAAGCTAATCATCTGTTTCTATATGAAAAACTATACCAGATTACGCCGAATAAGCCAAGAAAAATATATGATACACGAACTTAATCGATTTCGGCAGCATTGATGTTGCCCCACCACCAAACCGTCTCGTCTCGATCATTGGAGACAACTAAAAAGCGCCATCAAGCCCATTCTAATCAGCTTGATGACGTGTCATTCCATTATTTAACTGAAGATTGAAAGTTTAAAGTTCCCAAAAACTTGTTATGACTGTCATTACGACGATACTGAGCCGCGGAATCCCTGGCAGCCGTAGTGCCGCTGTTTTCACTAATTTAGCCGCTAACCTTTGCCAAGGTCTTCTGGACTTTCTGTGGTTTTTCTTGGCGACCGATCAGCAACAACCGTAGCGTATTCAGTACGGCAATCAGCGTCACCCCCACATCGGAGAAGACTGCCCACCACATCGTCGTGATACCAAAGGCAGCCAGCGTCAAGAAGAGTAGCTTGATGCCGAGGGCAAACACGATATTTTCCCAAACAATCTGTTTGGTCCGCTTAGCAATCGCAATCGTTCGTGGAATCGCCAAGGGATCATCATTCATCAGAACAACATCGGCAGATTCAATGGCGGCGTCGGATCCCAATGCCCCCATGGCAATCCCCACGTCGGCACTGGCTAAGACCGGCGTATCGTTTAAGCCATCACCGACGAATGCCAACTTTTCTTTAGACCCTAACTGAGCCTTCAAGATCCCCATCTCAGCCACCTTATCCTGTGGCAATAATTCTGCTTTGACAGTATCGATCCCAATCTGCCGGCCCACAGCCTGTCCAACCTGGCGATTATCCCCAGTCAACATGACCGTATGAGTCACGCCGTCCTGTTTCAGTGCACGCAGTGCCGGCACCGTATTTTCTTTAATCGCATCGGCGACTTCAATAGCCCCCTGATACTGACCAGCTAGTGCCACGTAAACCATCGTCCCGGTCGTACTGTCGGGCAAGTCAGCCGTCACGCCGATTTGGCGCATTAATTTCGCATTACCCACGTAAAGTGGTTGTCCATCTTGAAGTGTCTTTACACCCAATCCCACTAGCTCTTCGGCAGCTGACTGACTATCGGCATTGCATCCAGCCATTGCCACAATTGACTTGGCAATGGGATGCGGTGAAGCTACTTCGGCAGTTGCTGCCAGCTTGATTAACGCTGACTTACTGAGTCCGACCGGTGCCACGTTGACCACGGCAAATTCGCCACGCGTCAGCGTCCCCGTCTTGTCGAAAGCTACCGTCTTTACCTGATTCAAGGCTTCCAAGTAGTTGCTGCCCTTGATGAGCACCCCGCTACGAGAGGCTGCGCCGATACCGCCAAAGTAGCTCAACGGCACGGAAATGACCAGCGCACATGGACAGGAGATCACTAAGAAGATCAACGACCGATAAAGCCAGTCAGCAAAAGGTTGGGCAAAGAATAATGGTGGCACAATGGCTAACAAGGCTGCCATCCCCACAACAGCGGGTGTGTAGACCCGCGCAAATTTTGTAATAAAGTTCTCAGTTTTCGTCTTCTTATTTGTAGCGTCCTGAACCAGCTCGAGAATCTTAGCCACGGTCGAATCCGCATAGGCCTTCTCAACACGAAGTTCGATCACTCCGTTGCTGACGATGGTTCCACTCAGTGCTTGATCACCGGTAGCGACCAGGCTCGGCTTAGTTTCACCAGTCAGCGCCTTGGTGTCTAAGTATGTCTCGCCACTCGTAACCGTACCATCTGCGGGAACTTTTTCACCCGGCCGAACGATGATCGTGTCACCCACTTTGATTTGGTCAGGCGTGATCTGGTGCGTATGGCCATTGACCACTAAGTTTGCGTAGTCGGGCCGAATCTTCAGAAGGGACGTAATGGACTGCTTAGATTTGCTAACAGCAGAATCCTGAAAGAACTCTCCGATCCGGTAAAACAGCATGACCGCAACGGCTTCGGGATACTGCTGAATGGCCAGTGCCCCGACCGTCGCAACCGTCATCAAGAAGGCCTCACCAAAGAGCTTACCGTTGAATAGATCCTTCACGGCATCCACGAGGATCGGACCACCCACGAGCAAGTACGCTAACAGGTATAGTCCGATTGTAACCGCTTTCAATAATGGTAAGAAACTAGCGATGGCAAGGAGCAACATACTCCCTAGAATCATGGCTAAGTCACGTTTGGTCTCTGATAATTTTAAATATTCCCGCATCGTACTCGCCTCCTGAGGTTTGATATGAATGGTCGCTCATATGTATATGCTCATCATAACATATCTAAAAGACGTGTCAACTGTTAAAGTGGCCAAACTTGCACTGGTCTTTTATGATAAAATGAACATTATGGTGACTAATATGGAAAAACAAAATAATCAGCTTCCCACAACTACAGAAATTAAAAAGAGCGTTGACCTCTTCAAGACCTTTGGCGACGCAACTCGCTATCAGATCCTCTCCTTGCTTTACCAAGGGAGTCGGACTGTTAGCGACATTACGGCGGTGATGGACGTGTCACAGTCAGCAATCTCCCATCAGCTCAAAACCTTACGTCAGGCCGGGCTGGTCGTTGGCAATCGCGACGGTAAATTTATCAAATACACCCTCGCCGACGAGCATATCTTTGAGATATTCGAGTTGGTTAAAGAACATATTCAAGAGTAATCTACACGAAAAAATCGATTCCGCCAGGGAATCGATTTTTTTAGTATCGTGTTAGCCGGTTCGTACTGGCTGCGATGTATGCCGACATCGAATGTTCAACCCCATCGATTAAAGCATCAGCGTTTTTAACCGCACCCTCATCTTCAATAATATACAAATAAAGTTGTAAGAGTCGGAAAAATGCCGGCTTCTTGTCTAGTGTTCGATTGCTTTGATAGATTTGAACCAAACAAATTTCTAAGCTTTCCATTGTCCATTGCCGCAACCGCCGATTGTAGTCAACCACCATATCATGGTGAATTTGAAGAATAGCTGCCTCGTAAATGGCCCAATCAGCTTCCGACGGTTCAAACGCCGCATACTTTCTAAATGTCGTTAGTAGTTTATGGACATGCTTCATTTCCAAATCCAATTGGTGCTGGTCCAACTCCTTCTTCAATTTAAACGGGTGATCGTTGAGAATAGGGAAAGCCATTACCGGCGTCGTATCAATTGTCGCCAGTGACTTTTTCGCCTTTGGCACACTGATCGTGTAATTGGGATTGGTAAAAATTTTGTCGGCAATCGTCAAACCCTCTTCTGACTTTTGCTGATATGCTACAGCATTCTCCCACTGATCCAGGTTTCGGCAAGTCACAGACGTAATCAATTCCTGATTGCCCAGACGTTGCAGAACAGCATATTGACGGGAAGTTAACAGGCCTTGATCTAAACAAAACTTCATGAATTGATGGAATACCTTTGCTAGATCAACGATAGCACCCAGTTTTAGCCCTTTAGCAAAGATCCAAACTAATGAAAATTCAAACCGAACATTGTGCACATTTTCTTCTACGAGCTCATCATGATTAAATTGACGTCCCAGTCCTAAAATTTTAAGATACACAGGCCACCGTACTTCAAAGAACTGATAGGCCAATTGCAGTTGTGCCGGACTATTTTTCGCTGCCACCATTTCAATGAAGTCATTGAAATCAACATCAAATTCATGAGACTGTACGAAAAACTCAGTGGCTTCTTCACTTGTCAAATATAGCGGGTCATTGACGTACATCAAATCATTAGGCGTCTCGCCTGCAGAGGGGCTGGCCAATTCGCTCATCATATTATAGACTTTACTATCCCGGTCACGAATAAGATTCAGGAGATTTTCAGCCAAACCATATTCTGAGGTTATATGCTGCTTTTCCAAAAAGCCACAAAGCTCAACTGCCAACATCCCTATGACTGCTAAGCTTTGCAAATCGTCATCTGCCGCACGCATTCCAATTAGAATACCATCCGCAAATGAGGTTGATGTTATTTCTTCCAACTTCCGATTAAATAGCAGTCGTTGATTCATGACTAAAATTGTCGTCGCCGTCAGTAGTTCACCACGATCGCCGCCAGTAAATTTCTGTGCCTGTTCATCCGTAAAGAATCCTTTGAGCTGCTTTATTTCACGGTGAATATCTGCCTCTTCTAGGTGTTCTGGCACTGGTCGTCGGACCGATTGAAGTGCTGCCGTTGCAACATACATTTTATTAAGCATCTCATTACTCGGAATCAATAAATCTCCCCGCCAATCTTTATCTTCTAGTAATTTCTAATTATTTCTACCAGTCATTATACCAAAAAGGCCAAAAAAAGCGGACCGTATCTTTCGACACAATCCGTCTAACAAATATTTCATTTTTGCGCTAAATGTTGAAAATTAAACTGTCAGTGTAACCCACTACCTAGCAGGGAGATAACGCTTGATATCGGCAACATAGTCTAAATTTGGCTCACTCACGCCTACGTAGATTATGCGCAATTGCGGTAGACAAACGTTGCCAGTCCAAAGATGATCACATCAATATCCTGTTGAAGAACAATCAGAACCGGAGGACCGCTTCTCAGGCCACAGGCGGTCCCCACAGCAGCCGGAATCTCTGGCAGCCGCAGGTGTTAATTTTCGACTAATTTTATAGATCGAACCCCCGTTAGATGGGCCATTTTAGGTCCCTTTGAACTTTCAATCTTTAGTTTTATGCTGATAAACCTGACGCAGCCCGCGAACATCCGCTGGAGACAGGTGCATTTTCCCCTGATCTAGCGGATACATGACTGAGGACTGGGCTGTACTATGGTCGAGTCCCAGGGCGTGGCCTAACTCGTGAATCGCCACAGAATCCTTGAAAGCCAGGGCATAGGTGACATTCAGACTGGCCGTCGCCTTATTGCGGGTGGTCATCCCCCGAAAGCTAACCGTCTCCGTGATCTGTGGGCCGCCACGACCAAGTTCCACACTGGTCTGACGTCGAGACATGTTCTTCCGGTAAGCACCGAAAGTGATCTGATTTTCGGATTGGGTTGCCTTCCCCGCCTTTAGGTGAACGATCCCCGTACGATTATAGACGTGGACGGCGTGGATAAAGGCGTGCCGTTCCTTAGTGGGTACGTTCTCGGCAAAGTGATATTTGTACGTCCGTTTAAGCTTCTGACCCACAACGATCGGTTCAATCGGCGTGCTGGTGGCCTGTTTCGTCTGTTTGTGACTGACCCGTTCAACTTTGACGGCAGATTCAGGCTGTTCAGAACTATCTGATGCCTGACCACCACCTTGCTGAGTCGTTGCTTGCTGGTTACCGCCAAACAAGCGCGTCACGTTTCTTTGTAACTGGGCTACCTCACCGGACACGCCAGTAAATGGCCCCCAACCAGCTTTAACGGCAAACACTGCGACCACTAACACAACAACGATTAGTAATCGCCTGACAACTTTCACACTGATCTCCCTTTCTCAATCCCGTAATCTTAGTCGAATTTAATCGATCCAATTAGTGTGATTTTACCTGGGTATGGACCGAATAGCAAGACCCTCTCGAGTTTTACTATTCACCCCAACCAAGATAGGTTAAGGAAAATCACTATGCAACAAAGCAGTGTCAATATAAAGCAAAATGTGCTAATTCCGCAACAGTAACACCTCGCGAAACTAACACATTTATTTTAACCCTCATTTATAAACATCATTTCGTTTAGCCGCTTTAACAACTAAGACGACAAAATTCCCATCCTGAATATCAGCGATAATCCGATAACTTCCAATTCTATATCGCCAAAAAGTTCCCAAGTTTCCCTCCAACGCTTTCCCCCACGCACGCGGGTTAGACGCACCTTGGATGTGTTCATCTAACCATTTAATCAATCGACGTTGCGTCTGACGATCTAGCTTTTGAAATGCTTTATCTGCTTTCATCGAAAACTTCCAGCTGTAAGTTTTCATTCAAGTCCTAACCGGTGCATAATCTCCTCTCGAGAGACCGTTTCACCATGGCTTTCCTTAAGGTTACTAGCTGCGTCACGGTAATCAGCCTCATCCTCAAGTCGTTCTAAAATCGTCTGACGCATAAATGTCGTCACTGATTCTCCATAAAAATCAGCCAGCGCTTTAACCGCCTGATATTGATCATCCTTGAACCTAATCGATGTAACAGTCACATTCAACACCTCCTGAAGGGATTATATCATATAAAGGCTTCAAGTGAAGCCTTTAAGCTCAATGTCCGGTCCACAACTGTAATTTTTACTTAGTTACGCAACCGAGACACTCCCAAAAGGGGCCACGGACCAAAAATAATACGTGCTATGCTGGTAACAAACTTTCCGACTCATTATGCAATCTAATTTTCAGCTGGGACCCCGCCCCGATGGACCAGCGCCATGACACTTCGCGCAATCGGCTGGGCGACGAAGGCCTCCACAATCAAAGCAATCGTGAAGTTCCGGGGCCACTTGGCAAAGAAGTGGACGACTGGGTCAAGCGTCACCTGTCCCATGCCAATCCAGGTGCCCAGAATCGTCAAGACTAGCGACATCAGAAAGACATTGCACATCGCCGTGATCAGCATCGCCGACCGGAAGCTTGACTGGCGATCGAGGAAGTAACTGGCTAACTTACCCGCGGGTTGTTGCGTTAAAACCACGAGAATGATAACACTGACCCAGAGCAGCGGCATTTGGTGGAGTACCATTGCCCAGTGATTGAAGGAAAATCCAACCTCTAGTCCAGTAATAATTGGGGCAATAATGTTCACCGAAATGACTGAGATGATGGCCATAAATAAAACTGTTTCGCGTAAGTTCTGTGGTAACCGTTGTTGAAATTCCAAAAAGAAAACACTCCTTAATTTTGGCGAAAAAAGAAACAGCACGCCTACCGGTCGAAACTGGTAGACGTGCTGATCAATTATACGCACTATTTGATTGCTTTCAGTTTAGCATTTATTTTTGAAAAGATGCAAGGGTAAATTTGCAAATTTATACCATCACGTCTTCACGAACCCGGGGCAATACCAGTCCAACAAGAGCCAACAGCATGCCCACACTGAGAACCGCCATGTACAACGGCAACGTCTGAATGGCCCCATTGTGTAACCAGCTCATCCCATAGGTCAGTGCGCTGACTAGCAGATAATAGTTCAGACTGAACCAGCCGCTGGCACTCCCCATCACGTCTTCATAGCCAATTAATGCGCGGTTCAAGGCATTGGGCAGGGCCACGTTCAGCCCCAGAAAAGTTAGGAAGATCCCACCAATCATGAATACGGGACGTTGCCATGCGGCTGCTAAAATCAAGCCACCACTGGCTACCACGCTGAAGACAAGGCCGCGCAAAGCCACCTGTTCCGGCGTCCAGAAGCTTAATAAGTGATTCACGATCAATGCGCCCAGTAGACTTGCACTCGCCAGGACCAGGCCGAGCCAACCGTACTGTACAGCTGAATAGCCAAAGTGGGTTATGAAGATAAAGGGGGCTTCTGCGTAGTAACTGAACAAAATACCATTGATACCACCGATCAGAAGCCCGTATCCCCAGACAATGGGATCACTGACTAACCGGCACACGACCCGCCACTGGTGAACCCGCGGCGACTGAACATTTCGTGGCTGGGTTTCCGGCAGACGACTCAGTGCATACAGACCGACCGCCACAGCCATCGCAATCAGCGTGGCAAAGACACTGTGATACCCCAAGTAAGTCTGCATAGCACCACCAATCAATGGGCCCAGTGCAGGCGCCAAGGCCATCGCCGCACTGGTTCGGGCAAAGACTTTGGCGCCGGTAATGCCCCTGAAACTTTCACGCATAATGGTCTGCGTGACAACTGAACCAGCACTGGCTCCGAGGGCTTGCACCAACCGCCAGCCAATCAAAATGCTGAACTGCTGGCTAAAATATAGGCCTAAATTACCGACCAAATAAAGGACAATTCCCGCCAACATCGCCGGGCGGCGCCCCCATTTGTCGGCGAGCTGCCCCCAGAGGAGCACACCAACTGCAAAAGCCATAAAATAGGTGCTCATCGTGAGTTGCACCTGATTGGCACTCACGGTAAAGGCCCGGCGCAACTGTGGCAACACCGGGGTAAAAATAGATTCGCTGATTTGCGGAAAACCAACGAGCGTAATCATCAATCCCAGAGATGGAACTGATTGACGGACGTTTTTCATCGTTTTTCTCCTTAGAATTTACTTTACGGAAAAACGTCCTTGTCCGTTTGCGGGGACACACGCCATTAAGCTGTTAAGAGTCATGGGTTTGCCACCCCTTTCTGTTCGATATCTGATTTAGGTTACGGGAAATTGTCAAGATTGTCAAGACAGGAGCTTATCTGTACGCACTGTCTTCTACTTGCTTACCCTGGCAAAATAATCGTCAGAAAAAGGTCGGCCCGGATATCTATCCCGAGCCGACCTTTTGCCATGTTCGTCATTATTATCGTAAGTATTTCGCATCCAAGTCATGATCAAATGACGTCAGAATCTTCGGACCATCATTTGTAATGACAATGGTATGTTCATACTGGCAACTCAGGCTACCATCGACAGTTGAAATGGTCCAACCGTCGTCAGCCGGCTCGCTGCATTCCCAGCTTCCTACATTGATCATGGGTTCAATCGTGATGGTCATCCCGGCCTTCAGTCGTGTCCCGTGGCCGGCCACGCCGTAATGAGGAACGTCTGGATCTTCATGCATAGTCGGGCCAATGCCGTGACCGATGTAGTCGCGCACCACGCCGTATCCCAATTGATTTTCAGCGTAATCCTGAATTGCAAATCCAATATCACCAATCCGATTACCCACAACCGCTTGGTCAATTCCCAGGTAAAGGGACTTTAGCGTCACATCCATTAATTTCTGAACCTCAGCGGAAGCCTCTCCGACAACAAAAGCGTGGCAAGCATCACTTAGGTACCCGTGGTAATCAATCACCGTATCGACTTTGACCAAGTCGCCAGCCTTGATCAGCTCGTCCTTGCTAGGACAGCCATGACAAATCACGTCATTAACGCTAACACAGGTAGAATATTTGTACCCCTCGAAGTTCAATTCTCCTGGCGTGGCGTCGTGATCAATGATGTATTGATAGGAAAAGTGATCGATGTCCCAGGTCGTCATCCCAGGCTTGATGTATTCTGCTAGAGCATGAAACAAGCCGGCCAAAATATCGCCGGCAGCCTGCATGCCTTGGATTTCGCGTGTTGATTTTAATGCTATCATGTTGCCTCCTGATGGTGAGTGTCTTTTTAAATTCTGTCTAGAATTAGTATACCCCACTGAGGCCGAGCATCAACTAGAATCGTGGCTTTCACTCAGGATTAGAAACAACAACCTGACATCAAGTTCTCATCTTCTCTAAAATGGGTATTGGTAACGTTTCCATCGGCTTTTCATACCTGAATATTTCTATGAAACGTGTTACAATCAATCTTGCTGTGTCACGAACGAAAGTCATAAAAAATTTAAAAAGGAGGTTCCCGCAATGTCACTCACGAAACACGATATCCGCGACTACTTGATTGGGTTTACCCTAGTCCTCGTGATGGTCGGTATGGCCACTTGGCTTCACGATTACGAGATTATTTTGCCAGAGATTGGCGCACTCACAGCCGGCATGTGGATCTACCATAATCCAACCTGGGTCAGTCAACCCTTTAAGATTTTCCTGGCCCCTTCCGGAACGGCGGTGATTGGTTTTATCGTCAATCAACTCCCCATCAGCTATCCTCAAAAAGTTGGGATCACATTGCTATTGATCCTAATTCTACTCAACGTCTTACGCTCCACACTAGCGCCTTCCTTTGCAACCGGTCTATTGCCGATCATTATCAACGCGACCCATTGGTCATTCATTCTGGCCATCTTTGCGTTTACGCTGACGCTGATGATTGGGGTCCTCCTGCAAGGCCACTACAAGGGATTGCCCGCAGGTAAGCCACTACGTTACCAGCAGATGCTGGGCTTTGTACTGACAGCGGGTATCTGGGTCGGTGCCGTATGGATAGCCGGGTATCCCCAAATGGCCGGTATTCCACCAGTCTTGGTCGTCTTTTTCGAGGTTTCACAGATGCCCAGTTATAGTGGTAAATTAGCCTTGCAACACATTATTGCGTTGGGAGGCGCTGCAACAATTGGCGTTTTGGTGCACGTGGTGATTGCCTCGTGGCTCCTGTCTGCATTGATAACACTCCCCTTGGTCTTCGTCCTGCTACAACTCCTACGAATCAAGCTGCCAGCCGCCTACGCCTTTCCACTGTTGGCGCTGGTCCTTCCAATAAATATGTTTCACACCTTACCGATTGCGGCGACACTCGCTGCCTGCTACTTCTTGGGAGTCGTCTTCGTTTACCGTAAACTAGTGACGTTGCGCACCCTGGCATCGGAAAATGATTAGCTGAAGGTTGAAAGTCCAAGTGCACCTAGAAAGGTCCAGCTAATCGAGATTTAATCCACAAAATTAGTTGGAAATTGCCGTGACAATCGCCGAACTGGCAACGTTAATCCACGATAATGGGTCACTGTTTACGTAGGCGTGAGTGCGCCAAATTTAAGCTCAGCCATGGAATTTTCCAAGTGGGTTAACTTGGAAAATGGCGACTTTGAAACGCGGGTTGGACGGTTCAAAGCGAGCTGGCAGACCGCTTTTCAGGCTGACGACGTCCTACCCACAGCGTCCTACCAGCCTAAATTTGGTGAACGGTAAGCCGGCCGGTTTAAACAATGTAACCAACCTTCAGTGATTAATCTAAATAATAAGAATGCGGACCGCCTCTTCGGAGTTGGGTCGCATTTTTGCATTTACACACTTTTTACCTAACCAACATCCAGTCTTTACAAGGGTTAGGTAAAATTGATTTTGCCGTACGCTCTCGGTAAACATAACGTCAAATGAAAAAGGAGACCCATCGTGTTAGACATCCTTAAAGCAGCAATTCTCGGTATCATTGAAGGCATCACGGAATTCCTCCCCATCAGCTCGACGGGACACCTCTACTTAGCCGACGAATTTGTAAAATTGAACGAATCGACCGCCTTTATTAACATGTTCATGGTCGTTATCCAACTCGGCGCCATCATGGCGGTGGTCGTCCTATACTTCACCAAGCTCAATCCTTGGGCGCCAAGTAAGTCACCGTTAGAACGCCGACAAACATGGACACTGTGGCTCAAGGTCATCATCGCTGTACTCCCCTCGGTCATCGTGGGGCTCCCCCTAAACGACTGGATGGAAGCACACCTAACGAGTTGGCAGGTCATCGCCGCTACCCTCATTATTTACGGGATTTTGTTCATCGTGATTGAAAATTACAACCGGACTAAGCGGCCACGTTTTACCGATCTAAATCAACTCCCCATTAAGCTTGCCGTCTTTATTGGCTTTTTCCAAATTCTGTCGATGGTCCCCGGGACCTCACGCTCTGGAGCAACCATTCTGGGGGCAATTCTGATTGGCACCTCACGCTTCGTGGCCACGGAATTTTCTTTCTTCCTGGCCATCCCTACCATGTTTGGCGCATCGCTGTTGAAGGTGCTCAAGTACTTTCTCCACGGCAACACCTTTACCGGTAGCCAAATCAGCGTCCTCCTGACCGGAGTTATCGTGTCATTTGTCGTGGCCTACCTCGCCATTAAGTTCCTGCTACACTACATTCGTAACAATGACTTCAAATTGTTTGGGTGGTACCGCATCGTGTTGGGGATCGTGGTTATCGCCTACTTTGGCTTTCTACACTAACCACCATACTGATGAATCACAGAGGTCCGCAAGCATGTACCCTATTCACAAAATGTATAAACGCGGTGCCATTTTAGTCTAACCCGTTCCATTTCACCCGCATATATTTTGACGTTGAATTAATCAACCTCATTCGCAAAGTTCACCCACAGTTCAGTTATATTAAGCGTTTTCAGCCTCGTTATACACAAAAAATGATGAGATTACGGGCTATTATCCCCCGTTTGCAACAATCTGCAATCAAATGTGACGGGCTTTTAACTACACAGTAACTAAACTGCAATACTTCTCAGGTATGCTGTTAAGTATTAAGAAAACAGATTGGATAGATTATATAAATGTCGAAATCAAAACTTACAACTAAATTTGCAACACTTTTACTGTTATTTGGCTTTTCCTTCGGCATGGTGACCGATGTTACGTCCAGCTTAGTTCCAGAACAAACAACTACTGCGCAAGCTTCTTCACGGGTATCTGCTAGTCAAGCCAAGAAGATCGCTAAAATCAACGCTGGCCTTTCCAAGAACCAAAAGGCCGCTAAGAACTGGATTGCTAAACGTGAATCCGGTTATAATTACACCGCTCGTAACGGAAACTGTTACGGTCGTTACCAATTACTGAAGTCTTACCTGCACGGTGACTACTCCCCTGCAAACCAAGAAAAGACCGCCAACAACTATGCCAACAACCGTTATGGGTCATGGACCAAGGCCAAGCGTTTCTGGCAAAGTCATCACTGGTACTAAACCAGCGAATCTGCTTAACGGCAGTTTCAATTACATAAGCATTTCGCGTAATGGCAGTTAGACCCACAGTGAGTTTAACCGCCATTTTTTTAGCCAAAAATTGATGAAAGAATGATCTCCTATGAAGAAAATCATCAGTCTAGCACTCCTTCTCTTGCTCATCGGCGCTGGCCTACTAGTGGTCCCCCATTTGACCGCGGCCCAACCTGCCCGGACCGATACGACGACCACCGCCAAGAAACAGCCCAAGAAACCGACTGCACCTAAGTTGACGCTCAACGACCTAGCACACAGCAAATCCCTCACCTACAGTAGCATCATTTACTTTGCCATCAAGCACTCCAAGCTTCAGCGTTGGCAGGAAGTTTCCGACTTCAAGTTAGGGTGGCAGGTTGAACGCTACCATCGCAACGGCCAAAATAAGTATCTGGTGTGGCCCGACCAGCACATTCAAGATAGCGCTAAGAATCTTGCGCCCAATTGGTTCCGCTTCAAGGACAGCCAGCACGTGCTGTACGACAGTATGATCGTTCACTCCTTTCGCAAGGATCAGACCAAAACTGCCAGCTTGACGGAAATTGTAAAGCAGATCAACGCCGATCACGCTGCTGCCAAGGTTCGCGCTATGCCCCAGCGGCTGAGTATCGTGACTCATAAGTAAAGCATGATCCCAAAACCGTTAGCCGTTACGTATCAAGACTGATAACGACAATATTTTCGATTGCGGCTGTGTGGTCATCAATCTTAGCTGAATACCCCTTTGATGTCCATCGAGGCTTTAGATTTGTCATCTAAAGTTTGAAAGATCTAAAATACCTATTATGACTGTTGCAACAACGATACTGAGACTACAATTAGGCAACGTCGTCTAAACCAGCCGGCTTACCGTTCGCCAAATTTAGGCTGGAACGCTGTGGGGGAGGACGCCGCCAGCCTGAGAAGCGGTCTGCCGGCTCGCTTTGAACCGCCCAACCCACGTTTCAAAGTCGCCATTTCCCAAGTTAGCCCACTTGGAAAATCCCACGGCTGAGCCTAAATTTGGCTCACTCACGCCTACATAGACAGTGACCAACCGTCTTGGACTAACGTTGCCAGTCCGGCGATTGTTACCCCAATGCCAGGTTAAAGAACAAATCATAACCGGAGGCGGCCAGAGATGGAGGTAACTGTGACGACGGTGTTAGCTGGGAACCAGCTTACAGCGTGGGGCGTGTTTGGAGACTGACGGTTTAGGTCAGGCTTCAAACCGAGCCGGAGGACCGTTTCTCAGGCCGCAGGCGGTCCCCACAGCAGCCGGAATTTCTGGCAGCCGCAGGTGGTAATTTATAACTAATTTTGTGGATTAAATCTCTGTTAGCTGGGCCTTACTAGGTGTACTTGGACTTTCAACCTTCAGTTTGTCATCAAAAAGAGCCTGAGATTTTCATCCCAGACTCTCCCCATTTACTTCTCTAAATCTGCAAAGATTTCACTCTCAGTCCCAACGTTAATCAGCGATTCGATCCGGTCCAATAACAATAATAGCCAGCCAAAAGCCATGACGAAGGTCACCATTTCAAACGCGGTCAACGAGAAGTACCCGATAGCCCGAAACATGATTTCCGCGACGACCAAGGCCACCCCGACACCGTAGGAGAGGTATAGAAACTCCTTAGTGATCTGAGGAAGTAGCCACCGAACCCCGATAATCAGGGCAATGACGCAGTAAATCAAAAAGCTTGCCACTTGGTCGTGCAACATGTGTGATGAAATATTGTTGGGAAAGACCCCCACCAATCCTAGATTGAGGGCCGTTAACGTTAATAAGCCACGCAATAGGGTCAACCGCAGTGAGACTGGATAATTTTCCTGAAGGCTCACGAATAAATAGTCGATCAAAGCAATCATCAAGAGTGCCGATAGGATCAGCGTCGCATTAAACTGCCACCCGCTAGAAGCATTGCGCGTTCCCAAAAAGCTGAGGTTATGTTGCCACCAGTAACGTTCGTTGTTCACCGCCATCGAGATCACCACGCCACTGATAATAACTAGGGTGAGCACCGTCGACAACACGCCGGCGTCCACTGCCTGAGCGAAGTAGATCATCGCCAAGTTAATGAATACGCCGAAAACAAAAACAATGATGCTCGACGTAATCCGGTCGAAACTGGCCCCATTGAATAGCATCCCAAGCAGCCACATACTTCCCACCAGAATCAGTGCTAGAATCAACGCAAATGACAGCACAATCACCGGGAAATTTCGCCAGTAGATGTTTTTGGTAAAATGATTCTGCGGATTATTGCGATCCCGAATAAAGAAAATTGTAAATAGCAGTGTTCCCATCACGACACCTGTAACAATCAGTCCAGTGGCTAATGAATCATCTCCTGAAAGCTTCAAGTGACGCAGGCCCTGCCACCGACAGAAGATGTAGTACCCAATCCCAACGACTAATGCCGTAATAACGGGCCACCACATGACCTTATTTTGAAAGATACGTCGCCGCGACTCAGCAAATTCAACCACCAGCCGATCACGCTTCACGACTAATTTAACCGGCGTTCCGTCCTCTAGGTTGAGTTGTTCGCTGATGTCCGCCGGAATTTTTAAGTTAAAGTCCTTACTTTTCATGTTTTCCTCCACAACTGCTTAACCCATTCTTTCCAATTATAGCAAATCTAGCCGGAAATTAACGACGTTTATTGTCGGGACACGCAATTCTACACAAAAATGGCGAGTAAGCGATGTCGCTATCTTTCGATGACAAAAAAATACGACCACAAGTGATCGCATTTTCATCAAACCTATTCTCAGTCATTCGCGTGAACATCAAACGCGTTTAACAACATTTCTTTGGTGCCCGGTGCATCGGGATCGTGTCGTCCTTTGCCTTTGTCCAAAGCAACCATTGCTGCCACCTCTGTATCTGTCAGTGTGAAGTCAAAAATATCCAAGTTGCTCTTGATCCGATCGGCATGGACCGACTTTGGGAAGACAATGACACCCAATTGATTTTCAAAACGCAGGATAATCTGCCCGATATTTTTACCGTACTTAGCCGCCAATTGCGTAATCACGGGATCCTTCAGTAGGTCCTGATTGCCTTGGCCAAGTGGTCCCCAAGATTCGAGCTTAACATCCCCGGCAGCCATCAGTTCACGAATCGCCTTTTGCTGGGTGTAGGGATTGAATTCCACCTGGTTCACAGCTGGCAACGTCGAAAATTGTGGAACGAATTCATTCCAAATCTTAGGTGTCATGTTGGAGACCCCAATCGACCGTAGTTTGCCGGCTTTTTGCGCCTCTTCCATCGCCTGCCAAGCACCAGGAACATCACCATAGGGTTGGTGAATCAGGTAAAGGTCCAAGTAGTCCAATCCCATTTTCTTAAGGGACACGTCGATAGCTTGCTTGGCTGGTTCATATCCAAAGTCTTGCAGCCAGAGCTTGCTGGTCACCCAAATCTGGTCACGGTCAACGCCACTATCCTTGATGGCCCGGCCAACTTCTGCCTCATTGAAGTAAGCAACGGCCGTATCGATGTGCCGATAGCCAAGTTTTAAGGCCTCAGTAACAGCGTTATAAGTTGAACCATCACTAGGAATCTGAAACGTTCCAAACCCAATCGCTGGAATTTCGTTACCATCATTCAATTTAATTGTTGGAATTGTCATCTTAATCTTCTCCTTTTAAAGCTTTCAAGCTAGATCCAAAAATCTGTTCAATCGTCACTGGATCACGGTGGTCAAAGAACTGGCTCTCACCCTTGTCCAGGGACGCCATCATCTGCATTTCCTCGGCGGTCAATTCAAAGTCAAACACATCGATATTCTCCAACATGCGTTCCTTGTGAACCGACTTGGGAATCACCGTAATTCCACGTTGCAGTAACCATCGAAGAATCACTTGGCCGACGGATTTGCCATGTGCCTTTGCAATCTGTGCAATCGCTTCATTGGTAAAAATACCATGCTTGCCTTCTGCAAAGGGTGCCCAGGCTTCGACTCTAACGCCATCATTCTGGTTAAATGTAACCTCTGTTGGTTGTTGGTACCACGGATTGACTTCAATCTGATTGATCGCGGGTTTAACGGTCATGGTTAATGCCAGATTTTTCAGTTGGTCGGCGTAAAAGTTAGATACACCAATCGACCGAATCTTACCGGCCTGTTGGGCTTCTTCCAGTGCCCGCCAAGCGCCCATCGTATCACCATAGGGCTGGTGCAAAAGATAGAGGTCGAGGTAATCCAAGCCCAACCGTTGTAAGGACGCATCAATGCCCTGCTTAGCCCGAGCATACGTGAACTCAGAGACCCACAGCTTGGACGTCACGAAGATATCATCCCGAGAAATCCCACTCGCCTTGATGCCCCGACCAACGGCTTCCTCATTTTGATAAGCCGTTGCCGTATCTAGAAGCCGGTAGCCGGATTGCAATGCGGCTGTGACAGCAGCTTCACATTCCGCTAAATCAGGAACCTGAAAGACGCCAAAACCAAGCTGCGGCATCTTATTGCCATCATTTAAAGTTACCATTGGCACATTTGTCATAAATCACATCGACCTTTCCTGTCTTGAATGACTCTACTATAACCACTATTAGCCCGCTTGAAAATTACCAGTTAGTCATGCTAGTATACAGGTGACATATGCTAAGCTAGAGGAGGATGTATGATGCTTGATAATTACCTCTTAGAAGAACTCGCAGCCTTTGCCCGGACAGGAACCCTGGCAAAAACGGCCAGTCAACTCAATGTCACCCAACCGACCGTGACCCGTGGTATGCAGAAATTGGAGACCGACTGGGGCGTTCGCCTCTTCGACCGGCAGCCAAATCGCATCACACTGACGCCGACGGGGCAACTCGCTGCTCAAGAAGCAGCAAAGCTTCTTCAGGCACAGCACGAGGCCATCGCCAAGGTTCAAAACTACGACCGAAACCAACGCGTGCTTAACGTTGGTGCAATCATCCCGGGCCCCCTAATGTTGCTCGCCCATGTGCTTCCAACGCTCGCAACTCATGTTAAAATTTCTCAAACGCTCATTACGGCCGATGAGCCAACAACCCTGCTTACCGATAATACCTACAGTCTGATTCTTTCATCGCAACCTCTGACAACAGCCACGGTGGCCTCTAGCTATCTTGGTGAAGAACGTCTGTCGATCAATCTTAACCGCTTCATGTACCAAGCTAACCAGTCTAGCATCACCTTTGCCGAGCTCAAAGACCTGAGCTTTCTAGTGCTGTCCGATATCGGTCCCTGGCGTGCGATCATTCAACAGGCTATCCCAAATGCTAAATTCCTCTACCAGGACCAGCGCGAGGCCTTTGAAGAAATCAGCAAATACGCCGACTTTCCCTCCTTCAGCAGTAATCTCTCGCGCGACGATCCACTGTTCACCCAGCCAGCGCCAGAGGATGGCCGCGTTCGGATTCCCATCAGTGATGCACGGGCGCATATGCCCGTTTATGCGGCTTATTTACGTGCTAATAAGGCAACAGTCAAGCCAGTGATTGACCAGCTACTAGCTGATTGGCCCGTCTCGTGACATACAAATGTATTCATTTAGCGATCAAATCTGCTTTATTTACTTACCATTGTGTACATTTTAGAAAAGGCATAAACTGATGCTAGTAGTTCCCTGGTTTCAAACAATTATGTCCTAGATAATGGAGGAAAATGATGCGTCAAAAACTTTATAAACTTAATAGTTATGCGATTAAGCTCATTTTTTACACACTTTTCATAATGACCTTCATTTTTGCCATTACTTCACCTAATCTTATTCTTGGTGATAATAGTATTACTGGAATCGGAACTACCATGTTCACAACCATCATGATAATTCTTGCCTTTTCTATTACCTTAACGTTATACATAAGTCCTCGAGCCCAAAGATTTGTCCACTGGCTATTCGTAGAACAAAGCTGGCGAACTGCCACTTGTGGCTTCCTAGTCGCACTCGTTCTACAGGCCTGCTTTATTTATCTAGTTCACCCTGGCGTGGGCTTTGACGTTGGTGCTATTCATTATGCATTGACCAACCCTGGTGATGTTAACGAAGTCGGTTATTTTAGTGTCAATCCTAATAATATTAACCTCTTATTATTACAGCACTGGATTACAACCCAATTTCATCAAACCTCCTGGTTATTTTTTGACATCATTACAACAATACTAGTGGACACATCTATTCTAATTAATTTGTTGAGCATCGCTGCCATTGATAAAAGTAAAGTCCCAATTGGCCTATATATTCATACTATTTGGATCTTACTCTTCCCTTCAATACTCGTGCCTTATACAGATACCTGGGTTCTACCATTTATCTCAGCCTACCTATTATGTTACTGTGTAATGACCTACTCTACTGCTCCTAAGCTCTTAAAAGGGATCATGGCTCTTCTTTTTGGTGTTTTCGTTATTTGTGCCTACTTCATCAAGCCATCTGGTGTAATTCCCGCCATCGCTATTGTCATTATTGAATTGATTCAGCTGCTCACCCCTCATCATCGGCAATGGTGGTGGCTGATACTTGTAAGTTTTTTCATGATCGGTAGTACAGCCGGTAGTTATCACGTCATGAATCAAGTCGTTAAAAATCAAACTTATATTCGAATCAACTCCTTTCGTGCCAAACCTATGATTCACTTTATCAATATGGGAATGTCTGGTGATGGTGGTTTCAACGCTCATGATTCAATGATAATGGCGACCACAGTAAGTAAGAAGAAACGAATTGAATACTCAAAAAATTCCATAAAAAAGAGACTCGGTAAGATGGGCGCCTTTGGGTACGCAGCCTTCCTGTATCAAAAACAGAGCAACGATACAGCAGATGGATCATTCGGTTGGATTAAAGAAGGAAACTTCTTAAATGGCAGTCCGATCCCCTCAAGCAAAGGGATACGGGGTGTTCTCGAAGAATTTCTCTACTTATATGGGAACAATCTTGGTGACTTTCGTTTCATATCACAAGCGTGGTGGGTAATTTGGCTTTCCTTGATTTTATTTGCGTGGAGAGATAATCACAAGATATTACAGGTTATGCGCTTATCAATTCTTGGTGGATTCCTATTTTTACTAGCATTTGAAGGTGGACGATCACGCTACTTAATTCAATTCTTGCCAGCTTTTCTATTACTAGCCACACTTGGCTTCAGTGCATCTTGTAAAGAATTCAGACGTTGGTTCGGTTGGATGGGAAGAAAGCCGGGTTCCACTGAGGATGACTCTCAACTTCCAGCTCCCCCTCAAAAATAACATCGCTAACTATTAAAGAGGAAGAACTATAACTATCAATTAATTAAACATCTTTACTTTCCACACGTTTCTATACTATACTTGCGTTAATAAGGGGCTCATACCGTTCGTTTCCATTCGCTAGTCATCGAGGTAGATAAAATGAAAATCAAGCGTATCCTCATTTTAATAAGTACAATTGGCTTGTTCTTATGTTTTGGCATAATTGGACACGCAGATACATCCACTGCTGATGTGAACTGGGATAACGTCACGAAAACACAAGTGGGTTATTATGCTATGCATAACGTAGCCATGACTACAGACTCTTCTGGTGTTAACCTTTACATTGATAGTGGTAATACCAATCAGTCTTTGCCTACGACAGACTACACATTAACTGCTAACAATCGCCCCTACTACATCACATTGACCCGCAATGGCTCACAAGTCACCGCCACCGCAATCAACAGCAATTGGCAAAAACTCGGGACAGTAGGGTCTGGTAGCCTTATGACGGTTGGTACCGTTGAAACACTGATTTTGCATCTATCATTTGCGCAACTGGGCATCACCACTGCCAGTGGTGATGTAACCTTAAGCTGTAGTGGCTTAGGCTCTCAAACGGTTTCTAGTTCGATCATTACTAACCCTGCGACATCAATTCTCGATGGATCTGGTGTCACATCAGATCCTGAACCGATCGACGATTCGTCAAAAGATGCGTCCAATTCTAGCTCATCCAATAAGACTGACGACCTGTCAACATCTGGTAATAACCAAAGTGGCAATCTGGGAATTACCATTGACGGTAATTTCGATGACTGGGCCGATAAAACCAAGCATCCGATGAAAATAACTGGCGACGACGACAACATTAAATACGCTTCTCTGCTAACTGATCATGATAACATTTATTTCTACATTTTAATGAGTCCGAAGTTATCAGGAGGCTATACTAACTTTCAACCATCTGGCTACCAGCTTGAAGTCGGTGGGAAAACGTTCTATTTGAGTTTTAATAACAACCAAACCGTAAATCTCGATGTTAATCAGAAACAAAGTGTCAGTCTCAACATCTATAGTGACAGTGCCAATACTAACTTGCTTGGCCATGCCTATGTAGCCCGTCAATATCTCGATCAAAAAATGGGTGACGGCTCAACGGTCCAAGGCTCTAGTTATGTTTTGGAGTGTGCAGTACCTTACGCCTCACTCACTGGCATCTCCGACACCAGTGGTCAAACCATTACTTTAGCTAACCCCAATCTTTGGTCTGGAACTATTGAAGCCTCCGGAGGGAGTACGGGACCCATCGTCTTAGCTAGTGCTGGCTTTGTCATTGCCATCGCTGGTGCGATTAAGCTGTCTGGCTTCAAGTTTAAGAGGCGGCGCCGTTAATGAATATTTATTTGATTATCGGGACTCTGATTTGGCTATATTTGCTATCCGCGTTAAACCGAGCTCAACTGCCGGCCTTTCACTTTTTAGTGGGGACTGCTGGGCTCTTTTTCATTCTAATCGGTTTAAGTGATCCCTACTGGGTCTGGTTCTTCACGCACGCAGTCATCAATGGTGTGCGGTGGATCGGCCAAACTACCGGAATGTGTACCATTATGAACCACTACGGTCTCGTTAGTATTAATAATCCTACCGGCCCCCTCACCATGAGCATTGACTACGAATGTTCTGGAATTATCGAAACGACTGCCTTTGTGAGTTTAGTCGCCTTTTTCCCAATCTTCAAACGAACCGAACGCGCTTTTTTTGGACTTCTAGGGGTCTTATGGATTTATATTGCAAACGTCCTACGTTTAGGGTTGGTCGTTGTCATTTGCCACTTTAACGGCGGACAAGCTTTTTTCCTAGCACACTCTATCCTCGGACGCATGTTATTTTATGTCTTAGTTATTGCCCTCTACTATAACGTCTTCACCTATTCACAAATTTCAAAAAGCTTATTTGCTGCTTTCCGATCAACAATTGCTCGCTGGAAAGTTAAGCTTAAAAGAGGCCGGGTATCATGAGCTATTGGTTGAACCTAACGCTTTTTAAAATGGGATTTTGGCTGACGTGGGCACTGATTCCTATCGTCGTAGAAATCATTCCGTCATTCATTTCCAGTATCAAAATTATGATTCAGAATCGTCACAAACAGCCCATGGTTATGCCCGATAAGATGCCAATGATCTCAGTGATTATTCCCGTCTATAATTCCGAGGATACGTTGTTCACCTGTATCAAATCAATTCACGAATCGACTTATCCGACCGAATTAATTCAGGTTATTCTTGCTGATAATCAAAGTACTGATAATAGTTTTGATGTCTTCGCCCACGCCCAAAGCACCT
The DNA here is from genome assembly GCF_045862015.1 of Levilactobacillus muriae. Classification (NCBI taxonomy): domain Bacteria; kingdom Bacillati; phylum Bacillota; class Bacilli; order Lactobacillales; family Lactobacillaceae; genus Levilactobacillus; species Levilactobacillus muriae. The sequence goes on from NZ_BAAFRU010000008.1 coordinate 162,679, forward strand.
TTTCCGATATGAATCTGCGTCTGATTCACACTGAACAAGGTAAAGCCGAAGCCCTCAATGCCGCTCTATATGGCGCAATCGGCACTTACATTATCAACATTGATAGTGATGGTGTCTTGGAAAAAAATGCCTTAATGAATATGGTGCTACAATTTGAAAATGATTACGATATGGCTGCCCTTACCGGCACAATCCTAACGCAACGTCGCACATTAAAACGGCACAGCACACTACTTCAACGTAATGAATACTTTGAATACGCGCAAGCCTTCTTGTCTGGGCGAACCATCGAAACGCAAAACAATGAATTATTTACAATGTCCGGTGCCTTCTCAGCTTTCCGCAAAGAAGCTGTGCTGAATACTTTTCTCTATGATATTGGTACCATCGGTGAAGACACCGATATGACCTTTCAAATTCGTGATAGGATGAAACGAAAAGTTGGTTTATGTCCTAACGCTATTTTTTATATCGACCCAATTCCTAACCTCTCTAAGCTTTACACACAACGGCAACGCTGGCAGCGTGGAGAAGTTGAAGTCATTCATCAATACGCGCACGATTTAAAAGTGAAAGACTTTTTCCGTAACTTTATGGTACGTCGTCTGTTGATTGATCACACCTTCCTGTTTCCCCGAATGATTTGGCTGTTTGCCAGTGTTGTCCTTTTATTCTTCCGCTACTCACCAATTATGATGGGGATGTCCTACGTCATCATTTACCTGCTCTATATTCTGGTCGAACTATTGAACTACGTTTGTATTTTACAGCTACTGGAAGAATTTCCTGAAGAGCGTAGATTCTATCGCAAACAACTTTGGGTTGCCCTAACCTTCCCACTGTATAACTTCATTTGTGCTTGGATTCGATTAGTTGGAATTCTCAATAGCATGACCACCTCGTCTAACTGGAACTCAACACCCTTTGGAACTGAAATGAGACGACTCTTCTCTGTATTTAAGTCTGATTTGCATCACAAAAAAGATGGAGGTAATAAGCGTGAGTAAAATAGATACGCATATGAAAAAGGATCAGAAGGCAACGATGGCCAAAGAAAATCAAGATGTCACGCCACCTACAAGTTCAGACGCACTTCCCACTCAGCCAGCCACGACAAAGCGCGAAAAATTTTACACTTATAAAATGCGTTACTACGTCAATGCGAGTCACGCGATGCGCTGGTCAGATGGCGAGGGAAAACAACATAACCACACCTGGGAAATCATTTGTGAAATCCACAGTAAGGGTGACCATATGATTGTCTTCGTCGATATCGAAAAGAAAATGAAGGAAATTTTCGATTCGTTCTCAGGGAAATTTCTTAACACCCTCCCTTACTTCAAAACGATCAATCCCACTGTTGAAAACGTCACAACCTGGTTATTCAACTTGCTTTCACCTGTCTTAGAGGAATTAAACGCTGAGCTTGTACGCCTTGAAGTTGGTGAATCACCTACAAGATCCTACTGCATTTCCACAATCTAGTATTTTCCATAACCAGAAGCTATATCATTAAATAACTTATGGGCATTAGACAGACTCGCCACCACCTCTTAAACTAGGGGTGGTGGTTACCGTTTTGAAACGGACTGTGCCGCCGCAATGCGCTAAGTAAAGATTCTTTACAATCATATTGAAAACGCTTAGAATTTCTGTATGCAAGTCTAGGAGGCTATTTAGGAATGAAATCCACTATTTTTATGGAACCTGGAAAAGTTGAAATTGAAGACATTGAAAAGCCAGCGATTCAGGCCAGCGATGACGTTATTATTCACGTTGTCCGCACCTGTGTCTGTGGCTCCGATCTGTGGGCTTACCGCGGGTTAGAAGATAAGGCTGCGCATTCCGAGAACTCTGGTCACGAAGCCATCGGGATCGTTGAAGAAGTCGGTAACGATATCACGACGGTTAAGCCTGGCGATTTCGTTATCGCCCCCTTCACTCACGGCTGTGGCCATTGTGCTGCTTGTCGTGCCGGGTTTGACGGGGTTTGCCAAAACCATACCGATAACTTTAGTAACGGTGTCCAGTCCGAATACATTCGTTTCCAACACGGTGAATGGGCCCTGGTCAAGATTCCTGGCCAACCCGAAGACTACAGCGATGCCATGCTGAACTCCCTATTGAGCTTGGCTGACGTCATGGCTACCGGTTACCACGCCGCGCGCGTCGCCAACGTAAAGACTGGTGACACGGTCGTTGTCGTTGGTGACGGTGCCGTCGGTCTCTGCGGGGTTATCGCAGCACAAATGCGTGGTGCCAAGCGGATCATCGCCATGAGCCGTCACGCAGATCGTCAAAAACTGGCCATTGAATTCGGTGCTACCGATATCGTGTCAGAGCGTGGTGACGATGCTGTTGCCAAGGTTCAGGCCTTGACGAACGGTGCTGGCGCCGATGCCGTCTTAGAATGTGTCGGAACGGAACTATCCAATGACACGGCCATGAAGGTTGCCCGTCCAGGTGCTATCGTTGGTCGGGTCGGTCTGCCCCACGAACCTAAGATGGACATGACCACTTCCTTCTACACCAACACCATCATTGCCGGTGGTCCTGCTTCCGTAACGACCTACGACAAGTCCGTACTGTTGAAGGCCGTCTTGGATGGCGACATTCACCCTGGTAAGGTCTTCAATCAACAATTCAAGTTGGCCGACATCAATGATGCTTACCAAGCCATGACCGACCGTAAGGCGATCAAGTCCTTAGTTGTTATCGATTAATTTGCGATTAATCCTAAACACGCTGTGTGCTTTCTGAGGAAAGTGTGCAGCGTGTTTTTGGCTAAAAAAAACGACCACAAAGTTATCGTGATCGTCCCCAATATTAAGTTACGCTCTAGCCATTTTAAAAGGGAGTTACTTTTCGACTGCAAAGCCGCCGGTCCAACCGATCTTTTCGCTAGCCGCCAAGGTCATTTGCAAGAAGCCAAAGCTTTCCAGTTCGCGTGCCCGCTTCAATGAGCCAGCATCAACGAAGGCAACCCCACTGTCAGTCAATGCAGCGGCCAAATCTTCCTTAGCAGTAGCGTCATCACTGGCAGCCATCACCGTCGTCTGTTGATCGCCAACTTTACGACTCTGCAACGTTGCAGCAAAGGTCGTGTTGAAGGCTTTAACCACCTTAGAATTTGGCAAAGCAGCAGCAATTTGTGCAGTAGCAGAACTGTCAGCGGGAACGACCAATTCGTCCCAAGTTTCAAAGTTCAGTGGGTTCGTGATGTCAACGACAACCTTACCAGCCAATGCGGCTTGGTTGGCCTTAGCAATGCTGAGGGCTGCGTTGTACGGCACGGCGAGCACAACAATAGCGCCTAAGTTTTCAACGGGATCCTTAGAGTCAATGAAGCTGACCTGATTGCCACCTTGCTTGAAGACGTCACCGATTGCCTGACCCATGTTTCCTTTACCAAAAATCGTAATTGCTGCCATAATGCAGACCCCCTGATTAGTTTTTGTATTAGTTTTAAGTACAGTTATAAGAATAGTCCATTTCTTTTCAATTGTCAACTCATTGAATTTATAGAAATAAAAATACTTTTTTACTGACTTTTATTAAAAACTGTTATAAAATAAGATACAGAACAAAAAGGGAGGTGACCACTCGTGGCCAATACACAGTTCAGCGACACCATCCACGTACTGGTCTACATCGCTTACTTCAAGGGGAAAAAGATTACCAGTCAAGAAATGGCAAGTAGCCTAGAGACATCACCAAGCCTGATTCGTAAGATCATGGCCAACCTCAAGCGGAGCAGTCTGTTGGCGCCAACCCACGGACCCACGCAACTCGCCCTGGCTCACGATCCAGCTGAAATCACGTTGCGGGACATTTACGCCACGCTCCCCGGACAGGCACCCCTGCTCAACGTGGACACCCACACATCTCAGAACTGTCCGGTCGGTCAAACAGTCCCCAAGGTCTTAACCCACTACTATCAGGAGATTCAGGCCGCCGCGGAGGCAAAAATGGCCAAGATCACTTTGCAAGATATCTTGAATGACGTCACCCTAATGCAGCGATTAACCACAGAATAGAAGAAGATTGTGACCGCACCGAAGCCTGGTAGCGGTTTTTTATTGTCTAAATCGGCGTAACTCGCAACATAGTAGGGAGATAACACTTGATGTTGGCAACACGGTCTAAGACTGCCGGCTTACCGTTCGTCAAATTTGGACTGGAACGCTGTGGGGAGGACGCCGTAAGCCTGAGAAGCGGTCTTTTAGCTCACTTTGAGCCGCCCAACCCGCGTTTTAAAGTCGCCATTTTTCAAGTTAACTTGCTTGGAAGATCCCACGGCTGAGCCTAAATCTGGCTCACTCACGCCTACGTAGACGGTGATCGACTATCGTGGACTAACGTTGCCAGTCCGGCGATTGTCACGGCAATGTCAGGTTAAGGAATAAATCATAACCGGAGGCTAACAGAGATGTAGGCAGCTGTGTCGACGCTGTTAGCTGGGAACCAGCTTACAGCGTGGGACGTGTTTGGAGACTGACGGGTTATGTCAGGCTTCAAACCGAGCCGGAGGACCGTTTTTCAGGCCGCAGGCGGTCCCCACAGACGCCGGAATCTCTGGCAGCCGCAGGTGGCAATTTTCGACTGACTTTGTAGATTGAATCCCTGTCAGCTAGGCCATTGGGGCTTTCAACCTGTTGTCAAAAGGGCGCACAGATAGCTGTCTGTGCGCCCTTATTTACGATTAATTATTTTGCCAAAATACTGATCAGACCCGAAACCAGTAGAATACCAAGCTGAATCACCATCATCACTTTCACCCGTTTCCTGATAGTTGCTAGACTGCCAATCTAGTGTCTTCAGCATACCGGTTAAGTCTCATTCTATATACATCCCTAATAAGAGATTATTCTGACAAACTCTCAGAATTCCCGCAAAATCGACTGACCAAAAAAAGTGGCTGATTCCATCGGCAGAATCAGCCACTTACAGACAACATCTCTGACACTATTGGGGAGTTGGAACTTTGTACGCATCAAGTTCAGAGCCCGGTTAAATCACAACGACAGCGGAAAGACTGCCGTTACCCTTAACCATGTTCCCATTATGCCACCAGTCGTTGCTTCTCAAAAGTACCCGCAAAAGAGTTTCTTCTGAGAAAACTTCAGAATCTCGTTGCAAATAAATAATTAGCCCACCGTAATCCGCATCCGACCGTGTCGTTTTGACTGATAAAGATTCCGGTCGACCCGATTGTAAAAGTCCATGGGTGCCTTGTCGTCGGTCGTAATTGCCGAGACCCCAACCGAAATCGACAGCGTGATCACATCATCTTTAGTGGGGATCTCCAAGTGGTTGATTGCCGAGAATATTTCATCCACGATTGGCTTTGTGGCCGCCACATCATAGTTGGGAAAGAGGATATTAAATTCCTCGCCACCAGTTCGATAAAATTTAATACTAGCGTCGTTAGCGGTCAAGACATCCTGTACGGTGCTCGCAACCTGCCGCAAAACCAAATCTCCTATCGAGTGGCCGTAGGTATCATTGATATGCTTGAAATGATCGATATCAAACATCATCATGGATAGGGCTTGCCCATTCTGGCTACTCCGATTAAATAAATATTCGATGTCTTCAGTATAGGCGGCAAAGTTACTCGTCTTCGTCAATGCGTCGTGACTGGCATATTTAGCCAGCTGCAACTTAATCTGACTGTCATGAGAGATCATCGACACGTACATATAAAGTAGTGCTTCAAAAATCATGAGGTAGGCCCATTCATGTAGCAGCGTCGGCCACGTAAACCCAAATTTCAACTTCATCCAGAACCAAAGTAGACCACCGAAAGACATAATCGTCATGAAATAATAGAACGGGACGAGTCGTCGTCCTTGGAATTTGGTATGGATTGTACTTAAAACTATGAAGAATCCCATCAATGTTAACGAATGTGCCCAAGACTGCCAGGCGCCCAACGTGCCATTAAAGGCCATGAAGACAATCCCAATGGGAAACAGCAAATAGTAAGAAATGCGAATATTAATAAAGTACGCACAAAATGTCACGGCAATCAATTCAAAATTCATAAATTGCCAGGCATCACTTTTACCGGTAATCAGGAACTGCATCGAAAAGACAAAAACAATCATATAAATCAGGCCATACCAGGTATTAACCGTCTCATCTGTGACGTTGATCCGGCGTGTATGCGTCCAGGAAATTAGCCAATTATAGGTCACCCAATAGAGCGTTAGCACCCCTAGGACAAAGAAAACACTGGTTGTAAATGGTGGCACCTGCCAATGAGACCAAGTCATTAATAAACCCTCTTCTTTTAAAAAATCATGTTTTTTGTCTGCTGTAATATAACGATGTATCACATTGGGATACGCAATTTACCCTCGCCCAAGCGACACTAATCTCACGATACATACTACAATAGTAAGCCTTCAATTCGCACAATTGAATAACCAGAAATGCTTAAGTGCTGAATCATATGAACATTTTTAATTGCACATCTAACTTCTGTATTAACTAGTTCTATATCAATTGATTCTGATTTCAAGCAACTATCCTAGACTCTGAGAAACTATCAGAAAAAGTTCAGGAACTCCCCAATGAACATAACCAAAAAACCGTGTATTCTCTTCAATAAGGACTGGGAAGAACATTCAAGATTCCGGCCCACCCACTCATTAAAAAATTGATTGAAATCACTTAATCTATTCTAGGAGGTCCCACCTATGAAAACACAATCCAACTCAAAATCAAACTCTGCTGATCTGAATCAGCTCATGCACCAAGCAGCCACGCAGCACCATCCCATTAAGCTCCACTCGGCCGCGGACGACGCCGACGTTGTCCTGATCAGTAAAGCTGATTTGGACACCGCTCAAGCCGTCATTAAGGCCGCTACTGGCCGTAATGTGCCATTCCTAATTGCGTAAAAAATCTAAATACCGCGGCCCCTAACCGCCTAAAAAAGACAAGTCCATGAGAGGCTTGTCCTTTTTGACGTCACAATTCAAAATTTTAAATAATTCTATTTTTCAAACAAAGTACCGGACCACGCTTTAGAACTAGTGGCTATCAAACCTTTTTAACTCATCCAACATCGCTGGTCGCCGTGCATACGTCACCCGCCACTCTTGAATAAGCCGATCGGCCGTGCTCATCCCCATCGGAAATCTCGTCATTTTATTCAAGATCTTCACAATGTCTCGATAATGTTGTCGGTCACCCGTTTGTTCCGCCATCTGCTGAGCGACCTCTACATACTTACGGAGTAACTGCCGAGAGAACTTGGGTTTCAACAATTTTTCATAGGTCTGAACCCCAATCAATCCCCTTTGTGCTAGCACCGTCTGTAGCAATTGTTGGTATAAGTGGTCCTCAGCGTAAAGTTGGGCCACATTCGCATACTTTGGTAACACGGTTAATATTTTCTTACGTTGTGCAGGCCACTCACTCGCCGGATACAACGTCTTCAATTCTCGGTACGCATCCAAGTCAGCTGGACTATACGTCGTTACAAAGTTCCACAACTCCTGACGATATGCCTCTGGTCGCTCCAAGCGTTTATATAAAGCGAGTAATTGCCGACTGTATTTCTGAACGACACCAGTTAGCCCATTAATCTGACCACGCTTGCGACCAGCGATCAATATCTGAATTGCATGGTCATCGTCCTTACGTTGCAGAGAAAAGTCCACATAGTACTGCCGGACGTCATCGTATCTGATATGTGCGCGACAAAAATTTTCAATTACGTCATCCGCCGATTCCAATTTAATCAGCGTCTTTAGATGAAACATAGCCCACTGTTCAGCTTGCCATTCGTCCCCCGCCTTTTCAGCGTCATCAAGCTTTTCTGCTGTCCAATCCACCTTTTTTTGTAAAAATTTAGGCGCCGTAAAGTTCTTAAAGAGAAGATCCTCGATAACCTCTTCAAACGCCCCCATGGACACTTGCGAATGCTTTTGGAACCAGGTAAAGGCTTGTCGCTTCAGTGCCGCATCTGCCTGATCAATCACTTGTTGCCAAATATCCACACAGTCCTGTGCTAGCATCATGATTTCGCCGTCGGAATCATCAATAGCCACCCTAGCCAGCTTAGTGGCCACCTTATTGATCAGTCGGAACGCCAACTTCGGCTGTTGCTGATCAAGGGCTAATTGTATATTCTCACGAATAAAGGTCGACAGTTCCTCCTCAAATGGGCCAGCCGACTGATAGTCGATAAACCCACTGTAATCCTGATAACCTTCAATAATATCGTTAATCTGTTGCAGGTAAAGTTGCGGATTGCTTTCAGCGGTCTTGGGTGCAACCTGTAACGCAAACTTAGTTGCGAGCTCACCATCCGCCAGTAAAGTTGCCGTCAAGAAATCCCGTACCTGCTGCTCAGTAGCTGATGCGACGACTTGCACAACACTTAGCCCGGTCGCCTGCGTTTTCCCTGAAGCAGTAGCCCTGTCGTCATCCTGTCCCCCCGCAAACATAACGGCTGCCATATGCTTTACAATAGTTGCCCCCCTGTGCGTAGGGACAATCACACTTGGCATCAATGATCTGCTTGTTCTGAATAAGTATGGTCACTCGGTAAGTCTTGCTTCCCTTAACCGTGGCTTGTATACCTTCTGATGTTCGTTTAAAATTAGCGACTAATCCACGTTGATAGTAGTCATAACCGCGGTCTACAATCTGAGATTGGAATACATCTTCCCACGCCATTTGACTAGCTTCCTTCAAAAGTGTGACATTTGGCTTCACTATACCAAACTATGTGACGAAAGCCTAATGACTGACAAAAAAAGATAGGTCTTAGTTAGACTTACCTCTCCCGATATCTTCAATCTAACTATTTTGCCGCTATCAAGGCCGCAATATCAATCTTCTTCATCTGCATCATCGCCTGAATCTGAGTTGACGTTTGTGTCAATTCATTCATATTCTGGGGGACGATTTGCCAGGAAATCCCGAAGCGATCCTTGGCCCAGCCGCATTGTTCCGCATCTGGAACGTGCGAGAGCTTTGCCCAATAATGGTCAATCTCAGCTTGATCTGCACAAGGTATCGTGAAGGAAATTGCCTCGTTGAATCGAAAATCTGGGCCACCATCGAGCGCTAAGAATTTCTGCCCATCCAAGTGGAATTCGGCGGTCAAAATCTTTCCGGTCATCCCATCGAAATGGGCATCCATTTTTTCATCGGGATAATAGGTCACGGCATCCAACGTTGAATTGGGGAAAACGTTCAGATAGTAGTGAATGGCCTCATCACAATTATTATCCGCGAACCATAAACTTGGCACAATCTTATTCATGAGTAGCCTCCTGGCAAATCTTATTTTTCGTTAAGCCTACCGGATTCCATCACCGGATGCAAGACTTTTAGACATACTGAAAAGCGTGTTGTTTCTATTCATCACGCCCAATATAAAGCGCTATCATAATCACCATTATAGCTAATTGTAATGGTGTCCCTTATCTTTACACAATCAACATCACTCCTTTACATCCGCTTAGTATCCTAGGTACTGTACCAAGCCAAGAGGAGGAGTTAGCAAAATGAATAAACGAATGAGCACTTTAGTTACAGCCTTGTTATTGACCACGACGTTAGGTTGGCAGCAACCCTTGTCGACGATTACGGCTTCTGCCAACAGCAAAACGACCCAAACCACAAAACGGGCAAAAGCTACGGCCAAGTCAACATCGACCCACATCAAGCTTCAAGGGGCATCCAACGCACGTGATTTAGGCGGTTACGTGAACGGCCACGGTCAAAAGATCAAGGCGCACCGCTTAATCCGTTCGAACACGTTATCCAAGCTATCCAAATCCGACCAAAAGAAACTGGTCAAGACCTATCATGTGGCAACCGATGTTGACCTGCGGACGGTCGTTGAACAAAAGATGAGCCCCGATGTCAAGATGAAGGGTGTCAAGCTCGTCAAAGCCAACGTCTTCAAGTCCTTTGGTGCTTTCCCCGATTTCTCTAAGAAAAACACTGGCGATAAAATGATGAAGAAGTCTTACCACGATGCCATCACCACGGCGCAGGGACGTAAGGCCTACAAGTCACTATTTCACCAATTACTGAAAAATCCTAAGAACAAGGCCGTTCTCTGGCACTGTTCCGCAGGTAAGGATCGTGCCGGCATGGGAACTGTCCTGGTCCTCTCCGCACTGAACTTCAACAAAAAGGCCATTGCAAAGGATTACTTAAAATCCAATACATACCTAGCCAAGACGAATAAAGAAAATCTGAAAAAACAAGAAGCCGGTTGGAAGGCCCAAGGCAAGACGGTGACCCCAACTGTGGTAGCCAACTTCAAGGCACAAAACGACGTTAAGATGGCCTACCTCAACACCATGTACAAGGCTGTTAACACGAAATACGGCAGCATGGACAACTTCCTTCACAAGGGCCTTGGTTTAACCAATACCCAACTGAAGCAACTCCGTGCGAACTACCTGACAGCTGCTAAGTAACCATCACCACCAAATTTTAAATGATACAGTGAACCCCCAGAGTCGGCATTTATACCCAACTCTGGGGGTTCATTTCAGTCAAGTCACTTTCAAGCTATTCTAGCACGGCTCCAGCCAGGGCAGCCATTACACATGAATGCTCATGTTTAGCTTATACATGCCTTTAACTCGGTACCTATTCGTTACCAAGTTAATGACGATCGTAGGCCCAAACGGCAAGTGGCGCAAAGACCCCCACGATGCCAACATCAACGATCAGGACTAGTAAGGCCTCATGTGTCCAACTCCCGGTGGCTAAAATTTGCCGAATTGCCGTAATCACGTACGTCACCGGATTCAAATGCGCAATGACCTGTAGAGGCTTCGTTAACGAGTGTAACGGGACAAAGGCATTTGACATGAATGAAAGAAACAACATGGTCATTAGTGAAGCACTGTTGACGGCCTCCGCACTTTTGGCTAATAATCCCATTAGTGCGAATACCCACGAGAGTGCCCACCCCGTGATAATTGCCAACAGACCAACTGCAACAACCCAACCAAGCCCAACAGCTGGACGCCAGCCCATGAGATAGCCCGTGATCAACGACGTCATTGCCGCAATCAGTAAACGTAGGCTATCCGCAAAAAGTTGTCCCGCCAACGGCGCGATGTGGGCCATGGGTAACGATTTAAACCGGTCAAACACGCCGGAGTCGAGATCCTCTCTGATTTGCGTTCCCGACCCGGTTCCCACTGATAACATCGTTTGAATGAGAATTCCCGGAACGATAGTCGGCAGATAAGCTTGAGCTCCACCGGCAATTGCACCACCAAATAAATACCCGAACATCAACATAAACAACGTCGGTTGAATAATCACATCCATAAAGTTATCCGGATTATGAACTGTCTTTAGTAAGTTCCGATAAGCCATCGTTGCCGTATTCATAAATACATTGCCACTGTGCGTTTGTACATCCATTTTGTATCCCGCTTTCTTAGTTCTTGCCGACCGTTAAGTTCAAGAAAACATCATCCAACGATGGTTCTTGCACCGACAAATGATCGATACTAATCTTAGCCTGCTTCAATGTCACTAAAATTGGTGTTAATTGTGTGACTTGGGCTAGACGCATGCTGAGCTGTTGCCCCGTCTGTTGAATGGCACCTGCCACTTGGCCGACCAATAACTTCATTGCTTGTGTAACTTGGTCGGTATGGCTCACGGTGAATTTCAATTTAGTCCCACCAATCTGTTGTTTGAGTTCAGCTGGTGTCCCCATCTTTACCACCTTACCGTGATCAATGATAGCCAAATTATCGGCCAATTGATCGGCTTCGTCGAGATACTGGGTCGTCAACACGACCGTTGAGCCTTGCTTGACTAACTGTCGAATCGTCTCCCACATCTGAATACGCGTCCGTGGGTCTAGCCCAGTCGTGGGTTCATCTAAGAAGATGAGTGCCGGCCGTGTAATCAAGCTAACGGCCAGGTCCAACCGTCGGCGCATCCCACCGGAGAAATTTTTCAAAGCCTTATCTGCAGAGCCTTCTAAGGAGAATTCGTGCAAGAGTTCTGCTGTCCGCTGTTTGGCCTCCGATCGTGAAAGTCCATCTAGCCGTGCAAAAATCATTAGGTTCTCACGCGCCGAAATATCCTCATCAACAGACGCGTATTGTCCCGTGAGACCAAACATCGACCGGGCTAAGCGCCCTTCTTTAACTGTATCGTGGCCGAATATTTTTACCTGACCCGCATCGGCCTTGAGTAAGGTGGTCATCATGCGTAGTATCGTGGTCTTCCCCGCACCATTGGGCCCAAGTAGACCAAAGACTTCCCCTTGTCGAATGTTAAACGACATATCGTCTACAACCATCTTTTGTCCAAAATATTTAGTCAAATGCTGCACTTCAATTGCATTAATCGCTGTCATATTAAGTCCCTCTTAGTTTTGCTTTTTAATCAGGTCCCCCTGACTAAAAATATAATAAGGCCCCCTGAGTAATTTGTCAACACTTTTGTCAAAATACTTAATGCCACTTCCAGTCATTGTCGGGTATAATGTCCATAGGGAGGGCGATGGCATGCCTAATTTAACGAAACAAAAAAATGCGGCCGGTAAGCTGATTGAGTTTGGGATGGTCAGCCACACTGCAGAAGAGGTCGCTCACCGCAACCATGCGGATAAGGACGATCATCCATTACGGTTTCAGGGCCAGGGTAAGATTCTACTGGCTCTAGCTCAAAATGATGGTCTCTCACAAAAGGAATTAGCAACACGCTCAAATTTAGCAGTCCAATCGACAGCGGAATTTGTTAATAAATTGGCCAAGAAACAGTTGGTTACCAAGGAAAAGTCAACGACCGATCGGCGCAAGACCATCATTCGTCTGACTGACTTGGGTCGTGCAACAGCAGCAGCCGAGACTGCCAAGGTTCCCGCATACCTTGACGTCTTAACAGACACCGAATTAGATCAGCTCACAGCAATTCTGACGAAAATTAATGGAAGCCTTTACGACGAAATAAAGGCGATGACGCCAGCAGACTCTAATAGATTCAAGGAAACCGTGACAGATCATCTGCGCGATTGGTTTCTCTAAGTTATATTTTTCAAAAATATGGCCGGTCCCGGTGAAGGACTGAAGTAACCCCCAGGGTTGGACAGAAGTTCTAACCTTGAGGGTTTTACTATACTTAGGTTACGTTTAATTGGATGTTAGCCCCAAGATTCTTACTGCGTCTTTAGTGATGGCCCACCCTTACTGACTAAGCACGATCAGAAACTCTATCGGCTTGGATTTAGTCGCTTCCGAAGTTCTGGTATCACTGGGGTCAACCACGCCCGTTTAAAAACGGACGCTTGTGGTCACCACACCCCATGGCATGGCGACCACAATTTGCTTAGATACAGCGTTTGCCTACGAATAGGACTTATCCGCTAATTACCAAAGCCTTTTAGGTCCGCAGGTTGCCAGACGGACGTATTTCTGTATTTCTTTCTTACAAGGTAGCTAGTCCCTTAGCCAGAATATTTTGGGCTGCGTTATGATCCCGTACATGAAAAGCCCCACAACTGGGACACATCCATTTTCGATCGGCTAACGTCAGTTTGTTCTTACCCGTCATGACGTGTCCACAATGGCTACAAGTTTGCGTCGTATTCC
>NZ_BAAFRU010000009.1:0-161905 GCF_045862015.1 Levilactobacillus muriae
GGCATACACCTTATAAATTTAGTCTAGCAGTCTCACTTTAATTTTCAAATCTTTCTTAGTGAGGTACTGTTTAGTGTACACGAAATTTTGAAATATATTTATTTACAGAGCTTGACTAAACGTAGGATAGAGCCTGGGGCAAAACCTCAGACTCTTTTTGACTCTCCAAAGCTATATTGCTGAAACGTGCGACAGAAGGCAGCTGACTCCGCTTAAAACTGATAGCCGAACAATCCAAACACGGGATTATCCGGCTATCAGCCTTAATGCTCGTCAGCTAACCGCCTTTTCTCCCACTCTCTTAATTTAGTCCCAAATCATATCACTTGGCTAATCACCAATATCTAATCCCAGTGCCGCCGCAAAGGTCACCGCCTGGAGCGCATCAATCCTGCATCCCCGCACCAATCCAGGGGTGAAGACCAGCGCTTCAATATCACTGGTTCGTAGATCGACCAATTTCAGCTGACTTTCCGTAAAGTCAGCGCGAACCAGCTCGCAGCGATTGAAACTTAGCCGCCGCTTGACCGTCACCATCTGAAAGCTCGCCTCATTCAGCCGTGTCTCGCTGAAGTCACAACCAGTCAGGACGGCCTCCGCAAAATTAGCGTAATCTGCCTGAGTGTCATTGACCGCCACGTCCTTGAGTCGGGCCGCGGTAAAGTCACTTCCCAGCAGCTGACACCCGTTGAACTGACAGCGATACAGGTAACTCTCTTGGAATTGACAATTCAAAAATTGGCAGCCCTGAAACTGACAGTCCAGCCACTCACTATTTTTAAAATCCGTCTGCTGAAACGTACACTTCTCGAAGCCAATCTCTTCTAGTCGAATATCTTGATTGGAATAGGTCAGCTCGCAGTTCACGTACTGGTTACCGGCCGCCAGCACATCTAGCGAGAGGGTCTTACCCGTTACAGTTGCCATATGTTTGTCTCCCTTAGTCGTTTATTAACTCTAGAATACCACGAAAAAGTCCCGCCACGGCAATTGTCCGCAACGGGACAGAATTTGTTTCACATGAAACATTAGCGCAATTGATTTTGCCGCCGCATCCCCCAGACATTAGGAAGAATGACTGCCCCGATAATCACCAGAACCCCAGCAATCTGAAGCCAGTCGACCTTTTCCCCTAAAACGAAAAAGGCAATCGTGATTGACGCCGGTAATTCCAGCGAAGACAGGATCGGACCAATTCCCAATTCCAGGTACTGCATGAAGATCGAGTAAGCCACCAATGGGAAAACCATCGAGAAGATGGCGATCCAGAAGGCCCACTTCACCGTATCAAAGGTCACGGGCGCTGAAATAATCTGTGGCCCCCAGACGACCGAGATCAGGAGAAATGCCCCAATACACAGTAGCCACGTTTTACTCAAGGGATCCAAGTTGTTTCCCAGCATCGCGGTGAATTGAATCGTACAAGCGTAAGCGCACGCCGCCAAAAAGGCCAGGAATAAGCCCCACAACGACAACGGCTGGGTAATCGGAAAGAGTCCCGCGGCCAATACCGTCCCGATTAGAACCAGGACAATGCTGACGACCTGTAGCCGCGTTGGCCGGCGTTTATGCAGGATGCTTCCCAACAAGACCGATAGCCACACAGCTTGCATCAACATGACCGCCGCGGCCGCAACCGGAATTAATTTCAATGACTGAATATAGAAGGTATTGGTAAATCCAGAAGCCGTCCCGGCTGCCATAACCGCCAGCAATTGTTTCCAGTTGGTGTGCTGGTAACGTAGCCAGCGATGGCGCGCCACGTGAATAATCCCCAGGATGATCACAGCACTCAGAAATGACCAGAATAATAACGGTCCGTTGACCACACCCTCGCTACGCGCAATCTTCATCAGGGTTGCTGGAACCCCAAAGCTGATGGCTCCCAGCGCCACAAAGAATGGTGCTATTTTTCGCAAAAATTTCACTCCATTTCATAAATCTCACCATTCCATTATACGCTTTGCCTGTCGGACTTGCCCGTCTCAACCTGACCGCACATTAATTACGCCACAATGCTATCGTTTCGGTGATGGTAGAAGAATGCCAACGTTCCTCCACTAAAGACTACGGCAATGCCAGCTAGTATCCAGGAAATACCTGCAATCGAGCCGCCCAAAGAAATCGTGTGACGTAACCCGGCCATCGCAATCGTCATGGGTAAATACGGATGGACTGCACGGTAGAGTGGGTTGGTCAGTGCAATGGGATAGGTACCGCCCGAACAACCAATCTGAAAGATCATGAAGATCAGCATTAGCCAGGCGCCGGTAAGCCCCAACCACAGACGGAAGCACGTCACCAGACTGAAGAAGGCCAGGACGATCAGTAGCGAGAGTAGATAAGTCTTTCCCGGCTGGAGCGGCCGTAACCCGTTGATATTTCGAACTGCAAGCCACATTGCTGAGGCGGCTAGCATCACGAAGATCCAGAGCATCCCCATCTTATCTAACCAAGCCAACGCGAAGTTTCGGTATTTTCCATGGCGTTTGCCTGCATCGTAAATAATATTCAGTGTGATACAACCAACAAAGAGTGAAATTGCCATAAAGTAAGGCGCCATACCAGTCCCATTATTGGCGACCGACGTGACATTGTGCTGAACCAACTTGATTGGTGCCGCCAACGCCTGCAATTGGTGCGGCCGCTTCGTTTGCTGTGCCAACTGCTGGCCACTGCGCGTCAATCCCTGAATGATTGCTTCATTCGGGCCACTGGTCGCCGTTGCTGAAACACCGGCTGCGCTGGCCTGGGCTACCTGCTGTAACTGGCTAGCCGTAGTGACCAGACCTTTCCCCGACCGCACCGTTTGTCGCTGAATCACATCAAATTCAGTTTGAATCACCGACTGATTGAGTTGCGACTGCAGCTTTTCCATGGCGGTGCTTCCCATCTTGGCAGCCACAGTACTCTGTCCGGCATCCGTCTGGTAGATTACCCGCAACGTCTTCGGATGACTGGCCAAGTGGCTTAATTGTTGCGACGACTTTTTGGGAATCGTTAACGTTAAATACATTTTCCCCGCACGCAGTTCCCGCCGTGCCTGCTGGGCAGTCATCCGGTGAAATTGTAATGACTTACTGCGAGTGAGCTGCCGCGTAATCGTCCGGCCCCAATGCATCGTTGCCGTCGCCTGATCCTGATCGACCACCGCCATTGGTAATCGATGAATCTCCTGATACGGGTTCCAAACAGAAGCAAGTAAAATCGCCGCATACGCTAACGGAATCACCAGAATACCTAATAGAATACGCCAAACTGTTGGATGCTGCTTGACGTAAGACCATTCGTGAAAGTTCATGATCTCTCCCCCTTTTCTCAAATGAGTGAACGAATCATTCATTCGAATTGCCCCCAGTCTAATCACTCACGTGTAAAAGTCATTTTAAAGTGGTTCAAACGGTGGCGTTCACTTGTTGAGATAACGAAGGGCCTTACTGGTAACTCCGGCGTAACATTTCCCGTACAACTGTGATCATCCGGTCATCTTCGCCCTGTGCCGCCTCCATCTCGAAGCTATCATAGCGTTTGTGCGCGCACCACCAGAAGACCAGATCAACCACGATTACACCGTTACGCTGCGGATCCGGAATCTCTGGAAGTGCCCGTCCGATAAATGCCCCCACCTGTTGATACAACGACTGGCGTTGCTGGCGGTAGAGTGCCGTCAGCGCAGGATTAACCATGGGATTGTGCTCCAAGATCAAGAAATATTGACCATAGCGTTCAAATGCCTGAAATAACGCCGTCAATAGGTCATCAAAACTCGCTACCGTGTGGCCAGTCAGTTGTCGATTCCAATCAGCATAAGCCGCCTGCGTCCGATTGACCAGCTCGCGCGGATCAACTGGCGCTAGTGGATACGTCTTCATCATCACTGGCGCTGTCGGCAGGGTCGTTAAGAACACATAGTCCAAGAGTGCCGCCTTACTGGTAAACAGTCGGTAGAGTGTCCCCACTGCCAACTGCGAACGTTGCGCAATCATCTGCATCTGCGTCTCGTGATAGCCCGGTTGAATGAATAATTCACTCGCCGCCGCATAAATTCTTTGTAACTTTTCTTCATCGGTCATCCCATTACCCCCTTTTCCTCTATTAAACTCACAGTTCCTTGGAAGCGCCGCTTAAATCCCTCCGAAAACACCATCTGCGTTGGTGAGCTTACCAACCACTAATGTTTCATGTGAAACACCCTCAAACCGCTGCTAGTAATTTCGAGTGAGCTAGGGTATAACTGATGTAGCGCTTACATCGCGTTTTATAACCGTACGCTACAGAAAGGAGGCCGTCCACTTGGCCCTTGACCAGCTCTACCTAGAAGCTTTGGCTGTCCCTGCCGCCATCTTTAAAACCGTCCGGCATCGGCCGAAGACTATCTTCAAGCAAGGGAAGATTTTAACGTCGGCGTACACCACGCTATTCTACGAGATTCCCGACCATGCGGCTACACTCACCGTCTTTCGGCATAGCCAGAATCTCTTCTCAATCTGCCTGGTCCATGACGACTTCACCTACATTGTGGGGCCCATCCTAGTCACCGACATCACGGCCCACGACCCCGCCAACACCGAAGCTCGTACAATTTACCTTCCACAGGTTTTAAGTACATACGCCATCACGCGCGACCAGTGTTTGAAACAAATTCTCGCGTTAGCACAGATCATTCATTTGCCGGTAACCGCCGAAGCCGTAACGACCGCCTTCGAACAGGCCCTGCGTTCCGACCAGTTCAATGACAAACTGATTTTAGTCAACTTCGATGACGAGGGTGCTCACGTCAGCTATGCCTATGAGAAGGCGTTAAAGACCGCGGTCGAGCTGGGTAAACCCTCGATGGTCCACGACGCCTTCGTCGGTCTGGTTAATTCCGGTCGAATTGGGATTCTTGCGGACGGTAGTAACCTTCGAAACATTAAGAACTGGGGCATTATCAGCACTTCGGTCACACTTCGGGCAGCCATTCATGCCGGGATGGACTTCGACCAAGCCTACTCCCTCAACGACCACTACGTCCGCACCCTGGAGACACTGACGACCTACGACGATGTCATGAGCGGCATCGAAACAATGATCAAGGACATGGCCCAGCGTGTTCATCAGCTCAAGAGTGTCCACCTCTCTGCCCCGGTGCGCCGGGCCTACCAGATCATTATGAACAGCCCAGAATGTAACATCACCGTCACACAGCTGGCCAATCAATTGGGACTATCCCCACACTACCTGTCCACCCTTTTTACCGCGGAAATCGGGGTTCCCATCTCTCGCTTTAAGATTCTGGTCAAGCTCAATCGTGCTGTCGAAATCCTGCAAACGACTAACCTGCCACTCTCAGAGATCGCCGCAATTTTAAATTTTACCGATCAAGCTTATCTGACGCGCGAGTTCAAGAAATTCGTCGGTGTGTCACCTAATAAGGCCCGCAATAATCCCCATCTCACGGATGACTGGCATCTGTATAATTTCACAAATATCAACATTGGATAATTAATAACTATTAGAAGAGACAGCTTTCCTATTTGGAAAGTTGTCTCTTTGTCTTTTAGCCTTAGTGCCGACATTTCCAGCCATCATGTCTTTGATTGGTCGCAGTTTATCCGTAACCCATTCCCCTGTAATTAGTGGAACTGTAGAACTATTTGCGATTTATTATTAATAATTTAAAAAAGCAGTCGATCAAGAAGGTTTGATCGACCGCCCATTTTATTTTAGTTGACTCTTCATTAACTCGGTTGATACATCGCGGCGACTTCCTTTGCCGTTGGGTAGGACTTCTGTGTCCCCCGCCGTGTTACCGTAATCGCGGCGTATTCATTGGCGTGCTGCAAAGCCTTCGGCACAGTCTCACCCTGCGCATAGTAGTGCGCAAACGCCCCAATGAAGGAATCACCTGCACCGGTGGTGTCGACCGCAGCAACTTTAACCGCATCAATCAACCGACTCGTCGTAGCACTGACCCACAGCACGCCACGGGATCCGATCGTGACCAGCACATTCTTCACGCCCATATCGACCAGGCGCTGTGCTGCCCGCGAGATTTCATCCATGGATTCCGTTGGTAAGCCAGTCAACGTCGCCAATTCCGTTTCGTTTGGTGAGAAGAAGTCTACCCGCCGCACGTGTTCCATGTCCAGTTGTTTATTGGCTGGCGCCGGGTTCAAAAGGACCGGCACGCCATGACGATTGGCCAAATCAATCGCATGGTAGTTGGTTTCCAGCGGGATTTCCTGCTGCAACACAATCAGTTTGGTATTTTGAATCATTTCGAGATGCTCATCCAAAACGGCCGGTGTTAACTCGTTATTGGCTCCCTTGACGATGAGAATGCGGTTGTCAGCCGTTGGGTCCACGAAGATCGGTGCAGCGCCACTGCTCTTATGACCGATACCAACGCCAGACACATCAATGTTTGCGGCTTTGAAATTGGCTAGCTGTTGTTCTCCGAAGCTGTCGTTACCGACCATCGAGATAAAGCTCACCTGTGACCCCAACCGAGCGGCGGCCACGGCTTGGTTCGCACCCTTACCGCCAAATCCCATCGAGAAGTCATCGGCCTCAACGGTTTCGCCCGCTACTGGCATGCGCTTAATATACGTCATGAGGTCAATCATGTTTGACCCAATTACTAACACGTCACTTTTTTTCATACCTGGACACCTCTTTATTTCTAAACTAACACAAAACGCCTTTCGTGTAAACGCTTTCAAATGAATTCGCAAATGCGTAAAGGGTGTGAATAAGTAGTCGTGATGGTGATTATTATCCGCTCCTATTTTCTGAAAGGCCTGCCTACGAGACAAAACGTAAGAAACGAGTTGCCTAGACCAATTGACTAAGTCAGCGATTATCAGTATCATTGGAGGAGTTGTGCACTTTTAAAAGAATAGAAGGCCGTTTAATGTCAAAGCAAATTAAGCACGCGTTATTTATCATGGTATTTGGCACTTTCTTCGGCATCCTGTGTTCCACCCTGATGAACGTGGCACTGCCAACGTTCATGACCGTGTTTCACGTCAACTCATCCACCGTTCAATGGATCAGCAACGGTTATATGCTCGTGAGTGCGATGATGATTCCCGTCAGCGCCTACCTGATAAAAAAGTTTACATTTCGTAGACTGTTCATTCTATTTTCCGTTATCTTTCTGCTAGGAACGCTATTGGGCAGCCTGGCACAGAGTTTCTGGATGTTGATTCTCGGCCGAATGATTCAGGCGACCGGGTCTGGGGTCATGATGCCGCTAGTCAATATTCTGGCAATTCGCTACGCCGCTCCCACTAAGAAGGGGGCCGTAATGGGAATTGTCGGACTAGCCTTTAACTTTTCTCCCATTATAGGACCGACCTTGTCCGGGGTTATCTTGACCTACCTGTCGTGGCGATACCTGTTCATCCTAGTCCTCCCCTTCATCCTGCTGGACCTCATCTTGGCCTACTTCCTATTACCAAGTGTGCCCACAAATGAATCGCCAACTTTGGATCGCTGGGGCCTGTTTCTCGTTAGTTTCGGCGCATTAGGCCTATTATGGAGCTTCTCAAATGTGGGACAGTACTCGCTGATTTCCCCATTTGTCATCGTGCCTTTTATCTTAGGCGTCATCCTGACGACCATTTTCATCTGGCAACAACTACATAGTACGAATCCCTTGATTAATCCCAAAATTTTCACAAGTGTCCAGTTTACGACAGCCACCAGCCTCAACGCACTCATCGTGGCGACCATGTATGGCAACACGATTCTTCTGCCCCTTCTGATTCAGTCGATCATGCATCAAAGTCCGATTATATCCGGAATTGCGCTGTTACCTGGGGCCTGTCTAACAGGAATCATGTCGCCAATCAGCGGTCGCCTCTACGACCGTTACCCTGTGCGACGCATTGTTACCGCAGGCCTGCTAATCGACTGCTTCGGGACCATTATGCAGGCATTCATTGACGTCAATGCTTCGGTTGTCATGTTGACGATTGGCCAGACAATTCGGCAATTGGGGTTAGTTCTCATTCTGATCCCGATTCAAACCCACGCACTGACCCACCTTCCCAACCGTTTGGTGGCGGACGGAGTTGCCACGTTTAACACGCTCCGTCAGATTTCCGGATCGTTCGGCACTGCCATTATTATCGCCACGATCAACCTGGCCACCAAGTCCTTCACGTCCCATCCCAACGCCCCACAGATGGGGATTCAGGCTGGTTTCACCATGTGTCTTCTGTTCTTAATCATCGCCCTTGGTGTGTCGGTCAAACTCATGACGATTCGCGAACGCAATTAAGGTTGACTTCCAAGAGTCGCCGTGCGATACTATCCAATGGTGCCAAACCAAGGTGGGGGTACGCGATCGGTGCGCAAGCATTCAGAAGGTCGCCGCACCTCACCACTGCCATCCCGAGTAGAACGCGGGATGGCTTTTTTGTATAAGAGAGTGGAGCAAGCCGTTTAGATTCTGAGCATTAGGGAAATAAGGGCTTCTGTTCGGCTACGCCGGACAGGAGTCCTTATTTTGCTAAGCGGAAGAATCTGGTTTGCGGAACTCGTTTCAGCCAGAGTGTGAGCGAGGGCGGTTAGCCCCTGAGCATTAACGTCATTAAGTGCCAGCTTGGCGGAGCCGAGCCGGTGCTTATTGGGGTTAAGCGGAGGGGGCTGCCCGAGGGAACGCGTTTCAGAAGCCGCATATTTCCGGACATAAAGGCGAGAGACTGTTTAGCGCCCTAAACAAAAATAACCATTAACACCCTATGCCGGACAGGAGTTCCTTATTTTTCTAAGCGGAAGAGTCTGGCTTGCGGAACGCGTTTCAGCCAGAGTGTGAGCGAGGGCGGTTAGCCCCTGAGCATTAACGTCATTAAGTGCCCGCTCGGTGGAACCGAGCCGGTGCTTAATGGGGTTAAGCGGAGGGGGCTACCCGAAGGAACGCGTTTCCGAGGCCGCAAGTTTCCGAATATAAAGGCGAGAGACCGTTTAGCGACCTAAACAAGAGTAATTCCTAACACCCTACGCCTCATCCTCAGGCTTATAATCCGCCCAATCCGGTTGCGGTGTACCCGTAGCCTCGGCCTGCTTAATCGCTGAATAAAACGCCACCTTCTGCGTAATATGCCGATGATATTTCTCAAGCTTGGCTAACTGGCGGGCCACATCAACTTCATGTGCATTTAGAATATCTAGGATCTTATCCAAATCGGCGCCAGATTCTTGGTAGCTCAGAAGCGCCTGCAACTCACTCATACGCATCCCGGAATTCTTGAAACAGACAATACTATTTAATTTCTCAAGATTTTCTTCATTATAAACACGATGATTCCCCTTCTGTTGAACATTGGGAATCAGTCCCAAGCGCTCGTAGTAGCGGAGCGTCGATGGCGCTAAATCATACTGTTTAGCAACTTCTGAAATCGTTAATTCTGTCATCTCATATCAATCCTCATCTTTTACTGAAAATACTTTACTTGAAGCGCACTTCAAGTGCTATGCTTGAAACAATCAGAAGGGCAGGTTAACAATCATGGAATTTAGAACATTAGGCAAGACCGGTTTTAACATTAGCGAGGTTTCACTGGGTACCTGGCAACTCGGCGGTAAGTGGGGGCAACCTTTCAGCGATAAGGATGCTATGGATACTCTGGAAGCCGCTTATGACCACGGTGTTAACTTCTTCGATACCGCCGATGGTTATCAGGATGGCCTGAGTGAAAAGGTCATTGGCCAATTCATCAAACGTCATCCTGATGTGCACTACTCAACCAAGGTCGGCAGAAAAGAAATGCCCCTTTCTGAGGAACACTTCAGTCCAAAATTCATTAGAAGATATGTCGAAGAATCTCTCAAAAACATGCAAGTCGACTCTCTCGATCAAGTCCTGCTGCACTGTCCACCAATGAGCGTTTACTACCAGCCAGAAACGTTCAAGACCTTGGACGACCTCAAAAAAGAGGGTAAAATCGCCAACTATGGGGTCAGCGTTGAACGCGTTGAAGAAGCAATCAAGTCCCTGGACTACGACATCTCCAGCGTTGAAATCATCTTTAACATGTTCCGCTTACGCCCATCTAAGCTGTTCTTTGACTTAGCTAAAAAAGCCAACGTCGGCATCTTAGCCCGGGTACCTTTAGCCAGTGGTCTGTTAACGGGTAAGTTCTCCGCAGATACGCACTTTGATCCTAAAGATCATCGGATGGCTAACCGGAACGGTCAACTCTTCAGCAAGGGTGAGACCTTCTCCGGTGTTGATTACCTCACCGGGGTCAAGGCCGCTAATGAATTAAAGGAACGCTTGGGTACGGACAATTTGGCCGCCACCGCCTTACGTTTCATCCTGATGTTTGACGCCGTTTCGGCCGTTATTCCTGGTGCCAGCACCCCTAATCAAATCGAACGAAATACGAGTGCTGCTGAAGTAAAGCCACTGACGAATGATCAAATGGCCATCGTCACGGATGTTTACGACAAGTACATCAAGGATCCAATTGAATACATGTGGTAAATCCACATTTAATGAGCCTGGGATAAAACCCAGGCTCTTTTAGCATCTTCAAGTCCAGATTGCTGAAATGTGTGTCAACAACCAGCTGAATGTTTCATGTGAAACACCCTAAACAAGATAGTCCGCCGAGTGCCGCTCACGCTTCTGGGTCTTGCGAAACGCACTCGGTGTCATCCCCGACCATTGTTTGAACTGCTTGCTGAAACTGGCCTGACTGCTAAATTTCATCTGAAGGGCAATCGCTTCAATCGAGTTCTCGCCAATCTCCAAAAGGCCCTTTGCCCGGCTAAATTGGCGTTCTTTGGCATATTCAGTCGGCGTGACACCATAGATTTTTTTGAATATCCGATGGCCGTATGTGGTGCTAATGTTGCGGTGCGCACACACGGCTTGGAAGGTCCGCCGAGTAGTGTCTTCAGCAAACAACCCGCTAGCCAATTTTTGAGCCAAGATAACCTCACGTTCTGGATATTCCTGTTCGGTGGTCACTACCGGCTGAGATTTGGACAGGGCAATCATGAAGTCTAGAAAGAAAATCTCTAACCGGAATTTCCGCTCCGTTACCTGAACATTGGCCTCTTCCAGGACCACGATTGATTGAATCAGCTTGCGGGCAGCCTGACTGACGACCGCGCTTGCCGGAATCACCACGTTGCCTAGATTTTTAATGATTCGCGTCTTCAGATTCAAGTCACCCACATTAAAGTGAAAACAGAAAAACTGTAACCGATCACCACTAAAATTAAAGCTTTCATGCGGTGTTTCTGGCGTGATGATCACCGATTCACCGGCCGAAATCACCCGGCGACTAGCACCCATAAACATGGTAACGCTCCCCTGCATGACGGCAATCAACTCAAATAATTGATGTTGTTCGCGCGGATAATGCCAGCTAGGGAAATTCCGTTGGAAATGGCCCCCATACAGGTAGATATTCGATTCGATCGTTTGAAAAAGCTGTTGCTGCGCCATGCCCTCATCCTTTCTCGACTGAAATCGTTACACGTCAAGCCTACCAGCTAATTTACTTGGCGGCAATCCCTTTTAGTTTCCATTTGAGAAAATTGAGGGTGGTAATTGCCATAGACGAATTCGCTGTAAGCGGTTACCATGAGAGGGTAAGGGCGCTGAACGACTGGGGTTTTCTCCCTAGTTGCGATTAACTTCACAACAATCAAGTCTTATTGGAGGCAGTTTAGTTATGAGAAAATTTAAAAACGAATTTTGGACCACAACTTCCGGTGATCTGACCCAACGGCGCGATCCGTTAGCCACGCCAGATTATCAAACCGATATTGCGGATGCCAAGAAGATCGTGATCGATCCCACCGACAAGCATCAAGATTGGAAAGGTGCCGGAGCCGCTATTACCGATTCCGCTGCCCACCTGCTGTGGCAGGACATGGACGCCAAGCAACGTCACGATCTGTTGACTGAGCTCTTCGATCCCGCACAAGGTGGCTTCTCTAGTGTCCGAGTCCCCTTAGGTTCTTGTGACTTCCAAAGCCAGGACTACTACACCTATGACGATATGCCATACGGCGAACACGACAACAAGTTGGAACACTTCTCCATTGGCGAAGGTGAACCCGGCGCACCAGAGGCTACCAAGGACCTGAAGAACATCGTGCCCGTGCTCCAAGAAATCTTGACAATTAACCCTGCCCTGAAGATCATTGCGTCGCCTTGGTCCGGCCCGGCCTGGATGAAGAATACCGGTCATCTGACCCACGGCGGTCACTTACGCTTCGGCGAATTCACCGGCAACGGCTATACCGAAGAGAACCGCTTCGAGTACATCTACGCCCAATACTTCATTCGCTACATTGAAGAATATAAAAAATTAGGAATTCCCATTTACGGCCTGACGATTCAAAACGAACCGTCAAACGCCGCCCACTGGCCAGCCATGATCTGGACGGTACCTGAATTGGCTAGCTTCGGCTACAAGTATCTCCGGCCTGCACTGAACCGGGCCTTTCCTGATACCAAACTGTACCTGCTGGACGACAGTTTCCACGCTTTGACCAAACCAATCGAAGAAGAAGTGACACCTGCCGAGGCCGCTGCCTTTGACGGTCTGGCCGTCCACACCTA
This sequence comes from Levilactobacillus muriae, assembly GCF_045862015.1. Lineage (NCBI taxonomy): Bacteria > Bacillati > Bacillota > Bacilli > Lactobacillales > Lactobacillaceae > Levilactobacillus > Levilactobacillus muriae. The sequence goes on from NZ_BAAFRU010000009.1 coordinate 12,575, forward strand.
CTCTGGGCCATTTGAAAACATGTACCACGCCAACCGGACCTACCCCAACTGGGATGTCGTCATGACCGAACGGCGTTGCATGATGACCGATGATCCCGAGGAAAGTGCCCACATCATGTTTGGAATCATTGGTAATTGGCTGGTTCACAACGGCTTGAACATGATCACGCTATGGAACCTCGCATTGGATGAACGAGGCTTACCAAATGCCGCTGACTCGACTGGTCGTGAAGGGGTCGTTACCATCGACCACACTACCGGGAAAGTCCAACGGAACCTCGAATACTTCATGCTCAGAAACTTCGGGCAAGATGTGCCAACCGGTTCTAAGGTCATCGGTTCGACCAACTACACCAAGGATGGTTATACTGGCAGTCTCGGCTCCGTCGCCTTCTTGGGAACCAACGGCGACATTGTTGCCCACCTCTACAACCCAACGGGCACACCAATTAAGGCAGCCGTGACGATTGATGGCGATGGCAACAACTGGCAAGTCGCAACTGTACCGGCTTATGGGACGGTTACGCTACACAAGTCGGACGACGCCATCAACACGACGACTATCCCTACCGACGATGAATTTGCCCTGAATCCGAGCCCGGCTAACCACGATGACGTGGCACCTGGCCAAAGTGAAGGCAGCCAACTCGTTTAGTGAATCAACAACTTAACACCTAATTTTGGAAGAGCTTGAGTGTCAACTTGAGCTCTTTTGTGATGGCAAAATTTATATTACCTGTCTCACCAGCTTAAGTAGTTGCGATGACGCACCGCCGTTTTCACATCCAGCGACATCATTCATCCCCAACGGTGGCCCACCTATGCTATGCTTAGAGCCTAATCCCACCGAAAGAAGACGACGTTGCCATGAAAATCATCATCGCTCCCGCTAAAAAGATGGTCATCGATACCGACACCTTCACTTACGACGGCCGCCCGCAATATCTGGCCGCCACACGACAGATACTAGCCCAATTGCGTCAACTCACCTATCCACAAGCCAAGGTCCTCTGGCATTGTAGCGATAAGCTGGCACATACCAACTACGATTGGCTACAGCAGCTTGACCTGAACCGTCAGCTCACGCCGGCACTACTAGCCTTTAGTGGGATTCAATATCAATACATGGCCCCCGACCTTTTCACTGCGCCGGCTCTGGATTACGTGCGCGATAACCTGCGGATTCTCTCCGGCTTTTACGGGATTCTTCGACCGTTCGACGGCATCGTTCCCTATCGTCTGGAAATGCAATCCAGACTGGCTGTGGCGGGAACGCCCAATCTTTACACCTTCTGGGGCGACCGCCTCTACCACGCACTGACGCCGACACCAGAACCTATCATTAATCTCGCCTCACAGGAATATGCCAAAACAATTACGCCATATCTCGCACCACAACAGGCCATGGTCACCGTCACTTTTGGCAGTCTCGTCGACGATCAGGTGAAGACCAAGGCGACTCTCGCCAAGATGGCCCGCGGCGCCATGGTGCGGTACCTAGCGGAACACCAAGCGACCACGGTTCGCGACGTGACACAGTTTGACCACCCCGACTGGACCTATTCAGCGGTGCGGTCGACTTCAACAAACATTGTCTTCATTTACCAGAAATAGACTAGACACGACATGGACGCCAGACTGGCGTTCTTTTTTTACCCGCAAAAGTCGCCCAAGAAGCCCTGTAGTCCGCGCATGTTCAACGCCAGGAGCCGCTGCTTGAACGCCGGTAACGAAATATCCAACTGTCCGGTAATGTACAGTCGAAATAGCGTCAGGGTGCTGTCAATCAAGAAGTTGACCCCAATCTGTGCGTCCATGGCACTCAACTGATAATCCTGCTGGAAGCTCGCCGTCAAACCGGCCGCCACGCGTCGTTTGACACGCCGTGACAGAAAACTGTAATCGTCCGACGTCAAGATAAACGTGTAAAATTTCGGGGCCTTTTCAAAGAAATCATCTAGCCGCTCGAACCATACGCCTGAGTTATGCAAAGGGTCGTGATCCGCTGGCGCCTGAAGTAGCAAGCCCAGGAGCTGATCGGCAATCTCAGCGGTAAAACTGTCCGCCAAGTCATCGATCGACTCAAAGTGTAGGTAAAACGTCTTGCGATTAATGTTAGCCTCCGCCGTTAGTTGTTGCACCGTAATCTCACGAAAACGATACTGTTGGGCCAGCTTACGAAAAGCCTTCCGTAGCGCTTGGTTGGTTCGTACAACTCGTCGATCCGTCATCAAATCCCTCCAGTTAGACCCCAGATGTGGCAAAAGTGCGGTTTAATCCTCAAACTAAGCCGTTCTGTTGTGGACGGTCTATCATGAGACGTTTATGCTTTGGCCACACATGAGGTTTATTTTGACCCTAGCGTACCACATCAAAGGGGGAGTCACCGATGATTCGAGCCGAATGGCGTTATTTAATCAAACACAAGTTACTATTGATCGTATTGGCAGTAATCATGTTGATCCCATCAATTTATGCCGTCACATTTCTTAAGTCCATGTGGGACCCGTATGGCAAGCTGAATGACTTGCCGATTGCTGTCGTCAATCAGGATCACGCCGTGCATTATCAGGGAAAGACACTCGCAGCTGGACAAAATTTAACGACTAACCTCAGGCACTCGACGGCCATGAAATTCATCCCCGTCAGTCACGAGGCAACTGCCAAGCACGGGCTTAAAAACGGCACCTATTACATGGTCATCACGATTCCCAAAAACTTTTCGCACGACGCGACGACTCTGATGCAGGCAACACCTCACCAGATGATCCTGCATGATGAAACGAGTGCCGGTCACAGTTTTATTGCGGCGAAGTTGACTGCCACAGCCGCAAAATCCGCCGCACAGTCGGTTAGCGATACCGTTACTCAAAGTTACGCCAAGACTATGTTTGCGACAATCAAACAACTTGGTACTGGGTTAACAACCGCTGGCAAGGGTAGTCATCAGCTAGCAACGGGCGGACAGCAACTTACCAAGGCCGATCAGAAGATTGCGACGGGACTAAACACTCTCGCCGCCAGCACGGTGAGCTTAAGAAATGGCGAAAACACGATCACCACTAAGCTCAATCAATACGTCAGCGGCGTACAACAAGCGCACAGCGGCAGCCAACAACTCACTACCGGCCTGGATCACCTGCTCAGCAAGTCCAACACCCTGATAACCGCCGTCCAGCAACTGGCAAGTGGGAGTCGGCGGGTCGCCAGCGGTGTAAATGCCTACACCCAAGGCACCACCCAACTGGCGACTGCAGCCGGAAAACTCGATGACGGGAGCCAAACTGTCAACAGCGGGACGCAGCGATATGTCGCCGGTGTTGCTACAACCAATACCGGTGCGCAAACACTCAGCCGAAAGATCACGAGTTTAGCGACCTCAACTCGACAATTAAGCAGTCACACCTCTCAGTTGGCCGTGGGTAGCCAGCAATTAACTAGCAACTTTACAAAGCTAGTAACCGGCAGTACCGCTCTCACCAGCGGCCTCAAGCAACTGCAAGCCGGGCTGAAATCTTCTCAGAGTCAACAACAGCAGCTTAAGCAAGCTGTCACACAACTCGCAGTTAACCAGCAAACTAACAGCGCGGTGACGCAAGACGCCGCTAAACTCCAGACAGCCCTCGATACCCTGAATAGCGATAACCGTCGTCAGAACACCGCGCTACAGAGCAAGCTTGCGGCAACTGCGGACGCTCAGGGATTGACTGGCGCTCAAAAAGCGGCAATGCTTAAAGCCGCCAGCGACAGCACCACTACCACCAGCGACACCAGCACAGCCCAATCAGCCGCCAAGCAACTGAGTCACGACTTAGCTGACCTCAAGGCATCCAACGCGACCGTTTCCGGCCTCCAGAACACCCTCACCAAGGCCGTGAGCGCCCAAACTAACCTAACCACCGGTTTAACCGCTCTAACGACTAACGCCGCAACCTTAACCAGCAGTATCCAACAAGCCAACCGGGCCCTAATACAACTCAACACGGGGATCGGTACACTGGCTACCTCGACACCTACACTGACCAGTGGCACAACCCAACTGGCCAAAGGCGCCGCACAACTCGCGTCGGGAACGCATGAGCTCACGACTAAGGGGCAGCAGCTCACTCAGGGAACTGGCCAGCTCGTCACTGGTAGTCGACAGCTCGCATCAGGTGGCCAACGGCTCGTTGCCAAGACCCCTAGTTTGACGACGGGCGTGACCGCCCTCACAACCGGCCTCACTAGCTTGAATCGGCAGACTCCGCAACTCCAAGTGGGCGTTAGTCAACTTGCGAGCGGCGCTGACACACTGAACACCGGACTGGCCACACTGGTCGCTAACGGTCCGAAGCTGACAGCCGCGATGATCAGCGCTACAGCTGGTTCAGATGCTCTTCATTCTGGCACTAATCAGCTCGCAACCGGTGCTGCACAGACCGTATCCGGTGCAGCCAAGGTTCAGTCTGGAAATGCCAAATTAGCAACAACGCTCCATCGTGCTGGTCGCCGTGCCGCCGTTCATCCCTCTCAGCTGACCTACAAGCAGTTTGCTCACCCCGCGACCACAGCACACAGCGATCCCGACAGCGCCCCGAATAATGGGACGGGAATGGCGCCGTACATGATGTCCGTCTCCCTATTTGTGGGCGCATTGGCCTTCAATCTGATGTTTGACATGTACACGCCCCGAAAGTATCCTCGGAGCGGCTGGGGCTGGTGGCTCGGTAAGGCTTCAATCATGACCGCTTTTGTGTTCGGTGAAGCCCTCTTTATGACAGGTCTACTGGCAACAATCGATGGTCTAGCGCCAATTCATCCGTGGGCAACGTTTACGATGTTGCTAGCCACCGGTGGCGCCTTCATGAGTATCGTCTATTGGCTCAACCTAGTACTAGGCAAGCCCGGTGCCTTCTTCAGCATGGTTCTGCTAGTCCTCCAACTGGGCGGTTCGGCGGGAACTTACCCTTTGCAACTGACCAACAATTTCTTCCGTGCGATCCATCCATGGCTACCGATGAGTTACTCGGTCGACGGTCTACGCGAAACGTTGATGATTGGTAATTCCGCAATCCCGGAAATGTTGGTCCTGTGCGCCGTCGTCCTAGTCTTCTCCGGAATGGGTATCCTGTTCTATGCGCGCCGACACAGTCGTATCAATGAAATGGATATTCCGGAACTTTGATTGCAAACGTAAAGCCTACTGGGGCCCATCCTGGTAGGCTTTTATGCGATAAAGTTCGTTAGTCACTGTGCGGTTCTGTCGTGATCTCCTCGACACGCTTCAGGGTACTTGTCCCGAAGTCTTCCGCTTGAAGTTAAATTTGCCTTACACTATTACTAATGTAAAAATCCCAGAATTTGTCGCAGCTTTTTCCCCGATTTAAGAAACTCTTTAACATTTTTGGGGATACCCCCGATGTTTCACATGAAACATTGTACAAAAAAGGCAGCCTCCCACTCACTGGAAAACTGCCTGGTTGTTGCTAAATTAGTTAAGAAACAACCGCAACTCCGGTGCGTTTAACAGGCACCGTATTGGTCAGATTATCCATCACAGGACAGGTATTCTCCGCAAAGTCCATGAACTCATGACACTTCTGCTTGGACTCATCGGTATTCAAGTGAACGGCAACGCCAATTCGATCCATGCCTGGTCGTTTGGCATCCCCAGACTTAGTCCCCTCCACCGTGTAGTAAAAGTCGCGGTAAGTAAAGTCTTGTTGCTTGTTGAAAGAGGCCATCACGATGGCTTCACACGCGCCTAACGCCTGTAGAATTGCCTCGTGAGAACTTACAGCTGCAGTTGAATCTGGCGCTAGCTTGACCTTAAAGTCCCGCACAGCGGCTTGATATTCATTCGGTTGATCCATACTGGTTACTTGGACTTTGAACGTTTCCATTGCCATGTTGAAGGCCTCCTTTAGACGATTTCGACTTGGTCTAGCACTACTGTGACCCCATGGCTGAGCATGTCTTCAATGGGGCAATTGGCTGCCACGAGGTCAGCAAAGGCCCCACACGCGGCCTGGGATTCGGTCGTCTTGAACTGTAAATTATAGCGAATTTCTTGGAACCCATTTCGGATATCTGGATCGCCCATAAATCCGGCTGCATCCAAATCGCCTTCTAAGTTGACCGTCATTTGCTCATAAGTGAACTTGTTTTTAGATGCTAATTTTGCTGCGGTCTCCTGTAAGGAAGTCCCCAGCGAACTCAGAACCAGCTCAACCGGGTTCATCCCTGTGTTGGTTCCACCCAAGCTCTCAGGCTCGTCGATGGTAGTGTGTACGCCACGGGAATGGACGTCAACTTGTAGACTGGATAAAGTCTTTCTGGCTGTTGCGTTATATCTTTCCATTGGTGTAGCCCCCTATTCCATGATCTGTAAAGCGCTTACATCCTCAGTATAACGAATCGTTGAGCAAAGTCAATAGTTAGCTAACTATCTATTTTGAAAGGAATAATGGTATAATAAAATCATAATTTCCCGAGGGTGGTGACTGACAATGACAACATCTCAATTCGATTTAGACAGCTGCATCATGTGCATTACATCCCGTAGCAGCAAGCTATTCGCCAGCAAATTTAACGACGCATTGGCCCCCATGGGTATCAATCGTAGCGCCTGGATGGCCCTCTACTACATCGACCAACACCAGCAAATTCGACAGCGAGACCTCGCCGAACTCGTCGGAATCACCGGTCCTAGCATGGTCAAGGTTGTCAATCAGCTGAGCACGGCTGATTTGATTACGGTTGCTGTCAGCGCACAGGATCACCGCGCCCGCTTGCTGGCACTAACGCCAGCTGGCACAGCACTTTTGACCAAGAGTATTCCCCTAGCCGAGGCGTTTCGCACTCAAGTCACAGCCGGAATTCCCCAAGCCGACCTCGATACCCTCGACCGGGTCATGGAACAGATGATGGCTAATGCCAATGACCTTTAATCGCGCAAATAACCCGCGTCAACTGACCACAATGGCCAGTTGACGCGGGTTTTCTTTAATCCTTTTTAGAAAGCCATCCGGTCAAACGATCCAGATAGGCCGGGGTCTCTTCGATGAAAGCCATGTGCCGGCTGTGGGCGAAGAGCGTCCACTCGGCGTGTGGCAGGTGATCCACCATGGTCTTAGCCACCAATGGGGTGCAGAGATCGTTGACACCACTAGTCACCAGCGTTGGTAGGTCCAGTTGTGCCAATTTATCGGTATACTCGTAGCTCTTGAGAGTGCCCGTTGGAAAATATTCATTCGGCCCCCAAGCGGTCGTATACGCAGCCGTCCCACTACGTTTGGGTCGGCGTAAAAATTCAGGTGATGCCGTCGTGATAGGGCCCGCGGCGTGGCGTGTCATGAAGTGCTGATTCGCCGTCAGGTAGGCTGGGGTCGTAAAGTCCCCACTTGCCTCGGCCTCAGCGATTGCTGCTTGGTCGTCCGGCACCATGAAGCCGATCATGCGATGTTGTTCCTGTTCCCACAACTTTGCGGAGGATAACGTACTGGCCAGAATCAAGCTTTGGACGCCCTGAGTCTGGTAGTCACACAGGTAAATGATAGCTAGCATACCCCCCCAAGACTGTCCCAGCAGGTGCACCCGATCTAACCCCAGGTACTCACGCAACGCCTGTAATTCGGCAATCCAAGTAGCCGCCTGCCAGAGACCGGGCTCATCCGGCATATCAGATTGGCCACAACCGAGCTGATCGTACATCACAACTGGACGCCCGGTACGTTCCGTTAGTGCATCGAATGCTTCAAAGTAATTGTGCGTTGACCCAGGACCACCGTGAAGGAGCAATAATGGTGTTAGCCCCGAGCTGAGGTCACCGACGACACGATAATACGTGCGATACTTTTGAAATGGCATATAACCTTCTGTAATTTGCATGAAAACACCTCACTTAGTCGTTAAGTCCCTATTGTGCGACGGACGGTATCCAGAATGGATCGGTCCGTTGCACGACAGTCATAAAAAAATCCTTGTTCCGCAAATGATCTGCAAAAACCTCACGGATAATCACGGCACCCATTTCTAGTCTCATCAAGAGCGCCGAAGCCATAGCCATCTGTTTGAACTTCTGCGTAATCTGACGTCCTTCGGCTACAAAAATCTCCCGAAGCAATGCACTCATCGTATCACTGTTATCTGGCGGCATAAAGTCACTTCAATAAATTCACTACATAAACTCCCACAACTATTAGATTTGCTTGTCTAATAATTGTGGGAGCTTTCATGACGTTTAACCTCTTTATGTGGACACCTTATAACCCGATTATTCTTTAGCATTTCACTAATTTCAAACCGACTTCAAAATTTTAATCAAGTATATAACCCAGCCAACGGTTACACCAATAAAGAGTGCATTTATATTGAGAAACAAGCATACGATAGCGGCTATTAACCAAATTGTTGATGAAATTATAATTTTTTTAGTTTTCATTCTAGTTCTTCTTTGTGCATCTCCTCAGTGCCGTCCTGCTTCCGTTCCGGAAAGAAACGGAACATGATGCGATTAAAGATGTCGGACGCATACCCAATCACAAAAATTCCTAACAGCATTGACCCGTAGAGCTGGATCACGAAGAGCGACCAGTTATGCACGGCCACATTCGTGATAATCAGCATTGTGGTTCCCCAAGCAATCAGCCATGCGGGAACAATCGTGAATTTTAGAATCGTCCCTTGTAGGAACAGAGCTAGAAAGGTCAGCAGGCCAAACATGATGGCACTAGGCCAGAGTGGCGCAATACTTGGCACCTGCAACAGTCGAAAGGCAACGAGACCCCAGATGATGCCGAGGGCAAAACTAGCTAGAATGTTCCAAAGCTTATCCTTGGGAAACCCAGCGCCGAAGAAATAGGAAACGGCGATAAAGGCCGCAGCCCCCATCCACAGCGACAGACCACCCATGATCAGGCTGTAGACCAGCGTGAAGAGTCCCACCCCGATGGCGTCAAACCAGACTTTTTTACTTATTTTCATGAAGTTACTCCTTAATCGTTAAAGCGTTTGCATAATTTGTGTAATTGTCAGTTTACAGGATTGCTGACGGAAGGGCAAGCGTTTTGGGTAAAACGTTATAACTCATGCCGCTGCACGCCTTATTGGCACCACCCTTTTGTTATTAATAATAATTAGTAACAAAGAGACCAGGTAACTCGCTGTCCGCGAATTACCTGGTCTCTTGGCCTTTTAGCCGGTTATATAATCCAGAATCCGATACATGGCTTGCTGATTTTCAGACGGTACAGCTGTGGTCAGAATATCCGCTGCGGGCTCCAAGTGAAACTGAAGCCCCACCACTCGGTGATTTAAGACATAACCTTGATTGATGACCCGATCGCTTGAAAATAGCAGCTGCGCCGTGGTAGGGATGGCAAACATTTCTTCATGCCAATGCAACACATTGAGCTGTTTAGGGAGTCCTGGAATCACGGTCGTCTGCCGATACACCGGTACCCAGCCAACCTCCTTAGCTGGGGCCTTAGTCACCGGATATCCCAACGTTTTGGTAATTTGCTGCGCACCAAAACAGACTCCTAGTATTGGCACATTCTGGCTCAGTAACTCGTGAATCAACTGTCGTTCCTGTTTGATCCACGGTAAGTCGTCATTGGGACTCATCGGTCCACCTAGAATTACCAGAAAGTCCGTTTCATCGGCCGTTGGCAGCTGACCGAACTGGTAGGGATGATAAACGTAAAGATCATGTCCTTGACGCTGTGCCCAGGCTGCAATGACCCCTGGTCCCTCATTGGGGGTGTGCTGTAAGACATTTATTCGCATAAAAATTCTCCTTCATCGACGGCAATGTTGGTAAAGGGATCGCCTGCAAGTCCCCAAGATACGGTTAAGTATAGCACTTCATGGTGACCATCGTTGTTTCACATGAAACATTCACGCACATAGAAAAGCCACCGTAGCAAGCTTGCCCACGGTGGCGATAACTTTATTTATTCTGGTTGGTCTGCGGAAATTGATAGATCGCGTTCTGCCTTGAATTCAGCTAATGACTTTTCGTATTTAGCGATAGCCATATCGGATGCAAACTTGCCCAGTGGTAAGTGCAGTGGCAAGTCAGCTGCATGATTGGTAACTTGGTCGTAAATGATGGCTGCGGCCTTGTCAGGGTCACCTGGTTCGTGGTGTGCACCAGTGGCACTCCCTTCGATATTGTCCGCAAATTTCTTGTAAGCGGCAATCTTAGGTTCAGCCTTTTGAGAAGAACGACCTGCCCAGTCAGTCCGGAAGCCACTTGGTTCAATTAACATGAACTTGATCCCTTGGTCAGCAACTTCTTGTGCTAGGGAATCCGTGATCCCTTCAACAGCATGCTTAGTCCCGTGGTAGAAGGACAGTGTTGGGAATGAGGCCAGACCGGCGATCGAAGAGAAGTTCACGATGATACCGGACTTTTGCGCCCGCATCGTTGGCAATACAGCACGCGTCATGTCGACCAAGCCCCAGACATTAACGTCAAACATGTAACGAACGGCGTCCCGATCGCTTTCCTCGAAAGTCCCAAAGTAACCTAACCCGGCGTTATTAATGAGCACGTCGAGACTGCCAAATTTATCCGTAGTGGCTTTGACGGCCGTCGCAATACCATCGCGGTTCGTCACATCCAAGGTCTGCTTTAAGATTTGGCCATGATCGTATTGATCCAAATAACCTAGTTGATCGGTGTGACGGGCGGTGGCCACCAAGTTCACGTCATCCTTTTGTGCCAAATAAATCGCTAGAGACTTTCCAAAACCCGTTGAAGTTCCCGTAATCAGCCATGTCTTTGTCAAAATCACTCACGCTCCTAAATTTTTAATGACCCTAGCCTACACCTTAGGGCCGGTGTAAGGTCAAGTCATTACCTCCGATTCAAGAAAAAACAGGACGTCTCTTCAAAATTTACGCAGGTCGACAGGTCGTGATTGCATCCACCAAGCAGGCGTCCCACATACGGTGTCGTTCGCAACAAAAAGGAGCTTGGGACAAAACCCCAAACTCCGTCTTTTGTTCCACTCTCGTCAAAATTTTCCTTTAGCACAGCATTAATAAAGACTGCCACTCTCCTGACCAACGACTTGAGCAGATAGCTTATTGGCTTGGCCAATCGCGTCTCTTAACGATTGACCAGCCATTAGACTCGCAATCAAGCCACCGCAATGCGTATCACCAGCACCAATCGTATTGACGACCGACACCTGCTCAGCTGCCAGTGTTTCTTCCGTCTGGCCATCGTAGTAGTACGTGCCTTTACCACCTAGAGTAATGATAACTGGACTGTGCGTTAAGTTAAAGATTTTTCGCGCCTTTGCCGTCAGGGTATCCCCGGCAGGCATCACTTGCGCGATTTCGTCTTCATTGCAATGGACCATGACATGATCCCTTAAAATCCCCTTCAGAACATCTGGCGTTATCTGGCCAATTCGAGGAGACGTATCAAAGAGGACATAGGCATTTAACGCCTTGTACTTCAATGCATCTAAAATAATCTTCGCTGACTGAGCATTCTCCAACTCATAGCCACTAATATAAATGTAGGCGTAATCCGTCATATTGATGCGATCAAACCAAGTGCTTTCCCATTGCTGTTCGATGCCATCAATCGTTAAGAAACTGCGCTCACCGTCCGGCTCGACTAACGATAAATCCCAGCCATTATCAGCACCGTTTACCGGTAGACTTAAAGGAATATGCTTACTGGTCAGATGATTTCTGACACGGTCAGCGTACTGCCCGACCCCGACTGGTACAAATAGATTCGCAGCCTGACTCGAATGCCGAATAGCGCCGTACACATTAAATGCCGAACCCCCAACGTGGTACGATTGGAGCTCTCCCGTAACATCCCCACCCGAAAATGGCAGGCGAGGAACGTTGACAACGACATCAACAAACGCTGCACCGAGGACTAAAGCTTTACTCATGAGTGAACCTCCTCAGTAACTTTGGGCCGACCGATAGCTTTAACCACAAACATACAGACGATCGCAACGATTGCCGAGATAAAAACACCCAAGCTATTGTTTCTAAAGATGCCATGGGCAAGTGGCCCATTCCAAATGGCATTATTCGTAAACATGAAACCTGTTGCCGTCGCAATTACCCAAGAGATAATGCCACCCCAATTATAATGCGTGTTTGAATCCGGTTTCATTAAATTCAATTCATAACCATCATTTCTAAACATCGCACTGTCACACAGGAAGATAGCTACCCAACTTGCCAAGCAAATCCCCAAGAAGTTCAAGAAGAGTTCGAAGTTTGAAAGAAAGTTACCGGAAATAAACAGAACGTAAACTGGAATCAAAATCACGATTGCCCCGTGAATCCCCAAGGATGTCTTCTGAGAGACTTGAATCCCCATAGTAGCTAGATTAATTCGCGCTGATCGTAGTGAAACGATACATTGGGGAATTAATCCGCCGGCGGCAACCAGGAAGTAAATCACCCCAATCCAGCTGGGCAGTGCCGAATACATCACGCCAAAGGGATTCCCAGTCGTTGCCAAGGATGGCTCAATCGTGCTGAGTAAGATGCCCCCCGCCATCAAGATGAACAGCGGTGCAGCGCCACCCATTGCCGTTCCCCAGAAAGTCGCGGATGGCCGCGTCGACGGCTTAACGTAGGCCCCCCAGTCGGCGGCTGCCATTGACCAGGAAATTCCGGAACCAGCAGCAACGATACTAACTGCCGGTAAGAAACCGCTGACCCAGCTCCCACTAGGTAAATTAAATGCAGCGTGCCAATCGGCCTTCATCAAGAAGAGACTTAAGATAACGACAGTCAAGGCCCCAAATATGTAGCTCAACCAAGTTTGAATCTTAGCAAGTGTGGCTTCCTTCAACAGTCCCGACAGAATTACCAGTCCGCCAAAGATAACTAACGCGACAGCTCGCGTAAAAGTGTTCGTTGGGATATTGAGAACCCCATACATAGAGATTAAGAGCATCGTCCCCGTGATCACGTTGACGGATAGCCAACCAACCATATTGACCCACGCAATGGTATTGGGAATTTTATTGCCATGAGTCCCATACGCAGCGCGACTTAATTTAAACGTCGTAATCCCTTCGCGCTGGCCAATCATGGCCACCCAACCTGGGACTAAGAACGACAAGGCCCCGAGCAAGGCGGCAAAGATCGCTTGAACAAAGGATAGGTGATAGGAAACAATCATTGCGCCGTAAACAAATCCCATAATACCAATGTTAGCGGCGAACCAATTATAGAATATTTTCCCCGGTGTCAACGTTTTATCGGCATCAGAAATTTTTACGATTTCATCGTTCATGATGACAGCCCTCCAAAGACTAGTGCGTCTTAAAATTCAGAATTTGATCAGCGTATGCCGTAATATTATGTTGTGGATTCTCTTCATCAATCGTCTGAATCCAAGTTGGATCAATCGACTTCAACCCATTCTTTGCCCCACAAATTGCCGTTGCCATGGCACCGATGGTATCCGTGTCGCCACCAAGATTGGCGCACATCAACGCACACTTTTTAACATCCCGCGCGTAGTAGGCGATTGCTAACGCAGCTGGAATACTTTCAGAAATCATGGTTCCCGTTCCGACTACTTCATAGATTGCCCGGCTAAACTTAGTCTCATCATCCTTAAACTCGTGAGCCAGCCGAACCCCTAATACTAACCGTTCATGAGTCTTGGCAGCCCAAGTTGCGCTCCCCAACTGATAACCTAAATCATTTGCATTGAGGGCGTATGTCACAACATCGTCCCAAGAATAATCTGCCATTGCGGCCGTAACAGCGCCAGCAATCATGCTAGCCCCACTGACAGCCACGTCGCTAGAATGCGTAATTCGACTAACCTCGTAGACCATTTGAACCAATTCATTGATTTGGTCCGGCGTAAACAATGTTCCTACGGGCGCAATTCGCATACCCGCACCGTTAGTCAAGGCCGTTGCCGTGATAGGTGCCGGGTCTTGACCTTCTTTGATGGCCTTCAGAGCTGCCTTACTGCTGGGGCCTAAAATGTTATTCTCCCAAGCCCCCACAGCGTCGGCCCAAGCCATAACGTGCTTCACCAAGTTTTTTTGATCGGGTTGCCAATTCGTTTCAATTAGGGAATCTAAAATAGCGAGTGCTTGATTGGTATCGTCCGTGTATTGTCCTTTAGTAAAGTTCAACGCAATATCGTTATTCTTTGGACCATCTAAAAACTTCGTAATCAAACCACCAAACTGCTGGCGAATTTTTTCAATTGGCCACAACTCGGAAGGCATACCCATTGCATCGCCGATCGCTTGACCATAAATGGTTCCTAAGACTTTATCTTTGCTTCTCTTCATCGAATGACGTCCCTTTCTCCTAAACCCCAACAACAAATTTAAAATTAGATTGATTACTGTAAATAACTTTGATCGTTTCTACCAACTCATTTTCACTCGTTCTTACCTGCCCGGTAACCTGTAACAATGGCTGGTTAGCCGCCACTTCCAGTAACTTAGCTTGTTCAGCCGTCGGTATGATTGGCGACACGAGGAGGTTAGCCGTTGCCGGATAAACTTTAAAGTCAGTTCTTAACGTTTGATACAAGGATTGTGTGGCAAAATCGTAGTGATCCAACCCTGGAAACGATTCAAGGTTGAGATGTGATTCATCCAAAGTCAGTTGAATTGTATGGTCACCCGACTTGATTCCCCGCAACCGTTGTAAAACGAGTTCTTGATCATCTAGAATCTCTTTCTTGAGCACCTTTGTGATGGGCTCTGCCCCAATTTGTAGCGCGTAATCTGAAAACCCTTTAAAATTAAACATATCAATTTTAGGATTTTTCAGTTTAACAAAGCTTCCTTTTCCCTGGACACGATCGATCATCTGTAAATCTTCCAAATCCTTCAAAGCCTTTTGAATCGTGGATCGCGTGACATCATAGTGCTCTGCATATTCAGATTCAGAAGGCAATTTATCTCCGGTTGCTCTGTTTTTTAAAATATCACTTTGAATATCCGCAACAATCTGTGCCCGGACACTCTGATTGCGTTTACGTTTATCAATGGCCATTTTTATCATTTCCTTTATTCGACTACTTGAGTACTCAAGTACATAATATGCTATCTTTTTAAAATGTCAAGCGCTTACAACACCCTTAATTCTGGCTCTACCGTTCTGACGGCAACTAAAAAGCAGGTTACCATCACCATATTTACTGGCAAATCAGTAGCCTGCTAACACTAATACATTCAAACCCTAACGGCAAAATTTATTTTAATTTCGCCAAAGCCTCTGCCGTATACACATAATCCACGTGTGCCATCCCCGGCACATCATCCCAGTGGACCGGATAGCCTGCGCCATGCGCACAGAAGACGGACCCCGGCGTATTCTCCAGGTCCCCCACAGGATCATAGGCTTGTGCAGTCACGACTTCTGCAGCATTGTGGCAAGGCCGGTAGCCATCGATTAAACACTCCAGCTGCCCCTGACCATGCGTGTAGGCGTTAACCTCCTGAATGTAACCCTGCATTTCAGCCACCGGCGCCGTTCCCATCAGGATACTCATCCCATCCCCCGTTGCCGTGGGTGCCGTCGCGTCAGGCGTTTCAAAGCTCCCATGCATGCGTTGAATATCCGTCATGGCACGGCCGACTTGGTCTTGACCAATTTCCAATCGGAAACGATACCACGGTTCTAATAACACCGTCTGGTTCTGCGCCTTTGCCATCATCAAGCCTTGACGGACGGCGCGCCAGGTTGCTTCACGGAAATCACCACCAACTGAATGAACGATGCTTGCACGGCCACTGATCAATGTCATTTTCACATCCGTTAATGGTGATCCCGTTAACACACCCAAGTGTTCCTTAGCCTGTAGACTGGTTAGCACCTGATGTTGCCAGTTCTTACCCAAGACTTCCAGGTCGCAGTTCGCCGCAAATGTCACACCACTGCCCCGCGGGGCGGGTTCCATCAACAAGTGAACCTCGGCATAGTGCCGTAACGGTTCAAAATGCCCCACACCTTCTACCGCTTGTGTTAGCGTCTCCTTATAAAGGATACTACCCTCGCCAAATCCAACATCAAGGTTAAAGCGTTCGTGCAAAATTTGCTGGAGAACCTCTAATTGTACGGCCCCCATAATTTGGACGCGTATTTCTTGAAGGTGACTGGACCACGCCACGTGAAGCTGAGGGTCCTCGTCTTCCAGTTGCTGTAAAATCGTCAAGCACTCGTGAATGTCGTGGTCCTGGGGATCGAGCGTATAGTTCAGTACCGGTTGAATTTCCGGCGACCGCCCCGCGGCCTGTTCTCCTAGTCCTTGACCTGGATGCGTTCCGGTCAGATTAGGAATTGCGCATACCTCGCCTGCCGTGACCGTTTGCTTGATGGTAAACTTTGCGCCGTTATACACCCGGAGTTGGTTGACCTTCTGTGCGTCTAAGATAACCGCCTTATTGGCCAAAACGCCACCAGTAACACGGACCCACGTTAACCGTTCACCTTTGTCATCATGCGAAATTTTGAAAACCTTCGCACCAAATTCAACTTGGGATTCGGGCTCACGTGTCCACTGTTCCATCCCCGCCAGTAGGTCGTCAATGCCCGCTAATTTTAAGGCCGCACCAAAGTAACAGGGAAACACCTCACGCCGCTGAATCATTTGCCGCACGGTATCATCCGCCACGGTACCTGTATCCAAGAAGGCCTCGAGACTGTCATCATTTTGCATGGCAATATCTTCATACGCATCGGCCGGAATCGTCCCGTCCGTCGTACCGGAATCGTTAAAGGCAATACAGCCGGCAGAGAACACCTGCTGAAGTTGCGCCAACACACGATCCCGGTCAGCGGTATCGGCATCCATTTTATTCACAAATATAAAGGTTGGCACTTGGTAGTGGTCCAGTAATCGCCACAAGGTTCGTGTATAGCCCTGAATGCCATCGGTAGCTGAAACCACCAGAATGGCATAGTCTAAGACGCTGAGAACCTGTTCCGTCTGTGAGGCAAAGTCCACGTGTCCTGGGGTGTCCAATAGTGTTAGGTCAAGATCGCCGTATCGCAGACTGGCCTGATGGGAAAAGATGGTAATCCCTCGTTGTTTCTCAAGGTCATCGGGGTCGAGAAAAGCGTCGCCATTATCGACGCGACCTAACTGCCGTAATGCCCCAGAACGGTATAGCATCCCCTCAGAAAGGGTGGTCTTTCCGGCATCAACGTGGGCAACGATACCCGTTACGATGTGCTTCATGGTTGCATGGCTCCTTTTTAGTTTCTGATTAAGATCTCTGTCTAAATAGCTCAGTAACAGCACTGCATCACTAAAGCTCGTCATTCTTAATCATTATACTATCCGACCGCTGATTCACGAAATTTCGCGAACCAGGCGATGCTAAGGGTCAGCAACTTTGCGACGCATAGCCTGTCGTTGTTTCACATGAAACATCATCCGTTACGGTGCCGTCACAAAGGTCCAATCTAATTGCGAGGTGTACTTCCCCGGTAGAAAATTCGCGGTCGCCACCTTAACCTTCAAATCTTCCCCGTGACGCACACCAAGCGATGGAACGGACACACCATTGGCAACCGATACCACCGTCTGATCTACACTAGTCAACAATAAGGGGGCCTGCCCCAAACCTGCATCATAACTCAGGCCAGCCGCTAAATTCGTCTGACCATTGCTAAATGGTGCTTCCTGTCGCAAGTCGATTGTTGTCGCTGCTTTATCACGTCGATTGTCGGTCACGTCCAGAAGGTTCCCATCCCCGGCAGCAATCCCGGAAATCTCCTGTCCCAGATTAGTTGTGGTAATTGCACCAAAATTCACGTCATTCGCTACCACATGAAGCTTACCATCGGTGAATTGCAGTGTCAGTGGCAATCCCGAGTAGGTACTGATTTTATTGTGCTGAGCATCTTCACCACTTAAATCTCCCCACGTCGTCATTGTCCGATTGGCTGTCTGATTCGACGTAAACGTCACCCGAAACGTATGCGTTTTAGTTTTTGAAAAATCAACACCGGTGACCAAGACCTTCATGCTGTCACCACTGGTGTATTTCCCATACTGTACCTCTCGACCATCGACATCAACGGTCGGTTGAACACCAGCTGGCAGTGTAATTAAGAACTCGCCATCCGTCAATTGGGAATAGGGATTATCGTCCTTAAAACTACCAGACACCTGACAAATATCGCCACTAAGGACGTTGGTGAGCGCACTCGCCGTATTGCCTGTGTTATCAGTCAGGTCTTTCACTTGGTTAGTCACCGTCACTTTAGGCGTTGCATCAGGAATTACCGTCAATTGGGATTGATTCGTCGTCACATTCTGCATACTACCATCCGGTGACTTGACCGTAACGATCGCATAATATTTTGTTTGGTTATCAGCCATACTGGTTGCGGCCGTCGTGTAGCTCAGTTCATTCCCGCGAGCCACGACTGTATCTTTCCCGTCAATGATGCGATGCCAAGCCACTCCCGATGGTGCTTCGGCAAAACTGCCTTGGACGCTGAAAGTTGCCGTCTGACCTTCGGCTATGCGCTGTTTGGCCACCAGACCACCACCAATCTCAATCGGGACTTGATCCGTCTCGGTAGATTCATCATCATTCGTCAGTGTTCCCGTGATAGTTACCGTTCCTGATTGACCAGTCGTATTTGCCTTCACTTCTCCAGTGACTTCGTTCACCGTCGCTAACTGATCATCAGAGCTCGTCCAACTCAGCTCCCCAGTCGCGCTGGTCGGTGTCGGTGTGCCGTGAACGTACGTCACCATGGCTGTCCCCTGGTTGTTGTAGAGATAGTTCTGATCACTAGTCACCTTCAGTCCGGTCGCCGGAATTGGCTGTGGAAATGTGGTTAATGCCGCGACCCGTGAAAAATAAGTCGGCGTCACAAACATAATTGGCATCCCAACATAGTACTGAAAGGACTGCTGATAATAAACAGTGCCTACCTGAGTCGGTGTAACTGTAAGATCGGCCTTTTGCCCCGCGTCCGCCTTACTCCACGTTTTACCATCATTAATGGACTGATACCACTGAAAGTGGTCCCCCGCAAAGGGAATCAGAATGTCCACCATTGAATGGGCCGTCGCTGTCGTCAACATGACACTCCGATTCACCGACGTGTAGCGGTCATCTGGCTGGAGGTTAAATCCCGTGTTGAGATAAAGGCCAAACCCACCCAATGGTGCCCCACTGGGCGAACCCTTGCCTGGAATGCCAGTCGCCGCCTGCGCAATATTCACATGTCGTTGGAAACTCCCTTGCGCCATCAATCCAGTGATGAATCCCAGTGTCAAGACCACCAACACGTGTAACCACCATTTCCCCGCCATGATGCAGTCCTTCTTCCATAATCCTTTCCGTAATCATTACATATTCGTTGTCTCACTTTTTACCGGATTAGAAGTTAATAAAGTTCACTAACAAACTGTTGTGAAATCAGTCCATTCTAGCCGAAAGTGACCGGTTCTTATTTCAAAAGGTACTTACACTTTGATAGTAAGCCAATTACTTTTCATGTGATTACACCTTACGTCAATTTTCCTAGCCGCATTATCTGCCATCAGTATACAGGTAATGCCACCTGAATACCATCGAATACATAAATTATTTCTACTATATTCAATTATAAATATTTTTATACCCATTCATCGTCTAAAAAAGCTAGAGAACACTGCTATAGCAGCATTTCTCTAGCTTCAAATTGACACTTTTGTTAAGCCGGACAAGTATCCTGTGGTAACTTCAATAACTGTGGCTTGCTGAAGTAATACCCCTGCTTCAACTTAATCCCTAGTTGCTTACTCAGTCGATTGTCAGCATGATCTTCGATGCCCTCCAACACCATTCGCAAACCGTACTCTGCACTAATAGCGCGCCAGAAGCGAATCTTTTGCTGAATGTGAGGATCTTTGAACTCACGGTTGAAGTTTTGCAGCGCGAATTTGATCTCGGAAACGAGTGGCAACAACTCCTGAATATCTCTAAAGTAATTGTCCCCCGTCCCGACATCATCCAACGAAATCTGCATACCCATATTGATAAAAGTCTTCAACTGTGGCAATAGATCAGCGATCGTATACTGTTGGGGGCCGTCATCCTCGGTCAGTTCAACGACAAGTTTCGTCGGGTAAAGTTGTTCCTGGCTTTTGATGATTGCCTTGGCAATGGTCGTAGTCATCAGCTGTTCGCGATTGACATTGACCGATAAATAGCGCACTTTTAGCGAGAGTACTTTTGTCGTTGCAACCAACAGATCGGCCGTGATTTGCGGATCAATCGCCGAAAATGATTCCGGTAAGCGCCAACCCTCTGGTGTCATCTGTTTCATTAAAAGTTCATAGCCAAAGATCGTCTTCGTATCGGTGTCAATCTGTGGCTGAACAAAGTAACGGTAGACTGGTTCCAAAAAAGCACCCCCCTAAATAAAATATTTACGTGAACTATATCCTAAGTATACTATAATAAAGTTAAAGTGGTGTTACAAAAAGAAAGGATTGATGACATTGAAAGCTGTCGTCATTGGGTGTACCCACGCGGGTATTGCCGCTGTTAAACAAATTTTAAAAAATTATCCGAACGCCGAGATCACCGTTTACGAGCGTCAGTCAACCATTTCCTATCTCTCTTGTGCAACCTATCTACATATCGAGGGCACAGTAAAATCGCTAGATGACGCCCGTTATGTTGAGCCTGACGACTTTGCCGACGAGGGCGTGACCATGCAGATTAACCACGATGTCATCCGGATCAACGCTTCCGAACATACATTACTCGTCCAGAACATGGCAACCAAGGCCATGGCAACCGATACCTATGACAAACTAATCATGGCGACCGGCTCACTGACCGCAATTCCAGCGATTCCGGGCGTTGAAAATCCCAAGGTTCTTCTCTGCAAAACTTACAATCAGGCGCATAGTTTATGTGATTATAGCACCAATCAGAAGCGTGTGGCAATTATTGGTGGCGGCTATGTCGGTATCGAGCTAGCCGAGGGTTATGCCAATACTGGCCACGAGGTCCTGCTCATCCAGCAACCCACGCATTTACTCGACCAGTACGTCGAACCAGAAATATCCCAAGTAGTCGCCAGACTTTTGAAGGCGCATGGCGTCCATGTGCTACGACATACCCGGGTGACGGCCTTTGAGGATACCGATGAAGGCAAACTGTCTCTCGCTACTGAAGCGGGTAAATTTGAAGTCGATATGGCGGCCATCAGTGCTGGCATTATTCCGCAAACGGATCTGTTGCATGGCCAGGTCAAAATGGCGCCCAATGGCGCAATTCTGACCGACGACTACATGCACACCTCCAACCCCGATATCCTAGCGGCGGGCGACGCGTCTGTCAGTCACGATAATCAGACAAAGGCGCCGGGCTATGCACCATTGGTTTCCCACGCTATTCGGCAAGGAACTTTAGCGGGAATCAATACCTTTGAACGTCGGTTACGGACGATAGGCACACAGAATACCACAGGGGTCCTGATCTTTGACCACACGCTGGCCCGCGCTGGCTTGACAATGACACAGACGAAGGCAGCTCATTTGAACGCGGCCCACGTCCTTTACGCTGGGCCCTATCGGCCAAAATTCATGCCAGAACACTACCCCGTGATGGTCGATTTAGTTTACGACAAGAATACCCGAAAAATTCTCGGCATTCAGCTTCTCTGTCAACACGATATCTCCCAGGCAGCCAACGTGGTCTCGGCCCTTATGCAAAATGGCGGAACGATCGACCAAATGGCCATGCTAGATATGCTGTTCTCGCCAAACTTCAGTGAACCCTTCAACTACCTGAACAAGGCGGCACAAATGGCTGTGGATCAAGAGAATGGGTACATGCGCACTTAGTTTAACAAGGAGGGCTTCTCCATGATTACCTATCACACTTTAACGACCGCCAGTCCCCTTTGGTCCCAGGCGACGACTCAAGTTGCGGCCATCGACTGGCCCGCGGGACCCCATCTGGCAAAACGCATGCGGACGCCGGCAGTCTGGCAGTCCTTCGAACGTGTCATCTACGCAACGGCGGGCGACCAACTAGCAGGATTCTGTGCACTATTGGCGGAAGACATCGTACCCAATACGACCTACTCCCCATTTGTCAGCTCAGTCTACGTCGCTCCAGACTACCGTCATCAAGGTCTCAGTCTCAGACTGGTCCAGCAGGCGGAAAAGGCCGCTGAGGAATCTGATATCGACGGTCTCTACATCGTGACCCGTCATGTGGGGCTGTACGAGCATCTGAACTACGCTTTAGTGGATCGGCGTGAAGATCAGTTTGGCCGGCTGAATCACGTGTTGTATAAAGCCTTTACGTAAGTTAAAAGGTGTCTGGAAAAATTTCCAGGCACCTTTTTGATCTTCAGATTGGAATTGTTGCGCTGTGCGCCAAATTGCTGCTGGTTCCACGCGTTTAGGTTAGCCTGGTTAGAAGGATCTAGTCAGCGTTACACAGTCTGCGTCAGAATGTACTGCTTGCCGTAGGGGCCGAACCGACGACGACCAGTGTCCGTATAGCCCGATTTTTCGTAAAGTTTTTGGGCGGGAAAATTTCCGTGATCAACAGCCAAGACTAAGGTAGTGGCTGCTGGGAAACGTTGGCGCACAAATTCAGGTAATCGCTGAAGAACCTCGGTAGCGACTCCTCGACCACGCTGCGTTTCTGAAATGGAGAGCGAACGAATCAGGATGGCAGTCGCCGGATCGGCGCCCACTTCCCGAACATCCTCGTTTTTGATAAGGACCAAAAACCCAACTAGTTCGGTATCCTCTAGAATCATGAGCGGTAGTCGGTCAGGATTACCAATAGCGATGGTTAACGCCATTTGTGGCGTGGCCGTAAAGGTCGGATCACTCAGGGGATAGGTGGCGATGCGGTCACGATCCTGCTGCGTGTCCTGATAAACTGTGAGGGTTAACATAGCAACACTCCCTTAAAATTAATTCGTTAATATCTCTAAGGTACTACGATATCTTTAACACGACACAATATAAAACGCGTAATCTGAAAAAAATCGAAGTCCTCCTCGGATTGCGCGTTGCTGGTAATGGCTATTCGATTGGTGAAACCGTTAGCTATTCAAATTCTTCGTAAACATTCGGATCTTGACCAGCGACTACCCGACCCTCTACTTTAGTTAAGGCCGCAATTTGGGTCATTTCATCGGCCGTTAATTGAAAATCAAAAATATCTAGATTGGTCCGTTGATGGGCGATATTATGCGTCCGTGGTAACGGAACCACGCCACGTTGATGGTGCCAACGTAAAATAATCTGCACGACATTCTTCTGGTATTTGGTAGCCAGTTTCTGAATCAAAGGTTCCTTGATAACCGAACTTCCCCGGCCAAGTGGGCTCCAAGCCTCCGTCAAAATTCCCCGTTCGCGATTAGCGGTGACCATGCGCTCCTGATTCCAGTAAGGATGAACCTCAATCTGGTTAACCGAAGGCGTCACGCCAGTCTCTTGAATAATCCGGTCTAGATGTTCTGGCTCGAAATTAGAAACACCGATCGACCGAATGAGTCCCCGTTTTTGGGCATCGATCATCGCCTGCCAAGCCTCCACGTATAAGTCCTGTTTAGGCAATGGCCAGTGAATCAAAAAGAGATCAAAGTAATCCAAGCCCATCCGATATAACGATTCCTGAATTGCCGTCGTTGCATCGGCATACCGATGATATTTACCCGGCAATTTAGACGTCACGACTAGCTCAGCACGGGGGACTCCTGAACGGCGAATTGCCTCGCCAACGGCACCTTCATTATCATAGCTCGTCGAACTGTCGATGCTGCGATAGCCATCATTGATGGCAATTTGAAACTGATTAACTGCGGCCCCGCCACGAACGCGGGCGGTCCCCAAGGTAATTGCTGGTAGCTCCCAGCCATCATTCAATGTGAAACTTGGAATTGTCATGATTGGCCTCCTATATTCTCAGAAAGTTAACGTTGCGTTACTAAATATGGCAATGTGAAGCGCTTACATAGTTTACCACTTTCATTACACAAACACTCTAAATTTGCATCAAATATTTGTTTTTCCATACAACAGTCTGGATTAACGATTAATTTTACCGCACGTATTAGGCTGGTTACGTCTCGGAAGCGAAAATCGTTGTTTTCCTAGACATTGTGCGGCCCTGAATGATCACTTACAGCAAGACACAGCGTAACCTCTTAGTCCGTAATTCTAGCCCATATGCGCATAAAAAAACCAGCAGGAAATGTTTCACATGAAACATTTCCTGCTGGCATCCTTATTATTCAAATTTTTCATCCAGTTGGACAAAGGCCGTGTGCCCCAAGCCACCACCGACCTGCATGACGCTGCCACCATGACGTAGTTTTCCCAGGTCGACCGGACGGAAATTTAGTGGCCTAACCAGTGATGCAAAGGCCTTCTTGGCATCTTGGTCATCGCCCGCATAAAATAGTACGCGCCGACCGGGGCCGTCAACCTTACCCGTCATTAATTCATGTGGCAAGGTGTTAAAGGACTTGATGACACGAGCATTCTTAGCGGCCGCCGCAATCACTTCGCTCCCAGTCAATGGCCGGGTATCGATCTTTTTAAAGTCGGCGGTAAATTGATTAGTTACATCGACAATGATTCGCTGCTGGTAATCAGCGACCTGCTGGAGAACATCGGGAGCAACGCCAAATGGCACCGCAATAATCACGAGTGGCTGTCGGAGCGCATCGGCCACTTCACCAAAGACAACGTTCGCAGCGAACTCATCACGGCGCGTAGCCAGACTAGTGGCACCACGCGAATGGCTGAGAATGATCTCATTGTCGTCCCCGCGACTAACCGTCTGTGTCAGAATAGTACCAACCGTCCCAGACCCCACAACACCAATTTTCATATGATTCACCCTTTCGAAAGACTTCTAGCATAAGTGTACGCGGACCGTGACAGAATGCGAAGTTATTTGATCGACAGTCCACGATCGGCTAGTTACAAGGTAGACTACCCGGCAATCCACACTTGAGTCGCCAGTCAGCTTTCGTATACTAAAGCTATTAAGGAGGGGAACATCTATGAATCACAGACAAATCAAAGCTTTCATCACACTCTTAGCTGCTTCTGCTGGCTTATTAGGACTTGCAAATACATCCGCTAGTGCCAAGACAGTTTGGTTGTCCGTAAACCATGATGCAACCATTCGGACAGCACCAAAATCCATACGTGGCACCTGGTATGGCTATCAATCAATTTACGACAAGCACCCAAGTAAGCTCGTCGTTAACAAGAAGTCCTTCACAGTTACCACGTCCAACCACCAGAAGCATACCCTGAAATTTGCAAAATCTTGGAAAACGGCCTATGAGGTGAAGAACTTACCCAACGTTGATTTGCGAAAATCCAGCCATGGCTGGACTTATTTTGCAGTCATTCTTAAACCCAGCTGGGACCTGAGTAATTCTCAGTTTTACTACAGTCAAGTCTTGCCCGTTAAGTACGGTAAGCAACGTACTTTGGCCTACGTACAAGGCGTTAGCGAGAGTAAAACTAAAGTACCATTATTGACGAAGAAAAAGATCAATCACCCTGTTTTCAAGTCAACGAAACATATGACCGTTATTAATTATTATGGTGACACGTAACGCAGTGACTGATCTTATACTTTAGATACCTTGAAATTTTCTGAAAAGCTATGGACTTATCCGTCAATTCTGACAGAACAAATCTATTGCTTTTTGACCCGCGTAGTTTACTACTGATGCAGAGCTTTGCCTATCATAATTTCAAAAAATATCTTAAAATGGGCATTATAAGGAGATGTTCATCTTGCAGGGTAGTCCAGAGCTCATCGTTTCTGAAGTCATTCAAAATACGCAAAAAATTTATATTCCAATTTATCAACGTCGCTATAGTTGGGGAAGAGAACAGGCTCAGCGCTTAATCGATGACATGCAAACGGCACATAACCGTGGCCTGAAACAATACTTCATCGGAAGCCTAATCTTAGATACCACACAAACTGGAATTTCCGAAGTCGCCGTTATTGATGGCCAACAACGCCTAACAACCATTTCATTATTCCTAATTGCTATACGGGATGTCCTGGTTGACAGCGATCCTGAAACAAGCAAAATGATTACAGATAGATATTTAATTGATATTTATGACCATTCTTCCTTACACCACAATCGTCTAAAACCCGTACCTGGCGATGAAGACCAATACATAGATGTTCTAATACACGGAGAGGCTGCCAAGACATCATTATTTAAATCCAATTATGACTTCTTTAAAGACCTCATTAATGGTAGTCGTCTATCCGTTAATGAGTGGTTCACCTTACTACGGACACAGCTTCAGACAATGGTCATTACAGTTCAGCCTGGTGATGATGCCCAATTGATTTTTGAAAGCTTAAATTCTACCGGTCTGAGTTTAACCGAATCTGATAAAATTCGAAATTATTTACTGATGAGTCTATCCAATGAGAAACAATTAGAAGCTTTCGAAGTCTGGCAAGAAATTGAAAAGATCGTTCATCCTGAAAATGTTTCTAACTTTTATCGTCACTATCTGACCTCATTGGCTCGATCGTCTAAGCCTGTCAAAAAGGGCAGAATTTACACTGAGTATCGACTATATATTGGCTTAAGGTCAGGATTTGATCGCTATACCGAACTAAAAAAAGAAAAAGATATTGCCCTAATCTATGCCCAGATTCAGTTTCCAAATGATTACGACTTCGATGACCTTCATACCAAGCAACTATTGAATCGCTTGTCTCAATTAAGACTGGACGTTATGATGCCTTACCTCCTCCAGGTATTTACTAAGTACCATGAACAAGTGATAACTCTAAATTCTCTAAATAAAGTCTTAGCTGTTCTGCTATCATATCTCGCACGTCGCTTATTTGTTGGCATGCCCAGTACAGGTCTCAACAACTTCTTTTCATCCTTAGATCGACAGGTCACTCGTCTAAGTCAAAATCGACAGGTTGATTACGATACTGCCTTAAAGGTTTTCCTCACCCACACTGCCAAGGAAAACAAAATTTTCCCCAATAATGAGGACGTTTATCAGGCTTTAGTCACTAAAGATTATTACCATATCCGTACCGAGTCCTTTTGGTTTATCATGAACGAACTTAATAACCTTCATGGTGAACCACAGGACCTTTTCACACAGTCCGAAAATGGAAGTTATTCCATCGAACATATTATGCCACAAACGCTCAGTACTGCCTGGCAAAAAAGTCTGGGTCCTAATTGGCATGATATTCAGCTAACTTGGCTCAACCGACTGGCTAATCTAACCTTAACGGGGTTCAATTCACAAATGAGTAATCATCCCTTTCTAGAAAAAAGAGACGCGCCCGACGGTTATCGCATGTCTGGTATTAAGCTTAATCAAGACCTGGCTAATGTCTCAACTTGGAACACAACTACATTAGCACAACGTCAAAAGAATCTATATGACCGGATTCTAGCAGTCTGGCCGATTCCTCAAGTTCCAGATTTGGCGATTAAAAATACCGATTGGGTCAGCCTAGAAGACACCGACCCTACTGGAAAAAAGCCGATCGCTTTTAAATTCCATCAGCAATCCAGTCAACCACTTAAAAGCTGGAAAGAGCTATATCTCGCAGTTGCTAATCTCCTCTGGTTAAACAATCCAGCCGCTTTCTTCCAAATGGCTAACGACGATCATGACTGGTTAATCAAATACACTTCGGAGGTTGGTACAGAAGATTATCGAGAATTGTCTGGTGCTGACGAAAGCCAATCCATTAGTATCTTTAACGGTAACACATCAGCTTCCGAGCGTAAGAAATATATGCAACGCATCCTCAATTCTAGTGATGATTCGCTAGATAATATTGAAATCAGACTAGCCCAACCACGTGAGTAACATTCCGCACTTCTGCCAAACATAAAATCCCATTCATCCTATCCTCAAAAAAAGCATCCGCTCAATGACAGCAGTCATTGGACGGATGCTTTTCAACTATCAGTGATTCTGTCGCTTCATTTCGGGTTAATCTTTCTTCCGATTTCTGACCTGTTTGACGCCGAGTAACGTTCCCACCATCACAAGTAAAGCCGTTCCCCACCAAGCAGATGTTTGATGCTCATTGGTCTGTGATAACTGAGTTGTCTGTGCTGGCGTTATGTTGGGATCACCCCCACACCTGTGGGGAATACCGCGGCCGATGTGCCAGTGATCTACTTCGGTGAGGATCACCCCCACACCTGTGGGGAATACCTGACATGAATGTGGATTACGGCACGCTACATAGGATCACCCCCACACCTGTGGGGAATACGTGCGGATGATCAACGGGATGCACCGTGAGACGGGATCACCCCCACACCTGTGGGGAATACAGCTTACCAAGCGAAATAAGGCCAGTGCCAAGGGGATCACCCCCACACCTGTGGGGAATACTGGATAAACGTCCAGCCTCTCATGAAGCATTGAGGATCACCCCCACACCTGTGGGGAATACGCTCCCATCACTACTGATGTTATAGCGACCATAGGATCACCCCCACACCTGTGGGGAATACACTAAGAAAACCCCGTCAGACCGGCCTTTAAAAATCGCCAAAGTCCTGTTTTCAATCGGTTTGCTTCTTAAGCATACATCAGTGCCACCTCAGCCACAATCAAATAATTCCGCAATGTCACGGGTAGCTATCCAGTCAATTCCCCCATCATAATTTCAAGAATAGCCAGCACCCCACCGGTAAACTGCTATAATAACAATAGCTTTTTCCGCGGACAGCAACTGCTTCACCCACGCGGAATCAATTAATGCATAAGGAGTTCCAGAATGAATAAAATTCTAAAAGCACAATTCTTCGTCGATGACCTTTCAGACGATCAAAAGACTGTAATCACAAATATTAACAACTATATTAAACAAGGATTGACCGGCGATACGTCCTCTGTTGCCATCATTCAAGGCGCTGCCGGAACCGGTAAGTCAGTGGTTCTGATGGAGCTCGTGCGTCAGTACATGACCGACAGCCGCTACAAGACCTCTCTGGTG
This sequence comes from Levilactobacillus muriae, assembly GCF_045862015.1. Taxonomy (NCBI): domain Bacteria; kingdom Bacillati; phylum Bacillota; class Bacilli; order Lactobacillales; family Lactobacillaceae; genus Levilactobacillus; species Levilactobacillus muriae. Next base: position 41,575 of record NZ_BAAFRU010000009.1, read on the forward strand.
GTTAATCATCCCGAATTGTATAAAGCTTATCAGGACCTCGCGGAATCGATTCCCAACATGAAGGTCAATTCGATCCGCCGACCAACCTCACTAATCAACTACGCGCAAAAGAATCATAAAAAATACGATATCATTTTCGTCGATGAAGCTCATCTTCTCTATTCCAAGTCAGAGCCGTATGCGCACTATCGCGGGCAAAACCAACTCACCGACTTGATGAATCTAGCCAAGGTCGTCGTAGTCGTCTATGACTTTGACCAAGTCTTCCAGTCCAAGATGTACTGGGACAAGAACCTCCTCTTCAAGACGATTGGCTCTCATCCCTATAAGATGTTTGATATGAACTTCCAATATCGGATGGTCGCCAGCGACGAACAGGTTGCCTGGATGGACGACTTAACCGCCGAAAAGCCACTGAAAGCCTTCCCGGAAAACAGTGACTTCAAGTTTAAGATGTTTGATACCGCCGGCGAGTTGTTCGAAAATATTAAAAAGCGAAATAAGGAAGTCGGCATGAGTCGGGTCGTTGCGACCTCTGGTTTCCCTCGGATTGACGGTCGCCACAACGTTGAGATGGATACGTTCAATCTGCCTTGGGATGAGTGGGATCCCCAACGAACGCACTGGGCCAAACGTGAAGGCTCTATCACCCAGGTGGGGACAATCTACACTCTTCAAGGCTTTGACTTGAACTATGTCGGCATGATCATCGGCCCCTCCTTCGGCTACGACAAGGCTACCGACACGATGACCATCATCCCCGAGAAGTATTCGCACAAGGAAATCTTCAAGAAGCGTAAGGATATGAAATTCACTCAGGATGAATACAAGACATTCATCGCCAACGTCTTGAATGTTCTGATGAAACGCGGGAAATACGGGCTGTACCTGACCGCCTACGATGACGCCTTACGGCAACGGTTGATGGAACTCGCAACCGAAAAAGAATAGTCCCAATATGTATGTTGCTTGTAATCAACGAAACTTGATTACAAGCAACATTTTTTTAAAGACCGCCTAGCCATCTGGACGACTAAAGTTTGGAGAATAACACCGGTTTTAACTGATATACCAGTTAAAAAGAGATTATCCCCTTCATTGCCTATTTATCTTGAATATATGTATGCTTTTTCACTTTATTGTGGATTTTCGTTTTAAATGGTAAGATGTATGCGCTTACTAATATATCTGTTTTGTCTTTTTTTCTTAGGAGGGATTTACTTGGCAGCTGATTTACTCGCACTTTTTTGGGTGCTTCTCGGAATTTTACTTTTAGTTTTCCTCATCGTCAAAACAAAAGTACATAATATTATTGCCCTACTTGTCTCAGGATTATTCATTGCCTTCGCTGAAGGGTTACCCATGGTCAAGATCGCTACGACCATTGAAAATGGGATTGGTAGTGTCATGTCATCCTTGCTACTGATCGTTATTTTCGGGGCAATCATTGGAAAAATGATGACGGAGTCAGGTGCTTCTCAACAAATTGCGGATACGATTGTAAACGCAATGGGGCCCAAGCTCCTGCCCTACGCCCTCTTACTTATTGGGACGATCTTTGGGATGTCCATGTTCTACGAAGTGGCCTTTCTCATTACCATGCCCTTAGTGATTAACATTGCCAAAGAGGCTAAGGTTCCTTATATGAAGTTGGTCATTCCAACCATTACCGGAGCCACCATGGGACATAGTATCTTTCCACCGCAACCCGGCCCAATGGCCCTAGTGACTGCATTTCATGCCGATATTGCTCAGGTCTACATGCTGGGATTTATCGTCATTGTCCCCACGATTATTTGCTCTGGGGTCCTCATCCAACACTTTATCCCAGGACTAGCTGACATGCCGCTGGGCAATGTGATGAAACCGGCGCCTAAAAAGGCTGCCGCGGACATTCCCAGCTTTAGAACCAGCATCATTATCCCCTTGTTACCTGCCATTATCATTATTTGTGCCTCTCTAGCCAAAACATTGTCAACCGCCAACAGTTGGACCTTTAGGTTTGCCAGTTTCATCGGTAGTGCTGAGATTAGTATGCTCATCACGGTTATTGTCGCCATGCTCCTGTTTGGTTACCGCCGTGGGATGTCTGGTAAACAGATCTCAGATCATATGACCAGTGCCATTGCTGGGATTTCCAACGTCCTCATGGTCATCGCTGCTGGTGGTGTGATGAAGGAAGTTATTATCGACAGTGGTATCGGAAATAAAATTGTTGATCTGGTGGGTCACACCAATATTTCACCTCTAATTCTCGCTTGGATTATCACAGTCCTCATTCGCCTCATGACAGGCCAAGGTGCCGTTTCTGCTATCACCGCTGCAGGGATCGTGGCCCCAATGGTCGTAGCTTTCCACGTGAACCCTGCCCTGATGATGTTGGCGTGTGCCTGTGGGAGTAATACCACTACCCTGATGTATGACGGTGGTTTCTTACTCTACCAACAATCATTTGGTATTTCTTTAAAAGACACGTTTAAAACCTGGGGGCTACTGGAATTTGTGAACTCGTTCGTTGGTCTACTGATGGTCCTGTTAATTAGCGTATTTGTGCATTAGGCATTCGCCACAAAGTCAGATTTAACGAAGTTCACGTTAACCCGTCTAACTGGCCTGCTCATTTCCATATCTCTCAAAATAACGGCAGCGGCTATTCACTAAGAATAGTCACTGTCGTTATTTTCGGAAATCACCCAATGATCAATGAAGAACTGTCATCTTCTCCACTCAAGGACTGGAACACCGATGTTTCACATGAAACAATTACTAGGCTACCCTTGCAGGAATCCCATAACCACTAGAATGAGGCCGGTCGAATCAAAGTTTACGATTCAAACCCGTCCATTCTGGCACTTCTATATATGCGTGATCAGCCTTAGCTTACCAACGCTTCAAAGATTACTTTTCAATCACCCTTGTTTTATTACTCATCACGAAGCTACCATGTGTAACATACTCTATACCGGAAAAGGAGGGGAATCTTGACTCAAAGAACACCCTCATTAATATCTTCTCCGCAATATCTTCTCCGCAATATCGCAAGTCCTTGTATGCACAGTCACTTCAAGCCCAACACCAAAAAATACGGCGATACCCTCACTGGGGCACCGCCGTATGCTTTATCCACTTCTTTGTTCGGTAACTGATGGTCTCGGGTTAGTCTTCTAGCTTACGCTTGCACAGGTGACACCGATTGAAGTTTTCCCTGCACCACTAACCGCTTCGGTTCACCCCGTTTAGCTGAAGCACAGGTCACCAAGGTCACTAGCTTTTTGCCGGGAACATCCTCGATAACGTCGACTCGATGTCGATCGACCACTTGGACTTGCGTCACCTTATACCGATACATGTGCTGCTTATCCGTCAGGTAAATGCTGTTCCCCTGGCGAACGCCTTTGAGGGGAGAAAACAAGAGACGTTTAGCTGACATATAGTGCCCAGCCAGCGCGTAATTGCCTTGGCCCATCCGCTGGTCTGCCTTGAGCGTTCCCGCCCCGCGGACCAGCACGGCATTATTGACACCGATGCCAATCGGTAAGTCCAATCCCACGGCGGGAACCCGCAGTTGACCAACTGCGCCGTAGTCACTGTTACCCACCAATTCGCGTAAGCCATAGCCCCCAACCGTGACCGGATTCAACTGAGCAGTCTTCGCATAGTTGAACTGATCCGACTTATCCTGTGCTGACCGCGTCGCCTGCTGCACACTCTCGACTGTCATTTCTCGTTTAGCTGTATCGCCCAGCCAAGTCACTGAGTGGTTTTGCGTCAGTCCCAGCAGAACCAGTCCACTACCGATGAGAAACATCACCAGCACCCAGAGGAAGCTTGTTTTTAAACGTCGCTTACGTGCTGTCATTTTGCTTCCTCCTTTGCCCGGCGATAGCGGCGGTAGCCACCCCAGATTCCACCAGCTATGAGTAGTCCCACTAGCACCAACAGTCCAATCTTGTACCAATCCCATACAAACTTCCCTTGAGGGATCGTCTGCGTTTCATTGGGAATCAGCTGGCCCGTGACCAACAGTCGGTGCGTATTGATCATATACGGCGTGCAAGTCATCAGTGTTACCTGATTCTTCGCTGCCGAGCGTGTAACGGGTTGGCGGGTCGCCGCCTTCACCGTCCGAATCGCAGTCACCTTGTAGGTCATCAATCCATAAGCATTCTTCAGGTAGAACCGGTCATTGTGCTGGAGTCGTGGCAGGTCTGTGAAGAGTTGCGCGCCAGGTAAGCCTCGATGAGCTGTTATGAGACTGTGCTGGTTGCTTTTACCCTGGGGGATGTCCGTCCCGCGAACCACCCCCGCGTACTTCTGTAGGACCTGTTCACTAGTTCCGGCAAATATTGGCAGTTCCACGTTGATCTTTGGAATCGCCACCAGCGCTACCGGTGTCGTCTCAACAAAGCCTTTGGTCTCTTCCTTGAATGGATCCTGAATCGCTGCCTCATTACTTACTTCCTGCCGCTGTAAGGCCTTTTGAAGTGCCTGGCGTTGTCTGGTACTCGCTGTCCGCAACTGCTGCTTATACGCCTTCAGGACCCCCTGCTGGCGCCAACCAGTAACCGCGTTGCTCGCAGCCGGGTAGCCTATCAGTCCCAGCCCTAAACAAAACAGTAGGATGATGAGCCATTTACGCATGTCGGGGTCCTCCCTTCTCTAAGTGTCTGGACAGCCTGTCAGGTTCTTCTTAATTCTCTTGCTGGCGTTGCCGGTAGTACAGGTAGCCTGCGCCACCCATCAGGAGACTCCCGATGAGGAGGAACAACCAGATACCCATCCCTCCGGTAATTGGCAACGCATAGCGTTCGTTTTCGATCGTCACGATGCCTGTTTTCTCGTTGATTTCGAATTCAGTCGCTTCCTTTAGCAGAGCATAACCTGCTGGCGCTTGCGTTTCGATCAGGTTGTAGGTCGCCTTGCCATCACGTTGGTCATACACGTAAGGCACACCCGTGAAATTAAAGGTCCCATCTTTTCCAGATGTGAGTTCCGTAGCATCGGCTTTATCGGTAACCCATTTCACAAAATTGTTATCTTGGAAAACTGCCCAGAAAATTTTGCCTGTATGGTCAACCTTTTGAACCTTAAACTTAGCACCAGCCAAGACCTTTTCCTTATTCTGCGCATCCACCTTCTTGAATTCAGCACCACCTAGGATCAGATAGTTCAAGATGCCAATTCGCGTGCCGTCAATCTTGAAGTAATCGGCACTTGGCTTCATGATTTTCGGATCGACATTTCCGTTCTTATCGACGGTAAACGTTAAGGAAATCTTGCCATCGTTAACATTGTCTTGGTTATACCACGGATACGCCGCAATTGAAGTTTCCGTTAACACGTATTCCTTTCCAGCCACCAGGTTACCAAACGTGATATCCCCATTTTTATCGGTCTCCAGTGGTATCGTTTTGCCCTCGCCATCTGCACGTTTCAGCTCGAACTTAATGCCTTCTAACGCGACGTGCTGCTCACTAGTCGGGGCTTCAGGATTGATCCCGACCTTGTGAATCTCAGGGTCAACGTCCCGTGCAACAACGTTCTTGGGGTACAGGTGAATGGTGTCCTTGTCACCCAGAGGTAGGCCGATGATCATCGGTGCCGACAAGCCTGTCAGATACTCAGTCTTTGCTTCGGTTTCCATGATAAGGTAAAACCCTTTGTTCTTCAGCTTCGAAAATGTTAAGAGCCCACTGTTGTCCGTTAATTTTTCCTCTGAAACGGGTACTAGGTTGTGTGCCGCCACGAAGGCCGCTTGTGCCTTGAGGATCTCTTCCGGATCAGTCTTTTCACCCGTGATCTTTGCAATCAACTGGTCTCGTTTCTTTTCGAATGTCGCGCTATCCGTCTGACCGCTGATCACACCTTCTTCTTCAAGCAGATCCGTCAGATCATAGACGCTATAGGCAATGTCACCAAAGGTGCTGGCATTATAGGGGGTCATCCCCTCCAGGAGTGGTACTTCATCCCCGGTGTTTTGAATCGTCTGCGTTGTTTGGTTATCTAGCTTATGCAATTTCATCGTGACCTTGTCTGGCGCTGAGTCGCTAGCATGGGCGGTCAGTTGCCCCCCTAATGCTAAGCCACAAACGGCGAAGGCGGCGAGTGCGAGTTGTCGTAATTTTGTGAATTTCATGGGTTATCCTCCTCTAGGGTGAGTGCGCCAAATGGCGAGAGACGATAGGGTCAGTATGAGCCCTAATACAATGAACCAGACGATCCCCTGTCCCCCAGTTACAGGTAGACTATACGGGACATTCTCAATCTGATCTGGCTTGTTCGGTTCTTGGTCCGAGATGGTAAAGTCGTGGGGATCACCAATGGTATATCCATCTGGTGCTTTGGTCTCGATCAGTTGGTACTGGCCGTGGGGAAGGCCTGTTACCGCAAAGGCACCAGCCGCGTTCCCCGTCAGTTGCGTTGCCCGATCACGCTGATCCACCACGCCCGTTAACTGGCCGCTAGCATCAAACGTCAGGTACTGGCCATCTGCATTTTTGATGATAAACTCAGCACCGGCAAGGGACTTTTGGGTGGTCCCATCAATCTTTTCGAACAGGTAGTTTCCCCGCTCAACTTCATTGGTCACGGTGATGACTTGCTTCTGAGCATCATCTGAAATGCTGACCTGCGCCGCATCCCCCGTCACTTCCCAGCGTTTATTCGCTGCGTTATACGCTAGCGTAAAGGGGTCACGTGCTGTGTATCCTGCGGGAACTTCTTCACTGATCGTGTAGGTCTGACTCCGGTCCAAATCACTCAGAACGAATTCACCATCCTGATTCGTCGTCTTTTCGATGCGAATGCCGCCGGTACTATCGACAATCGTGAAGGTGACCTTTCCCAGCGGTACATTGGCGTTAGGGTCCCAAGGGAGGTCCCCCATCTTCTTCAAGGTCAGGTCAATCGGCGTCCGTTCGAAGTGCGTTACCACTTCATTCGTGTCGTTTTCCCAAGTGTAGTTCGTTCCAGAGTCGAACTTGACCGTGGCCTGATTCTTGAAGGTTCCCACGAAGTCGGAATCAAACGTCACTTTCATCTGGAAGGCAAAGGGTCGGCCGTCAAACGTTAGGGTCTCAATTTCCTTGTCGGATAGTTCGTAGGTGACGAGACCATCTGCCGTCACGGTAACCTTTCCCTTATATTTATCTTTATCTTCACCATCTTCAAATTGAATCGGCTTACCATCCGTATTACGAAGGACAATATCCTCGGCATCCACCGTCATCCCTGCTGGCAACTGGTCGGTCAGCGTGATCCTATCTGGCTTAGCAATGGATTCGTCCGGAATACTGTAAGTTGGTTGATAGATTGTGTAGTAGAAGCTATCCATGTCATCACTATCACGGTCAATTACTGCCTTATGCAGCTCGTTATTCTCGACACCGAATGCGTCGGTGCGATGAACCGTCTTCTCCGGCGCTAGGGGTTCTAAGGGAACCACATAGCCACTAGAGAACGACTGCCAAGTAAAACCAGATTCACTCTTCAGCTTGAACTCTTGCGTCGTGCCAATCATCGGGAAGGAAACGGCCCCACGTTCATAGTTGGTCGAGCCTAGAAAGTCTCCCCATTCATTGTCGCCATTGTAAGGCTGGCCTTGTTCCCAAACGCCAATACCAATCCCTTCGTACCAGCCATTATCGTGGTCTTTAACCAAGGAATCCACGGCTAGTTTGCCTTTCAACGTCTTTGACCGGGTCCCAGCCCATTCGTGTTCACCGGTAGTATTTCCATTTAGCGAACCGAACGTAAAGTATGAGCTGTGGTCTTTGTCTTCATCCGGCGCGAGAAAGTTCAGGGCACTGGTCCCGTCCGCGTTCGTAAAGGTCACGTCAAGGTCGAAGCTCTCAATACCGTTGTAGACGATGCCGGAGTAGAAATTGTTGGAAAAATCAATGTAGCGATCCTTACCATTCGTTCCGGCCGGGACGTTCTGATTGTATTTAATATTGGAGATCGTGAGGATTGCCCCCATCGTCTGGTCAGGCTTGTCTATTGCTGCCGAGGTAGTATAGGCCCCAACGTTTTTGTAATACACAACGATGGTATCTTCTTCGGCGGGCGTTTGATCAAAGACCACTGCATAGGCCTTAGCCTGATCTGCTTGTTGGTAGGAGTAGTAGTACTGGTCACCGTAACTGTTGTTCCAGTAAGTGTTATCGTTAGCGTTCGTTTGCTTGGGTCCGGTAACCTTGGCTTTCTTGTCACTGAGGAGTGGCCCGCCAACTTCAAGTTCCGAGGACCAACTGCCAATCTGAATCTGACCCCGGTGAATATCGATTGGCGTTTCCGTAAGACCATCACGAGGATCCGTGACCGCCGCCGTACGACTAATCTTCGTTGTAGGGGCGGCCTTAGCATCTGCTTCATCATCAGTAGTCCCTGACTGACTGGAAGATGCGACTGACGCCTGGGAGCGTGTTGACCGAGAACGTTGCTTGGTCGACTGGGAGCGTTGGTTTACGGTTGTTTGCGAGGAGGACTGGGCATTTGAGTTAGACTGACTGTTGCTGTTATTACTGTTATTGTTACTATTACTGTCATTCGTCGTTGCGGACTCTTCCGTTGACTCATTAGTGTCATCGGCCGTCACCGCAACCTTGGGAAGCTTAAATGTTTCCGTTGTGTCTACAACTTGTAGTTCCAGTTCTAGCTTGGCGGTCAGGAGTGGATCGGCCACCTTGACTGGAACGACCAGCTCCACCGTCTGCGACTGGTCTTGATCATTCGTGAGAACTAATTGTTGCTGTTGGTCAACCGCCGCCGTGATCCCTTGGGCCGGTTTTATGTCAGTGATTTTGCCTGGAGAAAAGCTGGCATTATCCTGATCTACCAGTGTCATCACCGTCTCACCAGCGGGAAGAACAACGGTCAAGGCCAGTTGCAAGGCCCCTGGTTGGTGACTGGTGATGCTGTGGACGGCCTGACCATTTTGATCATGGAGTGCCGCCGTTTGAATAACACTTGCTCGATTCTGAGCATTAATGTGCAGTAATGATGTTAAACCGATGAAGCAACCTAGTATTAAAAAAATTCGTAGCCAGTTTTTCATGGGGGATACCTCCATATCGAAGCGGGTTGCGAGCTGCTTTTTTATCGTAGATTCAGAATATCAGTCAAATTTGAAAAAATTATGAACACCATATGCATTTTGTAATAATATTAATATGGTTGTTGTGTTACATGATAAAAGGATTGTAACGAGATCTAAACTAGTTGTACTGTTACAGGTGTCCTTTTCTACTATTAACTAGGTGTTGACGTTGTGCTTCTGAAACAATTCGCAAAATTTCTCACGGAAATCATAGAATACCAGTGGGAGTCTAAAGTGATAGCCTCTCGCCACGGACACGGTTAGACTATTTATTACCCGCCATTATCTATAGTAAGCCGGGGTAATTCGTGCTAACCTGTAAGGGGATGGGAGGATTTACCTATGAAAAAAGCAAGATTGGTTCAAGGTCTCATGGTCCTGAGCATCGGTGTCGGGATACTTAGTATCGGGAACGTTTCCGCAATGGCTAGCAGTCAGTACTCAGCGGCTCGATCCCGCTCGGTTCGCTTAGTCTGGCGCAAGGGCATGAAACAGAACGCGTACACGGCCAGCACTGGTGCGCGCTTCTCCAAGCATTTAGCCGTTCGCTACGGCAATAATCGTGCGACGTCAAAAGTGACGTGGTATACGGATGCTCATGAAAAATTGTATAAAAAGAACGTGGGCCACGCGACCATTTACTATCACGTCAAGAGTGCCGATGGGACGCTTCAGGGCTGGATCTGGCGTGGTTATTTGAAACCAGTCATGACTAAGCAATCAAACGCGGCTGTTACGGCAAAGCTCAATCCCACCGATCCCAGCACGAACTTACCCATTGCTAACGAGCAACTACTTGATCAAGAAATCTTAAGTTTATTCCCGGGAACGATTGAAGACAAAGCGCTAGATGCACAGGCTGGAAGTGTTGTTTATACGACCGATGGTGAGGAAGCGCCTACCGTCAAGACACATCAGGTCTATATTCACTTATTCAATTCCTCTACCGTGATGAACACCCAGAATTACGCTAACCTATTGGCCAAAGCGGGCTACACTGCCACCAAACGTAGTCAGTACCGTGGCTGGCATATCGGCGTGCGCGTACAGACCGATGACGGCTACGGCGAGGGTGTGTCTCAGGGAGATGCAGCTATTTTCCTAGCCCCTGGAAATTAGGGTGCAGACATTGTACTTCCCCTATGATCCCTAGTCTCAACTGATTAATTACGCAAAAATTAGGACCCTTGATTGTGCTTCTGCACAAATCAAGGGTCCTAAAGTCATGACTTCAATTAACTATCTTCGCTTACGCGTTCTCGCGCCGGGGGTAAGGTGTCAGCTCAGCTTCTGAATAGTAATCCTGCTGCACGCCACTAAAGCGAATCAAGTAGCGACTGTGCTTATCATCCTTGTAAACGACTACGCCAACTAGGGGCGTGGTCCCCAACTTGGCCCAAACTAGATCACCGATTTTATATTGTGTTAACATTAATCATGCTCCTTCTTATTCATTACGTTACCAACCATAACCTAAGTTTACGAAACTAGCCGTTAACAAACAATCATCAGTCTCTAGCAATCGATGAATAATGAACGATTCACCCTAACTGTCGTTTATCTCGAAAGGAATTTGACGATGCCCAAAACTGACCTACGCGTCACCAAAACCAAACGTGCTATCCAGCAAGCCGGTCTAACCCTGTTACTTAAAAAGCCCATCAACAAAATAACAATTACCGAGCTTGCGCAAACTGCCCTGATTAACAAGGGAACCTTCTATCTACATTACGCTGACATCTATGCTTTGTATGACGAGTTGCTGGCAACCGCGGCTGAAGAAGCCGTTCAAGGATCCACGGCATATCCGCTACTATTTCAAGATAGTCAGGCCTTCGTTCGCGAGTTTCTATTTGCTGAAAGCCCCGCACTCCAGCCGGCGCAACTCGCACTGCTAAAACCAGAGAATCTGCATTTCGCGCCTAGTTTTCCCAAGATCCTGTTGCACATTTTTATGCAGGCCATTTACGCCGTGGGCAAACTGACTCCCAACCGTCAAAATGATCTCAAATTAACCTTCTTACTGAACGGTATGATTTCATTGCTGGTTAATCCTACATTGATTGATCGCCAAGATCCGGCTTGTATTGACGCCACCGTCCAGTTTATCAGTCGCAATGTTGAAGCGACCTTCCCGGAGTTTTACGTGTAGCCCTAGCAACTTCAATCATGCGTCAAAATAAAACTGGATGGCCAGCTCCCGGTAAAATACCGGGGACTGGCCATCCAGCAAACCATATAAATCTTATTGTCACTTCTAAAAGTTCACTTGCTTATGAAGGCGCGTTCTCCAGCCCCCACTCAATGACGCCATCGTAGGTGCCAGCAGCTGCCCCACCGCTAACATCTAGTAGTAACCCAGTGTCAGTATTCCATTGACTGGCTGCGTTGAACGTGTCATCATCGCTCGTACTCGTTCGCTGCGCCACAACTTGCGGCGTCGAATCCACGACTTGTGGGACTGCGTCGGCCGTTGCCTTGTAAACTAAATTCAAGGTCGTCACAGGAATGTTGGTCGCCTGTAGAGGCTTCAACATCTTTGCCGTTAACACCCAGCTAGACCCCGTGCCACGTTGGTCGTCTACACCAATCTGCCACGTTTTATCTCGTGGTACCAGCATGTGTGATCCCGTCAAGTCGGCCGTATACGATACCGTGGGATCAACGGTCCCATATTGAAGGGGGCCACTCACGGTGATGTTTGAGCTTATGTCATCCGTTGTATACCCGTCATGACTCGTCATATAGAGGCTTAATACATTGGCCCCTCGGTGCAAGCTGGCCGCTGGTACGGTGTACGAGAACGTCCCCTTATAGCCTGTTGTTGGACTACCCGAGACATTACTGGTACTGATGGTTTGTGGTGTAATACTCGTGTTGTTTAGCTGTCCTTGTAACTTGAAGGTATTATTGTCAGAAATCGGTGAGCCCATCAATGAAAATTGACCGGTAACCGTGACATCCTTGGTTCCATCTGTCGTCACATTAGCGGAGTTCCCACTCCAACCCATTCGGAAGGTCGTTACAGATCGAGAAACACTGTACGGCGTGCTCGTTGTCGTTGCAATGCCGTACTTATCGGAAAAATTACTCGTCGTTGACGCAATTGAAGTCGAAGAATCGCTCGGATTACTTTGGCGACCATAGATAGAAATATCCGCCGTTGGATTGTCCTTGTTTAAAGCCTTTTCCAACGTAAAACTAAGCTGGTTCTCGGATCCTATTTGCGAAAGATCAACTGTACTCGTGGAGCCATCCGCATAGGTGATCACGCCTGACTTGGGAACAAAGCCAGCTGGCATATTAATCTTGGCATTTGGTGTCCAGTCCATTCGGCCATCGTTATACGTCAACTTGTAGTCTAAGCGCAAGCGACTGCCCCCAATGACCGGGGTCGCACTCGTCACTTCGCTCTCGGCATCACTAGTATCAGTGGCAGTCTCATTATAAATATGCGTGGTCGCATCAGCGTCAACTAAGCCAGGAATTTGTTCAAAGACGACTAGGTTATTTTCACTATATTTCCCAGTGGACCCTGTGAATCCCCAATAAGCCTTTCCCGTCTGACCAGGATCGACCTGCGTGGTATCTAGTTCATAGTGACTTTCTTGTCCCTCACTTACTGCTCCACTGACGGGATCCTTATCGTTAATCGTATAGGACACATCACCCTTGGTACTTCCAGTGGCTGGTGGCGTGTATTCTACGGTCAAGTGATGCCACGATCCGTTAGTCAACCAATTGCCGGCATTCGCAATAATCCCATTGTGATTCAATTTAGTGTTCCAAAGTGTCGTACTGTCAGGTGAAGATCTCGCATAATAGGTTGCGCCTTGGGCCGTCTTGGCAGGATAAGCTGACGCCACATGTTGGGTCTGGTTCACAGCCGTATCGTTACCCCCTTTTCCAACCTTAGTCCCTTGATCAAAGGTTGAAAACGAGAGAATATCATTGCTGTTTATCACCGAACCACCGTTGGGAAACGTGTCGAATTCCAATGCCCAGCTCTTCTGAATTGCTTGGGCCCCAACTTTGGGGATAATGTCGCCAGAGCCAGCACTGTCGGATGTTGGAAAATAGTCCGGTAGTCCCCAAACACCCAGGGTTTCTTGTCCCTGAGGCACCCCATTCTTATCAACTGAGGTTGCTTGTACCCCGGCGTTTTGAATGACGAAGGCCATACCATCCCCCATCTTACCCACGGCACCATTCCCAAAGTACATCCACATGGAGGCCTTTTGCTTTTTGGCCAAGTCAAAATAAAAATTATTTTTATCAGCCCAAATCGTTCCTAACTGATTCGTATCCCCAGTCAGTTGAACGGCCTGCGTTCCCTGTGCGTTGGGATCCGTAACTTTGGAAGAATTAAGGACTGTCTGATTTTGAAATGTTGGGACAATAAAATAGTTATTAATCGGCAACCCCAGTGGCATGCTAGCCTTCGCACTTGCTAAGTCAGCATCCGAGCTGGCATCCGCATGACTAACCACCGGTTGTCCTAGTCCTACAACCATGAGTACACTGACGACTGCTAATATAATTTTTTTGTATCTCATGGGCGCTTCTCCTCCTTTACCTTTGTTCGTCGTAATCGCCCGACAACAACCCACAATATGGTTATTGTTTTATGGGGCAAAATAATTGTCCACACTGGTCACAACCGACCCGCTAAACCCGGCCTTAAGTTGACAAACAATTAGCCCCTATTTATAAACACCAGTTATAATTTCACGCGTTACATTTACCCGCTTATACAGGAATCTTTATTTAATAATTAGCAAACTGTCTTTACATAGCAGGTGGCCCTTGCCACTCACCTATCTAGCGCCATTATACGATATAACAACTCATTATCAAAGCCATACATACCCTAAGTTCATGATTAATCCCATAAATACTTTTGCCATAAAAGCGTGTTGGTTAGTTATCTCACTTTTCTAAGTGATCGCGTCACTTGCTAGGCTTTAATAGGCTGTCTCTTAGGGGCCGATTTTAATGGTTCGTAAAAGTTGCCAACTCGTAACTCCACCGTAATAGTGGACTGCTCAAGATCCCTGTTCATTTAGAAACGAAAGAGAGGCTGGGATCGTTGTCCCAACCTCTCAACGCGTACGTAAGATTTTAAACCCGTTATTTATGATATTGGACTCCCGTGTTATGTCAACTTGTGGTCACTTCATGAGAAACCGCACACTGCTTCTTGATTAGGCGTGATATTTATCCGCAAATGCCCTAAAGGTTTTATTCAAAAGATCAGAATTCAAAGTCTGTTCCCACCAAACCGGGTTGACAGCTGTAGCTGGTCGGCCAGCTACAGCCAAAGAGGCCGCAATAGTCGCAACCGTATCCGTGTCTCCCCCCAAGTTAACAGCAGTTAAAACAACTGCTTGAGGTGTCACTTCCTTCAAAGCTATCCAAACCGCCGCAATTAAAGTATCCACAACATAACCTGAGGCTTTAATGGTCTCCGCTGGATATTGACTGAATTTAGGCGCAAATAACGGGTCGTAGTACATCAGCTCATCAGCATATTCTGAGCCATTTAATAATTCGTCTACCGACTGCTTTGTCGTATGAAGAGACTTCTCCAACGATTCACCATTAAGCAGGTTATGTAATAGTTCAAGGTAAATGAAACTCCCGACGACTGAACGTGCATGCCGATGCGTTAACACCGTATAGTCATGTGCCACCTTAAATCGCCGAGATAAATCGGCTTCAGACTGTAGCATAATGGCTACTGGTGCAATTCTCATTAAGGCCCCGTTGCCATTGGCCTCAGGTGAGGCGTCACCACACTTTAATGGCGTTATATGGTTAACAGAAAAATTGCGGATGGCATGGGCACAGGTTCGGCCAACATCAAATATTTCTCCACGCGGTGTATTTGTTCCATATCGCATATAACTTTCAAATCGACGCATTAAATCGGCATAATCCCCACCAGTGGTCAGATTTTCTAGTAAACACACCGTCATCGAGGTGTCATCAGACCAGCTCCCTGCTGGCTGCTCCCAAAAGGAGCTTGGTTGCATCTCTGTTATTTTTGGATAAGTACCGCGCTGTTGCATCTCAGCAGGTACCCCCAATGCATCAGCAACGGCGGCCCACCGTAGCATATTCATAATTTCTTGAGTGGTCATATTTGTTCCCCTCCGTGGTATAGTTGAAAATCAAGAAGTGGTTACCTTTAAAAAAACCTCGGTAAAAACCGCAATAGCTCTCATCATAGTGCCCCTTATCAATCTGCTTTATACCCTATCGAGCCTTACATAACAAGCAATCTCGATTTGTTGGGATAGATACTCATTGCTTATGATCCGGACTACCTTTGATATGAAATTCTAAAAAATAGCGTTTGCGATGTAAACACCAAGGTCATGCCACAGAGGCCCAATAGCCCCTAATCACTCCCGATGATTTTTAGCATGCTTATTTGAATGGGTTAATACCCACCTAATTAAGCTTAGGTAGCAATCCCAAATCATCTGCCCGAATCATTTGTTCACCTGCATGGGACCACAAAGCAAACTGGTCATTCAAACTTTGACGATCAAACGGCAGCGCATACGCCGCATCCTGCCCATCCTCAGCAAGGTTTGCGCCTCGACTCCAAGTACAACTTGGAACTTGCACCCCTTGGATCTCATCAAATGCTAGAACACGTTTTAAAGTAATGACGTGTTCCCAGCTCTCACCGAAGTCATACGTATTCAAGACTTCATCCTTCTGTAAGTCTGGATAAACATAGGCCTGATCCGCTAAAATTTGATTTTCAAAACTCATATCGTCCATATAGGGCACGTACTCCAGGTCTTTCTGGTGATTGACCTGGAAATTATATAGATGCGAATTGGTCCAGCCAAAGGCCAGTTGCAATAACACATGCAATTGGTCATAACGAATCGTAACGGGAACAATTAGCTTCCGTGAGACAGCGGGCTTAACGTCCTTGAGTTTGATTAAAATTTCTATCGCAGCGGTGACTTCTGACATGTATGCACATCTCCCAATTTTTAAGTTGCTTTATTCATTCTTTGGATTGCTAGAGAGTCGTATGTTACTACAAAGGATTTTGCAGTATCATCTCTGCTCTTTCGATTCTATCATCCATTATCTGGCGCTAAAGGTTAAAAGCAAATTAAAGACAAGGTGCTCATCAATGACAAGACTCCATTACTATACGGCCATCTGATTGTCCCGCTACCAAGCTTAGTGTTGAGGAAGCCCGTATTATTTGAAATACGGGCTTCCGTAATAGTATTATTCATTATTACCAAGCTCTAACTACAGTAATAAACATCGCTTTAAACATTGTTTAAACTTAATCATCCCTTCTTTTCCATTTTTTAGTCGCTGAAACCACTTTTTTAGATCCATTTGCTCTAGTTTAGAAAGGTCTACACCTTTTACATCCTTATTGAGCGAATTCATTAATAGATTAGCGGCTATCATTCTAACGTAAAGTTCCATACTCTTAGAATCATCCTCGACTAAATGTGCTAGTCCTGAATACACAATCATATAGCTTGGGTTCTCAACAATAGGAATCCAACGAAAAATTATCATGCTTGCAAAACTACTTAACGGTCCTATAATGCTGTAACGTATGCAATCTACTATAACTTCACTATCGGTTCTATTTGATGATTGCCTTTTTATCATGAGGTACAACTCTGAGCTCTTTATAATATCTACTATAGCATCATCAGTCTCATCTTTAACGAATAAATTCTTAATCCATATTGCATGATCATCGTTCAACTCGTTAATATCATATTTAGTAGTTTTCTCTGATTGAAATATTCCATCTAACACACTATTAGTCATTTTCTCTAACAGATTGTCATAGGGCTCGTATGAACACTCCGTATATAATCTAACAGGAATCGAGAAACTATTATTATCTTCAAGAACACCAAATTCTCTTTTTACATACACTTTAACTTCCGCTATCGAAAGCATTCCTCTACTAAACATTATTTTTATTTTTTCAACAACATCTGGAATCATAACTGCTTGTTTTATCCTTTTAATGTTGCTACAAAAAGACTCTGATGGCGCTGGATCACCAATGTAATAATATATGATCTCTTCTTCATCACCAATTTCATTTATAATGAGTGGTAAAGCTTTTCTCCAAAATAATTCAATTTCTAGAAATGTCTTCTCCATTTCTATTTTATTATCCTGCGACGTTCTTAATAATTTTCGAAGAAAATCAGTATATTCTTTAGTCAAATTTTCTATCATTTTACTTCTCCAGATGTACTTACTGGAAATTCGCCAAAAAACATATCCGACCATAGCGACAAAATATATGCATAATCATCAAAAGCACTCTTCAATGGAACTTGTTCATTTAACTCCGTATTACTATGTGACTGATGTAACGGCTGATCACAAAAATCTGTTGTTGCTAGCCTTACCGCACTCCAATACCCATGGGTAAACTGTGTTCCATACTCATAATACGTATGATACAAGGACTCTAAATCTACCTTTTGAAATTTTTTTCTAATATTTGTATTTTCAAAATAGCGTAAATCAATATCGCCTACTAACTCGTCTTCAATCTCCGTACTCAAAAGATGTATAAGTCGAGAATCGTACTCTTTGGGTAAGACTTCCGTTCCGCTACTATACTTATCACTCTCAGCAGCAAGCTTTCTTAATGCCGATCCACCATACTTCTGATATGACAACCAAATATCCTCACGTTCGCTCTCACCATCTAAAAGAAATTTATTATTAATAAATGTTTCTAGAATAGACCTCATTGATTCGACTGCAACAACTGAATCAAATCCAACTACATTAACTTCTTTAAAAATTCGTAGTCCATATTCAAGTGACGCCGTCATCACCTGAAACTTTCTCGATGAGATCATTAAACTATGATTTTCAGCTATAGTTTTTTTCAAATTAATAGATAATTCTTTAAACACTTGCTCAAATGGCTCCATCGTCTTTTCACTTCCTTGATTGATCATCTTAATATCACAATAGACATACTTTGAAGTAAAATCATCAAAATCCTTCGTAAACATAGGATTTTCATTATGAAATCCCCAAATTGATAATTCCATCGCCCTAACTGTTGACGCAATCATCGGATTCAACTTAAACGAATTTCCCTCTGAAATCGCAACAAACTGATCAACTAATATATCATCTCTACCTTTTTGTAAAACAATATCACCCATACTAAGATCTAAAGACAATGCACAAAATCTTAAATAGGTTGCTTTATCTCCCCTTGCATCTAGATATTCGACAATAATATTTTCAAACTTTTTGAGTAAGACATCCAAGCTCATAAACCGCTCTAAAAACGTCCCCAAGAACATTTCTAAGAAAATATCATACATCGTATGTCGTTCTCTATTATCATATGCAACAACCACAAATGGAAGAAATGCATAGTCTAACTTTTCTTTACAGATATACTCAAAGAAATTTTTTTCATCTTCAGAATCCATATTAAGTATATTTGAAATCGTTGGATAATGAAGCGCTATCTTCTTAGTCTTAATATAATGGAATACAGATAATATCTTTCTTAATCCGTTTCCTGGTCCTTCTCTTTCAAGAATTATTGCCATCCAAAGATACTCAATCAATCTATTTTCACGCCAAGGATTAGCAACTACATTTTGTAACGATGCGTTAAAAGGTGTCTTAACTACACCTTTTTTTAATATCATTTCATCTAAAGGGATATGTCTTCCACTGGGTTGCTCATTCATATCCTGTTCACCTCACTTTGTCTGATTAGTATAAGCAATTTATCGCTCATAACTGGGCAACGTACACCACTCTTCTTTGTCCCACTATGAATTTCAGAGTGTTTAAATAATTATGTGTAAATAGAAAAACAAGCAATTGAAAAGAGAACGCCTCTCCCTTATGATAGTTAGCAACCAAACTCACTTTCATAGGACATAGGAGGCTTTCCCCATGACTCAGTTTACAAAGCAATTATGGCAACACTAGCACAAAAGCAAGATTTGGATGAAGTTTTTCGGCAACACTTAGAAACGGCCATCAATGATTTAATGCACGAGGAACTTTCGTCGTTCCTCGGTTATGAACCCTACGACCGACAAGGATTTAACAGTGGTAATTCACGCAATGTTCACTATCTACAAGCTTTCAAGACCAAGTATGGCAAGCTAAATTTAGAGATTCCCCGTGACCGCAATGGTGCCTTTAATACGTAAACAATCCCGAGCTATCAACGTCAAACGGATGGCTTAGAGGCCACGGTTGTTCAGCTCTACGAAAAGGGCACCACCACCAGTGAAGTCGCAGATCTGATTGAGAAAATGTATGGCGCCCACTACACACCGCAAACCGTATCCAATCTTACAAAGGTAGTCGACGAGCAGGTCGCAACATTCAAGAATCGTCCTCTAGCAGCCCGGTACGCGGTCGTCTATGTTGATGCGACCTACTTGCGCTTACGTCGAGATTCAGTGGCTATAGAGGCCGTCCATGTCGCTATTGGCATTCGGCCAAATGGCGTGAAAGAGGTCTTGGGGTATCAGATTGCCCCAACCGAATCTAGCACCGTTTGGGAAGAACTACTCGTAGATATTCAAAAACGCAGCGTAAAGGAGGTTCTCCTGTTTGTGGCGGATTGCCTAGTCGGTCTTACCAATACGATTGTTCCTAAGGCTAAGCTTCAGCAGTGCCTGGTCCACGTCAATCGAAACATTGAGGCTCACATCCGAACCAAGCAACGACCATGGACGACGCAATACAGGCGTTGACGGACTTTGTAACTAAGTGGAAAAAGTCTTATCCCAAGGTGACAAGCAAGCTGGAACACAATCAAAACCTCTTGACCTGTTTTGCTTTTCCCGCCGCGATCCGCAGCAGTATTTACAGCACCAACCTCATTGAATCCTTCAATAAAAAGCTAAAACGCCAGACCAAAAAGAAGGAACAGTTCCCCAATGAATCAGCCTTAGAACGGGTCTTGGTCACAGTAATTTGCGATTATAATGGGAGAGGACTTCCATTTACACAAGATATTTAACACTTCCGTTGCCGAACGCTATGCCATAGCTATACCATCTTTCTTATGGAATCAAAGTTAAATTTCATTACGTAAAAAGCTCTTATTTCATTATACCATATTTAGAGCAATATAGTATAGAGGAGTAGGAGTGGTGATGGCGTATCATTCATTTGGAGCGGAAAACTTAACTATTCTTTGCTCACTACATAAATCTGTATCATTTCCAACACGTCTACTCAGATACTTATCCGAAACTCACCCCCACACCTGTGGGGAACACAGCATCAAATACTGAACACTGCTCAAAACTATTGGATCACCCCCACACCTGTGGGGAACTGCACACTATTTTATCACACTTAAAATTTTTAAATCTGTGTCATTTATGATACGGACTTCCGTAACCACCCACTCAGCGATTAATCCGAAGAAAAACCGCGTCACTTATGATACGGAGACCCCTCATTAATCATAAACGCCCGATAAACCTGCTCCGTCAACACCAATCGCATCAGCTGGTGGGGCAACGTGAACCGTCCGAATGAGATTTGAGTGTCGGCCCGCTTCAAAACCGCTGGTGTGAGCCCTAGTGACCCGCCAATGACGAAGGTGATGTCTGAGTGGCCGTAGGTGGTCAAGTCCTTCAGTTCCTTGGCAAACTCCTCAGACGAGCGTTCCTTACCTAGGATCGCCAATGCATAGACGTATTCGCGATCCTTGATCTTACTCAGAATACGTTCGCCCTCTGCCGCCATCACTTGATCCATTTCAGCCTGCGACATGCTTTCTGGTGCCTTTTCATCTGGGACCTCGATGATACTGAATTTGCAGAAACGGGAGAGTCGCTTGGCATACTCCGCAATCCCCTGTTTGAAGTACTTTTCCTTTAGTTTTCCCACGACGACGAATTTGATGTTCATAATTATCCTCCTATACACAGGTTGTCCACAAAGTTATCCACAGGGGGACAACCTGTTTTCCTAGATGTTGGGGGTAAATTACTGATTACCTACGACATCTATTTTTTGTTGAAATGTCAATCTTTATTTAGTTATCCACTGTTTTTACGCAAAACAGACGTTCGGCGTTCTCGCTTACAATCCGCTCTGCATCAACGATTAAGAGCTATCTATCTCACGAAAAGTTTTTCTATCCACAGTTATCGACACGACCTGTGGATAACTTTTACACCGCTGTCATTCCCGCTCTTATCCTGTTCACAACTTTTCCACTGGTTAGTGGTCCTATTTATCCTCTAAGTTATCCACAGATATAATTTCCTTTATTTTCTAGCCTGAATTACTTTAGAGATTCGGGTTAGTTCGTTCGGGCGGCCAACCACCGGTTACGTTTTCATTCAGCTTAAGTCCGCCTTAAACTTCGGCTTTTCATTAAACAGTTTATCATACGCAAAAAGCGGCCGCTGGAAAAATCCAACGACCGCTTTCATTTTGCCTAACTTTCTGAGTTTGCGGTAGTACTCGTGGTGCTCTTCAATTGCGAACTACTCTCGGTCAACTTGACCTTCGTCGTCTGCTTCTTCCCGTTGTGGTAGTAAGTCATCGAGACGGTATCGTTCAGCTTATACGTGTAGAGAATGTCTCGCAATGTTGATTGATCAGAAATCTTGTGACCGCCCAACTCCGTGATGACATCGTACTTGGCTAGGCCGGCCTTCTTCGCTGGTGATCCAGACGAAGCGCTCATGACCACGACCCCTGCATCAACACTCGTTGGCAGTTTCAGTACCGACTTCTGTTGCGAGCTGGAAACGTTGGCTAAGTCGACGTAGGTGATTCCCAACGCTGGCCGCACAACCTTCCCCTTCTTCACAAGCTGGTTGATGATATTGACAACTTCGTTCGATGGAATGGCAAAGCCCATCCCCTCAACGCTCGTGCCTTCAGCGTCGCTGGCAATCTTCGACGAGGTAATCCCTACGACTTGTCCACCGACGTTGATCAGCGCCCCACCAGAGTTCCCGGGGTTAATCGCGGCATCCGTTTGGATAACCGTGGCGTTCCCGGTCTGCGTACCGGCGGAGTTCGTGGTCTCAATCGTCCGTTTCTTAGCGGAAATGATCCCTTCCGTCAGCGAGGTTGCGTACTGACTACCCAGTGGTGATCCAATAGCCAAGGCGGTCTCACCAACCTTGATCTTATCGGAGTTCCCAAATGAAGCAACCGTCTTCAAGTCGGCGCCGTTAACCTTCAACACAGCCAAGTCAGTCACGGAGTCCTTCCCGACTAACTTCGCCTGTAGCTGCTTACCGGTGCTGGTCACGACACGCAGCGCCGACGAACCGGAAACCACGTGGTTGTTGGTCACGATGTACGCCGTATTGCCATTCTTCTTGTAAACGACCCCGGACCCTTCCGAAGCCTCTTCCAATTCAGATTTCGACTTGCTGGAGCTAGAGGACGAACTCTCCCCAAACAACTGCCCTAGCGAGTTGCTACTGCTATTCTGCTTCTGCAGGTTGACTACGGAGACCATGGCGCCCTTGACCTGGTTGAAGGCCTTGGTAGATTGGCTAGATACGTTGACCGTCACGTTCGACGTCTTCGTATTGCCACTAGAATTACTGCTACTAGGAACAGCAGTATCATTAATACCACTATTATTAATATATGAAATACCACCGTAAGCCACACCACCGCCAAGTAGTCCGGCGACCGCTGCTGTAACTGCGACCTTCGTTAACGTGATACCGCCCCGCCGCTTCCGTGGTTGGGGTTCCGGCGTGGGTGTTGGTGTTGCCTGGTTATTATCATTAGATTGATTGTTTTGATTATTATTATTGTTATCCATAGCATGGCGCAAAACGCGCGCTAACCCTCCTCTTTCGTCGGCTGGGGCGTCAGGCCCCCAACCGTATTTTGATAACTCTTATAATAGCTGGATTGTGTGAATTTTTTTTGACAAATTGTTGCCGAAGTCCTAAAGTTTACGTTTTCTTTATAAAGCGACCAGTGGGGTGGCTTCCTCCGGGTTGGTATCGATCAATTGGAAGTCATGGCCCACGCCAAAGTCCCTGTTCTCCATCATAGAAGCCACGGTCAGGTGACACAGTGACTGCATGTTATTGTGCAGACTCCGGTGACCCAGATAAATCTTCTTGGTGCGGTTACCCAGCACGTCCATTAAGGCATCAGCGCCCTCTTCATTGGACAAGTGGCCCTTATCACCAAGGATCCGCTGTTTCAATGGCCACGAGTACTCGCCCATCCGCAGCATTTCCACATCGTGGTTACACTCCAACAGGTAGGCATCGGCATCGGCAATGACGCCTTCCACGTGCTCCGATACGTAGCCAGTGTCCGTCAAAATGACGAAGGTCTTGCCATGGTAATGAATCGCGTAGAATTGGGGTTCCGCAGCATCGTGAGACACCGAGAAACTCTCCACGTCAATATCGCCAAACGTTTGGACGGTATCCGGGGCAAACAAGTTCTTCTGCGCCAAGTCGACCTTGCCGATCTTCGCGCTCATCGCGTCCCAGGTTCCTTGGTTCGCGTACACGTCGAGTTGCTTGTAGCGCCGGGCCAAGATGCCCACGGCCTGCCGGTGATCTGAGTGTTCGTGGGTGACAAGCAGGGCGTTCACGTCCTTCATGTCCCGGTCAATATTACCCATTAACTTTTCAATCTTCTTGCCACTCAACCCGGCATCAATCATGATGCGTTCGTTGGGGCTCTCCACGTAGCACACATTTCCCGTACTGCCGCTGGATAACACGCTGATGCGCAAGTCATCCGCTGTTGCTGTTTCCGTCCGCAAATCCATTCGACCTCTCCTTAAAATTCAATACCGTAATAATACCGCATTTCGCCAGCCTTGTAACTATTATTCAGTCTCTTTTACTGTTGGCCGTAACTTATCGCCTACATCTAATTGGGACAGTCTCACCTGTATCAACCGCTAGCCGGATTCCTTACCCTCTAATTCAACCCCTACACAAGTAAAAAAGGCGGCCGTGGCCGCCCTTTCTATTCGCTGGTTGTCGCAGTCCCGCTAACTGTCTTGACGTTGCTGTCCGACGTCAGGATCGCCCCCGTAAAGGCATTGACGTGCTTCAACTGTAAGACGCCCGCGTTACTCCCACTGTTGGTCTTGACCGCAATGACCCAGGTTGGAATATAAACGCTACTGTTCTTTAAATTAAAGTAGCGGGTATAGGCCAGCTTGGTCCACACAATCTTGGTATTATTGGCGATCTGGTTATACTGATACAGCCAGATTAACGCCTTTCGTTCGGAAATCGTATCCGTCTTTTCACGCAAGGTCTTCACATCCGTCAAATACCCCTGTGTGTAGCCGGTCACGGTGCCATCGTTGGTCAGGCTAAACCGAATTTCACCAAATTTTGAATAAATCTGTCCGTCCGTCACACGCTGCGTGTAAACCACCGTGTTGCGACTGGACAATTGTTGATTATATTTATACTCGCCGCCATTCAGGATCAACGTGGCGTTGTTAACGACCGTATCTAAGACCTTATTCGGATGATCGACATCCACCCCAGTAATCGCAGTCTTGAACGTCGACGTGAAGGTCCCATCCGTTTGGTAACGCACCGTCTGATCTGACAGTGCTGTCAGGCTACTCTTCACGCTGTCGTTGTTACTCGTGGAGACGTAATAACCCTCACCACTCTGCTTGGATGGCGAGCTGAACTTGATATCGTCCGTCCGCATTTCCTTAATGATCGTCGTATCACTATCCGCTGAACGACTGGAGGTGGCATCCGTTTGGCCAGTCGTATCGTGTTGAAACGCTGCGAACAGGAATATATCAATTGCAATGAACGCGACTAGAAATAGCCACTCGATGCGCCGAAAATCCATGCCAGATTGCCCTCCCTTTCAGCGGATTACTGTTGTTGCTTCAACAGTTGCGTGTAGGTCTTCCAGCTACCGTTATAGTGAACGTACCACGTTGGCGTCAGGTTGACAACCTTATCGGATGATGAGGACGTCAGCCACTGATACCCAATTTGGAGACTACTGATCTTAGATTTATGATAACCGGCAGCGGTCAACTGATCAATGACAGCCTGCGTTCCCGGTAACGTGACGGACTTCTTATCCGTCGGTACTGGGACCTGGAGACTGTACAGCGAAAAGTTGTAGCGGCGGACGCCCTGCGAGAGCATCTGAATCCGCGCCGCCCCGTAGTTACTCTGATTAAAGATCGGGAAACCTTCGACGAAGCTCCGGTAGGTCACCGTTGAGTTAGCCGAACTGTAGCCGTAATACCGCAAATTTTCCATCGGAATCCCAATGGCCTTAACCGCGCTATAACTGGCCTTGAGCGCTTGACTGAAGCCTAACGACGACTGCAGGGCACTGTAATCCTCGAACAACGCAGTTCCTTGCTTATTGTAGACCGTCAACTGCCGCGAAGCCCCATCACTATAGATGGTATTGTCCTTATTCTTCTTAGCCGAAACGTTGGTCGATTCCCCTTTGTTTAGGAGACGCGTTGTAAAGTAGTCGGTCGACTGTTGGTTGACCAAATAACTATACGATGGCACGGCCACACTCGACTTGACGTAAGCCGTGGCCGAATCACTCAGCCACTGCATCTTCACGTTGATCCGGAAGAGATTTTCCTTCATGATCTTGCGAATCGCCGAGGTATTCGCTGACTTCACAGATACTTGATAGACATCTTGATCCTTATCGTCAAGCAAATAAATATGATGCGTGTCATTTAACGGCACCACGATTCGTGAAAAGCGCGTTGCATGGCTATTCAGCGTGCTACTGAAGACAGTATTGAACATCTTAATGTTAATCGGACTCGCGTAAGACAGCATCAGGCTACTCTTCCGCGTTAGATAGGACATGTACGCACTCTTAGAGCTAATATTGATTTTGCTGACTCGGCTAAGTTCCCATTTAGACAGCGCCTCACGCAACTCGGTGGTCAGATTAACTTTCCGGTTATTCAGGAGTTCCTGATTTCCGTTGGCATCACTGTAGACCACTTGCGTTGGCAGGTAGACGTCCTTTTGTGGCCGGGTACTCAGCTCAGTCGTCGGCGTATTTGAACTGCGTTGACGGTTCCGCTCGTACTGTGCCGGATTGGTCCAAATCATCGCGGATAAGACCACGCTGACGGTAACCGCAGCGGCCAGTCCCAGTGGTAGGAAGGCTTTAGTTATCTTCATCCCAAAGGTCCCCCTCCTCGTACGGCTTGTAAGGCAGGGAAATGTAGAACGTTGACCCCCGGCCTTCACGACTGTCGACCCAGATTCGGCCGCCTAGGAGCTGGACAACTTCTCTGGAAATTGCTAAGCCCAGACCAGTTCCACCTTGGGCCCGTGAACGGGCCTTATCGACCCGGTAGAAGCGATCGAAAATCCGGGGAATATCTGCCCGCGGAATCCCGAGACCCTGGTCAGACACGCTGAGAATGACGTTGTTGTGCGTCTCCAGCAGCCGGCAGGTCACAGTCCCACCATCTGGCGAATACTTGATTGCGTTGTTCATTAAATTATCGAGCACCTGCGTGAACCGGTCGGTATCAATTTCTACCCAGAGATCTCGCTTGGTGAAGTCGCGCTTGATGGTGTAGGTCTTTTCAGGCCGATCATCCTGCTTCAACATCATGTCAAACCGATCAAGAACGTAGTTAAAGAGCTCATTCAAATTGACCATTTCTAAATCAACCTTTTGGGTTCCCGAATCCATCCGTGACAACGTTAAGAGGTCGTTGATCATCCGAATCATCCGGTCGGTTTCTTCTTGTGTGACCTTCAGGAACTTCGGCGCGATCTCAGGGTCCTTCCAGGCCCCTTCGGACAGAGACTCGATGTAGGCCCGCACACTCGTTAATGGCGTCCGCAGTTCATGCGACACGTTGGAAACGAATTGCTTCCGGTCCTGATCAATCTTCTGTTGTTCAGTGACATCATGAAGCACACAGACCAACCCGGAAATAAAGCCGGATTCTCGCTGAATTAAAGAGAAGTAGGCTTGGAGGATCAGGTCGTGTTCCTTTGTGGAAAAGTCCAAGACCAAATCGTCCGGGTCTTCCAACAATTCGCGCAACGTATAGTCGTCACGAATGTCTAGGAGATCCAGAATTGATTTACCCACGGCGCTATCAGTCTCCGTATCCAGGAAACTAGCGGCCGTTTCGTTAATAATCGTGACATTTCCACGGCGATCGGTGGCAATAACCCCATCTGTCATGTGAGACATCACGGAATCGAGTCGGCGGCGTTCAGACTCAGTAGATTCCTGAGCCTCTTCCACCCGCACAGACAGGTTATTGACGGCGCTGGCCAATTGACCCAACTCGTCAGTCCCGTAGACCCGCACGTGCCCAGAGTAGTCCCCTCGGGCGATCCGCAGTGTTTGCTTCTTCATTTCATCGATTGGTCGGGTAATTGCCCGGGAAATAATGATGGCCATAACCAGGCCCAAGATGATCGCCACAAACGTTGCAGAGACGTAAATCAGCGTGATTTGATTGATGTTTTGATAAACGGAATCGAGACTCGACCGCATATAAATAACCCCGACCAATTCGCTGTTGTTGCCTTGGGTGCGAATCAATCGCGTAATTGTCGTATAGTAGCGACTATTATTTTGTGAGTTATAAGTTGTGCGGATCACATCACGGTTGTTGTAGATCGAGTTTTTAATGTTATTATCGGTGGTCTTTTGGCCAACAATCCCTTGGTTATCGACTTCGTTGGTCCCACGAATGGTCCCTTTGTTGTCAATGACCCGAATCTGGGCGTTGTTGGTATTGTTGATCTCCGATAAAGTCGATTTAATCTGTTTGTCTGCCTTGGTCGTATTCGTCGTCGACAGCTCATCCGACAAGCGGTTCACGATGTACGTTTGCACAACTTGTTGGGATTTAAACGTGTTCAAGTTTTGACGTTCCAGCTGCCGGACGAAGACGGCACCAACGATCTCCAGCGTTAATAATAGGAGTAGCGCGAAGACCAGCGCGATTTTGAAGTGAATCGACTGGAAAAATTTAATTTTACTATTCACGAAGTCACATACTCCTCCAATGCGAGATTTAGCGGTACTCCGCTAGCTTAGGCCTGATCGGAATCAGGGTTACGCAAATAGTAACCGACACCCCGCCGCGTTACTAACCAGGTTGGGTGACTAGGGCTGTCTTCGATCTTTTCACGTAGACGCCGAACCGTCACATCGACGGTCCGTACATCTCCAAAGTAGTCGTAGCCCCATACTGTTTGCAGCAAATGTTCCCGGGTCATGACTTGGCCAATATGTTGCGCCAGGTAATGAAGTAATTCGAACTCACGGTGGGTCAATTCGATGTTAGACCCCCGCTTAGAGACGGAGTACGCTTCGGGATGAATCGTTAAATCACCAATTTCAATGTCTTGGTTTTCAGGCTCTTCGGGTTGGGCATGCGCCGCAGTATTCTGCCGCCGCAAGTTTGCTTTGACCCGTGCCACCAGTTCTCGATTGGAGAATGGCTTGGTCACGTAATCATCGGCTCCTAATTCCAGACCGAGAACCTTATCCAATTCAGAATCCTTGGCCGTCACCATAATGATTGGCATATCATGCTTCTTACGGATCTCACGGGAAACTTCCAACCCATCAACCTTAGGCAACATTAAATCAAGGATCACCAGGTCAGGATCGCCGTCCTCGACTTGTTGAATCGCGGCTTCGCCATCGTAGGCGACATCCACTTCGTAACCCTCTTTTTCCAAATTAAACTTCATAATATCAGTAATAGGCTTTTCATCATCGACAACTAGAATTTTTTTAGGCATAATTAAAAATTTCCTCCTTAAAGGGAAATACAGTCCGATCCGGTAATTGCAGGATTACCGGCAGGCCAGCCATTGGATGTCAAGGTACCATCGTCAACGGGGCCACTACGATTATTGTACGGTTTACGTGTTGCTCGTTTAAAGTCAAGGAATAGTGAATCAGTCATTGTCACTGATCCGGTGTTTTTTAGGGGGCGCTGACCGGCCTGATAAGGTTCCAGAGTCGGGAAAACAACGCTATCTGAATTATAACACATCATGAAGTTTCTTTCAGTTCAGAACCCAAGCGGGTTTAAGGTGGTGTTAAAGAAACATTTCCCGGGAAATGTTTCTTTATATTAGACATATCATCTGATTTTGTCCGATTTATTTTTTTTATCATCCCTTCAAGGAGCGAATCTATCCCGCTTTGGCTTAAATTCGGCTAAATTTCAAAAAAAAAATTATTTTTTCAAACCTCGTTAAATTCCTGTTAAATTAAGGGATTAGCAGCGCATAATAACCAATTTTTTGAATAAAAATCAACTTTTTTTCAAAAAGGGGTTGCGCACCCCCAATCCTCATGATATGATAGTTCTCGTTGATATGGAAGACATACAACAGCAGCAAATCAATCATATGGGCAGTTAGCTCAGCTGGCAGAGCAACGGACTCTTAATCCGTGGGTCCAGGGTTCGATCCCCTGACTGCCCATAACTACTAATCAGCTTTCACGAAGTTATCTTCGTGGTTGCTGATTTTTTTGTGCCTTTAATTTATAAATATCCGTTTTTGTTATGTTTATTCAGTTTGCGCTAGTGGCCTAGAACTTTATCTTTCGCTGGTAAACTGCCGTTTTTTCTACCCACTAATCGCTCGCCTTCTTTTAGTATACTTAAAGTGTGCCAAGATTATCGAGTAGGAGGCGCTTAACATGCACGACCAACCTTTTTCAACGAATGTGCTGACCTTAGAGATTCTTGATGCTATCTGTGAGCGCTTGGAAAATCGGCCTAGCGCTTTGATTTTTCTCGATCATGAATTCTCTAATAATGAAATTACGGTGCTAGAAGACTTCTTGACCCAACGTACGCTCAGCCACATTAAGACGCCAGTAGCTGATCTCGCTAACCAACTCCACGCCGTCAAACCAACCTTCACCCCAGAAACAACGCGGATGCTGGCCCGTGAGCTCAGCACTGCGTTTCTTCAAGAGGACCGTGACGCACAGGCGCTGACATAAACCCAGCATGACTGGCCACAAACTGGCCGTTAACATCCCACTATTTTACATAGGGAGACCTAGTTTCACGATGACGCACCACCTTCACCCTAAAAAGGAACCAAGAACATGAGCTGAAGCAAAGTTCTTCCTAAAAGAATGAGGAAAACCGTTATTCTATTGACCAAGAACATTAACGGCAGCTACGACGTCATCAATGATAGTCAAGAGACTTTGTGGATGCGCAAAATTCATAGAACTGATGTAGTTGAATACGACCGCAATATTTATCCAAAAGCTAGGCGCCATTAATCAAAATCGGCGACCACGGAATTTCTTCCAAAGTCGCCGGTTTTATTGGTCTTAGCAGTCTTTTTATAAGAGCTTTTGTATACAATTTGCCGTATAAAGCTGTTAAACGTTGACTTGGACGCTAAACTTCCGTAGTGTGAAGGCTAAACTAGGAGGTTAACGATGAATAAAGTAACCCTAGGTGCACTCGTCGCCGTGATTCTCGTGGGTACCGGTGCCGGCCTAACATTTAAGGCCAGCACGGCCAGCGCCCCCTTCACCGTCACCAAGGTCCAATACAACGGCCACACCCATAAGCTTCTTCTTAAAACGAAGTCAGCGCGTGCCCAGACCCTCAAGGTCACCTACAAGGGGAAGACCATCGCACAATCAGCCCGAGCCGCCAAGCACCACCATTTCACGGTCAAATTTCACGGCTACGGCACCTTTAAGGTCACTAATGGCCATCTGACCAAAAAGATCTCTGCCAAGCGTTACGCGACCGCTAAGCCAGTTCTCCAGTCCGCTAAGACGCCTGCTGGTCAGCAAACGTGGCAACCCACGGTCAAGGTTCCCGTCCACAGCAAGGTCACGCTCAAGTTCCACGGGAAAGTTTATCACGCCGACGCACAGACCAAGCAACGGATCACCTTTAAAGTCCCTGTTAGAACCCGCCCATCCGATCAGGCCTTCCGTCAGGAACAAGTGACGTTGACCGCTAAGCAGCCCCATAAGAAGACTAGCAAGCTCCTACAACGCAAGATTGGCCTCGACTTTCCCGCCTAAACTAAAAAACAGCTACCCCTAAAGATAACTGCAGATCACTTCAACGTGAGTGGTAACGCCGGATCGCCTCGAACAGATCGATCACCACGAATAAACTGATAAATCCACCCACACTCTTTAAAATTAAAAGACCATAACTTAACCAGAATAATTGCCCTTGTGACAGATAATCGATGGTCCCTTTCGCTAAAACTACAGGAACCAACAAACATAAGAATATTTCCAATAGGTCAACCGTTTGCACAACTTGATCTCGCAAGATTTTTTGAAAACTCACTGCGCAGCCTCCTCCAGGTCGGACCTGCCCCATTCAATCGCTGATTTGCCGTCAATTCACGTCAACGTTCCCCCAAATCAATGACCAAAACGGTTCCCCGAGGTCCTCCTTGGTTTCATAGTAACACAAACTAATCGCTAACTGATTAGTTTTCTGGTACAACTATTTTCAGGCTTAAAAACCAAAAAAACTGGTCGCAATTGTGCGACACAGCTTCTTTGAAATAGAGGGTGAATTTCACTTGGTGAGCGGGCCTCTCTGGACGCACACTCACAGACAGGATAATCCTTGTAACGGTTAAGTCACGTATTACAGAATTACTTCCAGTAAGCGTACTTGTACTGCGCATCGGTCATCATGGTGTACTTCAAACCACCTACTTGGCTTGAGACCAGGTGTGCTTTAGCTTGTTGGTAGAGTGGGACAAGTCCCGCTTGTTGCGTCACGTACTTGTCAGCTTCCTTCATCAGATCCCACCGTTGTTGCGTCGTGTAGGCGGAAGTATCGTCAATCTTCTTTAACAGATTAGTGTAGTGCGCATTGTCCCACTTCGTGAAGTTAACGGGACTGGTTCCGTCAGCCATTTGCAAGAAGTCGGATGGATCCCGCCAACCGGTGTTCCAGCCATCCAGATCGATGTCAAAGTTCCCGGCGGAACCCTTCGCAATCTGTTGGGCCAGTGGCATGGACTTGATGGTCAACTTCAGGCCAGGCATATACTTCTGTGCTTGTTGTTGCAGGTATTGGGCCGCATGCTTTTGTTCATCAGTATCGGCTGTCAATAATTCCAGGCTGGCACTCTTAATACCAAGTTCCTTTTTGGCTTGGTTCCACAGTTGCGTGGCCTTCTTTGGATTATAGCTCAACAGGTTGCCAACATCTTCGGAGAAATCTTTCCCGGTTGTTGGATCATTACCATCGCCGTAAGGAATCAAGCTCTTGGCTGCGGATGACCCGTCTTGCAAGACATTCTTGGTCAGTGCGTTCCGGTCAATCACGTAAGAGAAGGCTTGCCGTACCTTAGTGTTATGGGTGACCGTCTTCTTATCGTTGAATTCCAGGAATCGCATGGAGCTGTTTAGCGTCGTCTTCAGTTCCTTGTTGTTAGCATTTTGCTTAATGTATTGGCCGGATAGCGTGGTCTCTTGCACCTTCCCGGATTTAAATAAACTAGCAGAGGTCCCTGGATCCTTGACGACCTGAACGGCAACCTTATTGATCTTAACGTTCTTGGCGTTCCAATAATGGGCGTTCTTAACGTAGGACCAACTGTCAGTCGTCCCACTCCAGCCGACTAACTTGTAGGCCCCTTCGGACATGGTCTTTGTGGATGATGTGCCATAGTTACTGCCATATTTCTTAAAGAGATCCGTCTTCATAGGATATTCGGACGTTGCCAAGATATCTGGCAACCAGGGTTGGGCCTTTGACAGGGTCAACTGTAATGTTGACTTGTCCAGCGCCTTAACACCGAGTGAGGAGACATCTTTCTTACCCGCCTGAACGGCATCGTAGTTCTTCAAGAATTTTAGTTTGTTCGCCACCTGTGACTTTGACTTGGGGTTGATCTGCCATTGGAAAGACGTCACGAAGTCCTGAGCCGTCACGGGATCACCATTGGCCCACTTGGCAGCCTTCTTGATCTTAAACGTATACACCGTCCCATTTTTCGTTGGCTTAACGACTTTTTCGGCCACGCCGGCAACGACCTTCCCATTTTCATTCAGCGTATACAGTCCCTCTTGCGTCTGGGAAATGATACTAGAACTGTTGGAATCCCCAGAAATTGCTGGGTTCGCCGTAGCGGGGTTCCCCACCATCGTCACGTTCAATGACTTGTCATCACTGCTCTTAGCCTGTGTGGTTCCACAGCCTGCCAACGCTGCAATTGCCAATAACCCGAAGCTTAATCCTACTAATTTTTTCATTATCCAATCCCTCATTTCGTTCAACTAAAAAGAGCCACTCATCCTCGTTGGTTTCCTCAAACCAACAAGGGCGAATGACTCGCGGTACCACCTTGTTTTATCTCTCATGGAGCTGATCACAACCAGCTCTCCGTGCGGTAATGGGCACGACCCAGGGGTAACTACTGCTTTCATTACCGCGACGCTCCGATGCGCTTCACCCTAACCACTTGATTCGGCTCCCATCGGCCCGAACTCGCTTAACAAATTGATTAAGGTTACTCTTCATTGCTTGGTCTCATATATTGATATTAAATTTATCATCATTCATTATCGCTGTCAATGCTTTTATAAACATTCATTTTAATGCATATTTTCTGAATGTTTGGGTAAAAAAAGAGCTAACCCTTATCCCTGTAGGTTAACTCTCCTGTATACTCGTGCTTAAACACTCAAAAATGATCTAAAATTCGTTTAGATATTCATTTTAGCGTTGTGGTTGATTTTGCTGTTGCCGCGTTGGTGAGGTGGTCGTCGTCTGACGACTGACCGTCTTACCTTCTTGACTCGTTGTGGTCTGCGTCTTAATCTCAACGTGACCGCTCCCCGTTGTATTCGTGACCTGCACCGCCGTCTGCCCTGATGTGGGCTTTACGACGGAATCCGTAATCGTTGATTGGTTACGTGGTGGCTGTACAAATAGTAGCAAGCCGAGCACGAGACCAATAAACAGACCACAGACTCCCCTTATCTGTTTTTTCATGTGCTTTCCCCTATTTCCCTAATAATCCAGATAGTCTCCTAGTGTTATTATACACCATTCGCGCCAGAACTCATTTAAAAGTTTCCACACGGTGTTGGTTTCCCGTAATAATGACACCGTTAAGCGCTAAGATCGCCAGATTCGCCACCGCCGCAATGATGAAGAGCAGCGTATAGGAGGAATGATCGATGACGATCCCCCCGAATAATGGCCCAACTGCCTTACCGACCGAAGCCCAGGCGTTGGCCATCCCCTGATACTTTCCCTTGACCGCTACCGGTGTCAGGTTGTTGACAATCGCCGGAATGGCTGGAAAGGCCGTTGCCTCTCCCATCGTCAGCACGACCATCGCAATCACGAAGTGTAGATAGTCCTTCGCAAAGATCAGGGTCACAAACGACACCGCGACGAAGAAGATCCCCGCATACACCTGCAGGTAGAGGTTGCTGAGATAGTGTGAGAACCAATTGATCAACGCTTGGAAAACCACAATGAGACCGGCATTCAGCGTCCATAATAGACTGTAGTCCTTCATCGGAATACCCATGCCAGTCATGTAGACGGACAGGTTGGACACCCACTGTTCATACATGATCCAGATGACGACCAATGAAACAAAGAAACCCGCCATTATGCGACGGTTAGGGAGCGCGATGTGCACGTGTTGATTTTCCTGCTTCACGACCTGTCGCTGCATTACGGCCGGCGCGTGGTAACATAGAATCGCAACGGCTAGAAATAGAACAAACAGGCTCGCCGCAATCCCAAAGAGCAAGGTCACACTGGTATTATAAATGTAACCCACCATTGCGGTTCCCAAGACAACTCCCAGGTTCTGCGCAAAATATAACATGTTAAATATGTATCGTCCGTCACGGCTATGAATCGTGGTTCCTAGTGAGTTGACCATCGTCAGCGTCCACCCTGAAGCTAAGCCTAAAAAGATCAGCGAAATGGGGAACGCCGGCCAGTCATGATTAAAGATCAAACTGCCAAGCGTCAATAGAGAAACGGTAACCCCACCAATTGTCAGGTAGTACGGATTCAACCGATCGAATAACCGGCCGCCCAGTACACTTCCAACGACGTTTGCCAGAGAGTAAAAAAGCAAGACGATGCCGACCTCAGTCAATGAAGTCCCTAGCCGATTGTGCATGTAGATTGTGGTCAACGGCCAAATGAAACTCATGCCGATACTGCTAAACAGCGCTCCTAGTAATAACCAGCGGAGCCGAATTTCTTGTTTCATAGTGCTCCTCCTTTCGCAAATTGCATGTTAAGCTACATTCTAGCACTAGCCTCTGGGAAATAACTAGCCGTCAATTCTCGGAAAGCGTTGTCATTTTGATGACCGCAAGCTTTACAAAATTTCTTCTGACCCGCGACGTCCAGACCCGGTTATTTCAGCATGGCCTTATACCTACTGTCATTCCCCGTTAAATTGAAAGTAACTGGCTCATCACCTTTAAATACCTAAAAGGAGTTCTGCTCATGTCTATTCTATTTATCAATGGTAGCCCGCGCCCTCAAGGCAACACCGCAACTCTTGGCAAGCGTCTGCTTACTGGTATCCCCCACACGACACGTGATTTAGCCGATTATCAGCTCAACTTTGAACAGGATCAGCGTGAGACCACACAACCACAACGCGACCTGACCGACGACTATGAACACCTCATGACCACCTACTTCGCCCCAGCTAGCGACATTATTCTGGGCACACCCGTCTACTGGTATGGCATGACTGGCCAGATCAAAGTCTTCATGGACCGATGGTTTGATAGCTTTAGCCACGACTTTCCGTTTGCTGGGAAACGCATCTACCTCCTAATTGTCGGCGCCGATCAGCCTGAGACCAAGACTACTGGTATCATCCAGGCGGTCCAATATTCCTGTGACTGGCTAAAAATGGACTTCTGTGGAACCGGCATTATTACCGCCGATGGGCCGCGAGACGTGGCTAATCTCACGATACTCCCCGTCAATTGTCAGGTGCTGCGTCAGCATATCCAAACAAGCATCGAATAATGTTTCATGTGAAACATCTGCAAATTAAAACAGTCCCGTACCGGTCATTAACCGGTACGGGACTGTTTTTAGACAAAGAAAAAACCACCGCTCGGGGAAAGCGATGGTCATCGGAGTAGGGGTAACGTCATTATACTAATGACGTTAACTATTTTTTCATTATTCCAGGGGAGGAGGAGTACATGAAAAAAGATTGTTAATCTTTGGTAGAAGCAACCGATTGGTTAACTTCTATGATTCATATAGTAATCTGAAAATATGACGAAAATGTGAACTTTCTAGCACAACCCTATGAATTTTGCGCATAAACATCATTTATCCACTTATTTTAACCAATAAAGCAATAATTGTGAGTCGCAACTTGATTAATGTCAATTTGTTCGAACCAATTTAAACCACACCTACTCGTCTTCTCTGCGCCCCGACATTATACTTAAAAAGTGCCATAAGCGGCCGCAGTCGCCCAAGACACTCTCACCAAAATTATTGTTGCCCATCCGGCACATAAGCCACGGATGAAAATTTATTGAATGATTTTACGAATAACAATTTGACGGTTCCCCGAGGACCCGACCGATTCTTTTCAATAATGACTTCAACTTCACCGACATCCTGATCCCCGTCATCACGTGGATCACTGTCGTTACCGTTACCGCCGCCATCTTCATCACCGTCCCGTTCGTAGTAATCGTCACGGTATAGGAAGGAAACAATATCGGCATCTTGTTCGATTGACCCAGACTCACGAATATCCGACAGTACGGGCCGCTTATCTTGCCGCTGTTCCACCCCCCGTGAGAGCTGAGACAGCGCGATAACGGGCACGTGAAGTTCCTTAGCGAGCTTCTTGAGCTGTCGTGAAATATCAGAAACTTCTTGTTGCCGACTTTCGTGGTTGGTTCCTTCAATCAATTGTAAATAATCGATCACGATCAGGCCTAAGTTCCCCTTTTCCTTAGCCAGCCGCCGACACTTCGCCCGAATTTCGGTAATCTTATTCCCAGCCGTATCATCGATGTAAATGCTGGCTTTGGCTAAGCTGCCCATCGCCACGATCAGGTTCTGCCACTCATCTTCTGAGAGCTGTCCGGTCCGCAAATGATTGGCATCGATAGACCCTTCTGCACAGAGCATCCGGTTAACCAATGATTCAGCACTCATTTCCAGGCTAAAGATCGCCACGGTTTTATCCGTTTTAGTTCCCACGTTTTGTGCAATATTCAGCGCAAACGCCGTCTTCCCCACGGCAGGTCGCGCGGCGAGAATCATCAATTCATCATTGTGAAGCCCCGTCGTCATTTTATCCAGCTCGGCGTATCCCGTCGATAGCCCGGTGATAATGTCCCCTTGCTCAGATAACTTGTTAATCTCCTCAAAGGAATTGTTCAACACATCTCGGATCGGTTTGAATCCCGATTGATTACGGGTCTCCGCCACACTCATGATGTCTCGCTCAGCATTATCTAACAGGTCTGAGACATCCTCATCCTGCTGGTAACCTTGCGTGGCAATGTTCGTTGCCGTTTGAATCAACCGGCGTAAAATGGCCTTTTCTTGGACAATTTTGGCATAGTAAGTGGCATTGGCCGCCGTGGGCACGGCGCCTGCCAGTTCGGCAATATAGGTGATTCCACCCACATCGTCTAGTTCATTCTTCGCCGTCAAACGATCCGTGATGGTCACCACATCAATGGCCTCATCACGGTCGTTGAGGTCAATCATGGCTTGAAATATAATTTGATGTTCCCGGCGATAGAAATCCTCCGGCGCCAGGTATTCCAACGCATCCACCAACGCGTCGGTACTCAAAAAGATTGCCCCGAGGACGGCCTTTTCGGCATCGAGGTTCTGTGGTGGTGTATGGTCTGTTAGTACGTTATTATCCATGCTTAACTATTTACCTCTTAACTGGCCTCTGCAACGTTAATCAAACATCTATTTTACCATGTAATCGGTAGCCAGGTAAAATTAGATGGTCAACTCGCTTCTGCTAATATTCTACTAGGAATCATACACTAATTTTTCCATTCAGCGGTACCAAAATGCTTCGTTCAAAACGAAGGTAGTAAAAAACCGCCAGTCACGTGGCGGTTTCAAATCATTCATTTATTTTTGCTTCGCTGCGACGTGCACCCGAATCTTAGCAGTCACATCAGTGTGAAGCTTGACCGGCACGTTGGTGTAGCCCAACGAACGGATTGGTTCTGGCAGTTCAACTTTGCGCTTATCAATCTTCAAGTCAAACTGCTTTTGCAAAGCTTGGACAATCTGCTTACTTGGAATGGAGCCAAACAACCGATCATCTTCACCGGCCTTAGCGACGATTTCAACGACCGTCTTATCGTCTTCCAAGCGTTTTTGCAGTTCCTTGGCTTCGGCTAAGTTTTCAGCCTCACGCCGTTCCTCTGCAATGCGTTCACCCTTTAACTGGCTCATCGCAGCTTGATTGGCTTCCTTAGCCAACCCGCGTTTGATCAGAAAGTTCTGGGCGTAGCCATCGGGCACATTCTTGATTTCACCGCGTTTACCTTTACCGCGGACATCTTGCATAAAAATGACTCTCACGTCGGTCACTCCTCACTCATCATTCAATATTGATACTTCTAATCCTACGCCGAAACGCCGCTAGAAGCAATTAACTATGTGGTTGCCGGCTCTGGCTCGTCAGATTGGGTCAGAATATCCAGTAGCTGCTGCTTGACCTCAGCAACGGACTTGTCGCTGATCTGGGTCGCAGCATTGGACAAGTGACCACCACCACCCATAGCTTCCATGACCAGTTGGACATTAATCTCACCCAACGACCGTGCGGAAATTCCCACGCGGCCATCCGCCCGGCGCGTAATGACATACGAAGCATCCACGCCAGACATGTTCAACAGATCATCAGACGCCTGGGCCGCTGTCACGGGATCGTAGGTTTGATCCTCTTCACCAGCAATTAAGGCCATATCTTCATTGACGAACTCAACCATTTCAATCAAGTGATTGCGTTGCAGGTAGCTATCGACGTTTTCCTTCATGTACTGCTGCATCTCAATCGAATCGGCTCCAGCAGACCGCAAGTAACTCGCGGCATCAAACGTCCGGGTCCCCGTTCGTAACGAGAAGTGCTTGGTGTCCACGAAGATCCCCGTCAACATCGCCGTTGCTTCCAACTTATTGATAGGTTCCCCTTCTTGAGACTGGTACTCAAACATTTCGGTAATTAACTCACACGTCGAGCTAGCATACGGCTCGATGTAGACCAACAGCGGATTCTCGGGAAATTCTTCGCCCCGCCGGTGATGGTCGATAATCATGACCCGGTTTTCCAAACGGTGATAAAGCTCTGCCGAAATGGAGATCGAGGGCTTCGAGTGATCGACCATCAGCAACATGCTCTGCGCCGTAGTCTTTTCCAAGGCTTCCTGTGGCGAAATAATGGCGGCATCGATGTCAGGATAGCTCTTCAGATTATCCAACAATCGTTGCACGTCTGAGTGTACGGTTTCCTTGTCCAACACAATCCAACAGGTCTTGTGATTCATCTTGGCGATCCGACGAATCCCCAGGCACGCGCCCAATGAATCCATGTCCGGTTGCGTATGACCTTGAACGAAGATCTGATCGGACTCGTTCATCAGCTCTTGGAGGGCCTGTGAAATCATCCGGGCTCTGACCCGCGTCCGCTTCTCCATCGGATTGGTCTTACCCCCATAATAGCGGGCTTCCTGGTCGGCGGCCTTGACCACAACTTGATCCCCACCCCGACCGAGGGCTAAGTCCAGATTGCTCTGCGCTTGGTCTGCCAGCTTGTTCAGGTTGGGATCACCGTAAGCAATTCCGATACTCAGAGTCAACGGGAAGTTTTGCTTCGACGTCGTCTCCCGGATGGTATCCAGAATTTTAAACTTATCGGCCTCGATGGCTGCCAACGACTTGGCATAAGCCAAGACGAAGTAGTGGTCATCATCCAGTTGCTTTAAGTACATATCGAACTGCTGAACCCACGAAGATAACTCATTAGTCACGTAGTTTCGCAGGTTGGAAATATCCTGATCGGTCATCGACTGGGTCACTTCATCATAGTTATCCAAGAAGACCTGACCGATGGCAATTTTTTCATTATCATACTGCTCTTGAATCAACTCGTAATGCGTGATGTCGTAGAGGTAAACGGCGTGAAAATCCGGCTCCACAAACAGCGTAAAACGACTATCCCGCCATTTCACAGTCGTCATCGTCTTAGGTTCGGCATCGTTGATCAATTTAGCAAGCTCCGCATCCACATCGTTGATTGACCGACTCAATACATCGGTATCACCGAAATAGTTCTGCAGGTAAGGATTGACCCATTCCACTTGATCGCTATCACCCAGAATCATGACACCGGGCGGCATCCGTAGCAGGGCTTCTTGCTCCCCCTGCTGAATCCGAAACGATAGGTCGGAAATGTACTGCGTCGTGTCATCACCGATCTCCGCCATGGTGTTAAACACCACCAGCGTCGCGATTCCAACCAGGACTAAGACAATCACACCAAAGACCCAGTTCAACAAAAACGACAGGACAATTCCAAGAATGGCCAGAGCAGCCGTCATGATAGCGATACCGCGTAGACGCCGGTTCTGTAAGAACTCGGGTATGTTGGAT
This sequence comes from Levilactobacillus muriae, assembly GCF_045862015.1. NCBI lineage: Bacteria > Bacillati > Bacillota > Bacilli > Lactobacillales > Lactobacillaceae > Levilactobacillus > Levilactobacillus muriae. The sequence goes on from NZ_BAAFRU010000009.1 coordinate 82,368, forward strand.
CGCGAAAATAATTTTTTCATTTTGCTCCTCATCTGATTCATCTGGAAAAATTCGTTTTGACCGCCACTTCACGGGCTTCCCGCGGGGGGGCCAAAAAGTTACAAATAATACCTATATTTTATCACACTCCGGGGTAATCACAAAACTTACCCGTAGCAAAGAACCCCGGCATGGCGGGGTTGCTTACTATTCTTTAGTTGATAGTACTTGAATCACGGTAATTCTAGTAAAGCGCTACCAATTTCATAAAATAACTTGACCTTGACGTCACGGCAACCTCTATAGTAAGTTCTAAGCAAGAACGGAGGTGGTCACGATGACCTATAGTATCCAACAATTGGCACAGATTGCCGGCGTTAGCCCACGCACGCTGCGCTACTACGACCAAATCAGCCTGTTACCCGCTCAGCGAAATCCGGTGAACGGATATCGAACATACCCAGATTCAGCGGTCGATCAGTTACAGTTAATTCGCTACTTTCAGGCGTTTGGCTTCAGTCTGGCACAGATTCAAGCCTTGCTCGCTCAGTCCCCGACCGAACAAACAGTGGCACTCACTACGCAACGGACTCAGTTGGCAAACCGTCGTGATCGCCTTACAACCCTGCTGAATACTTTGGACCGCACGCTAGCGGCCCGCAACGGAGGTCCCCAAATGACAGATACGGAAAAATTCGCTGTCTTCAAGCAGCAACTCATGCAAAATGAACAAGAATTCGGTGAAGAATCGCGCCAACGCTACGGTCAAGAAAAGGTAACCGCCAGTCAGAAAAAGTTCGCTGGCCTCAGCGAGACTAACTATCAAGCAATGCAGGCAATGGAAGCAAAGCTAATGACAACGCTCAAAGAAGTTGCGACCACGGGTGACCTCGCCAGCGATGCTGCCCGCGAAGTCTATGACTTACATCGGCAGTGGTTGTGTTTCACGTGGAACAATTACTCGGCAGAAGCACACCGTGGCCTGGCTCAAATGTACCTCGATGATGACCGCTTTGCCCAGTACTACAACGACCGTGTAGGCTTAGATAATGCGACTGAAACGCTGGTGGCGATTATTCAGCGTTATGCGCGATAATCTACTGAGCGGATGCAACCCGTACTCATCCGACTTGAATATAAGCAACAACAGGGCAGAATTATTCGTGGAGGATAATTCTGTCCTGTTTAGATCACATACAAATTGACTGCGTAACTGCTTATGCGTTTTCTATGCAATTTCCGCAAGTATCTTATTGTTTACCATTACTGCGCTTGGCCATTGAACCCCTGGTAGAAGTGACCATGTTATCCTTCCGCAAAAAAGCATACACACCTCGTCAGGAAAAACATCTCCATCCTCGAATACCTTAACGAATTGAGAAAAAACAAGGCCTGAATTTCTCTGAGGTTTTGATCGAAGCACGCCACGATAAATTAAATGATTAACCAGCACTGGGTGATTGGCTCAGTGCTAGTTTTATTTCTCGGAAGAAACAGTTTCCCAATCCACCTCTTGGGCCAGCTTTGCTAAACTCCCGGGTTGAACCACACGATAATGATGTCCCACTTTTTCTAGATACCCCAGCTTTACAAAGTCAGCTAATACATACAACAGATGTCGATACGACACACCCAGATACTGTGCAACCTGACTGTGTTTTTCCTCGTACTTTTCATTATTTGCCGTCAACAAAATGAATCCAGCTAGTCGTTGAGACAAGGTGAACGCTTGGTTCTGCGAGAACGTCCTAATATTACGTGCGTTTTTCCGGCCCAGATACTGACACACACTCCGCAAAAATGTCGTGTCCTGTAACAGTTGCTGCTGATATCGCACCATTGGCAAGGCCAGACACCAACAATCCTCAATGGCTTGCACCGTAAATGACGGACTTTTAGGATCAATCAATTCCATCTCGCCAATAAAACAAGGTGGCGTAAAGAAGTCGATCAATGATACTTTTCCGTTGGCCAAAGTGTCATAAAGCTTTGTCTTCCCCTTTACGAGATAGAGCAAATTTCGTGGTCGGTCTGGTGCCTGCACAATGATACTCTTAGCCGGAAACAAGTAAAGTTGAGCAGCTTGGCCCACATCAAAGGAGAACTGACGGTCATAGCCCCATTCATCGATAAACTGTTGTTTTAAGTCCTCATTTTTAATGATTCGCAAAGTAACTTCACCTCAAGTATGAGATTTATCATACTTACCATAACAACTGTCTCGCTATAATGCAATCAGTAAGTAAGGGCTTACATATAATTTAGGAGGTCTTTCAAATGACGAAACGTAAAATTATTCTCGACTGCGATCCCGGACATGACGATGCAATTGCTATGCTGATGGCGAATGCCCATCAGGACATTGATTTACTCGGAATTACCATCGTTGCCGGCAACCAAACCCTCAAGAAAACCGTCCACAACGGTTTAAACGTCGCACAACTGCTAGACATTAACACTAAAATCTACCCAGGAATGCCACAACCTCTGGTACGCGAACAAGTTGTGGCCGGTAACGTCCACGGCAAGACTGGCCTGGATGGTCCCGTCTTCCCGGAACTACATCGGACTGCCGAAAAGAAAAACGGGGTCCGTTTCATCATCGATACGCTACTAGCGAGCGACGGCGACATTACTTTGGTGCCAACTGGCCCACTAACCAACATTGCCACTGCCATGCGTATGGAACCCCTGATCATCCCCAAGATTAAAGAAATCGTCTTAATGGGTGGCGCTTACGGCACTGGTAACTTCACGCCATCTGCCGAATTCAATATCTTCGCTGATCCTGAAGCGGCTCACGTCGTCTTTAAGTCTGGCGCTCCCATTGTCATGATGGGCTTAGACCTGACGAACCAAACAATCTGTACGCCAGATATCATAAACCGTATGGAAGCCGTGGGAAATAAGGCTGGAAAATTATTTGGCGACCTCTTACGTTTCACACTGAAGACGCAATTTGAAGAATTTGGATTGGCTGCGGGTCCCATTCATGATGCTACCACCATTGGGTACCTCATTAATCCAGAACTCTTCGACATGCAGGCTATGTTTGTCGAAGTCGACATCAACCGTGGACCTTCATACGGTCGGACTGTCTGTGATGAAAACAACGTCCTAGGGAAGCCCGCCAACGCTAAAGTCGGAAAAGGTATCGACACTGCAGGATTTTTTGACCTCGTGGAACACTGTATTCGGATGTCTTAACTCCCATTCTAAATAAAAGAGGTTATGTACCATGTATCTTGCAATCAATGCCGTGGGAGTGATGGTCTTTCTGATCATCGGCTTCCTCTTCTCAAAAAATAAACAGCAGATTCACTGGCGATCCATCGGTATTATGCTGACTCTAAACCTAATCCTAGCCTGGTTTTTCACCAGTTTCAGTGTCGGCCAAGACGCTGTTAAAGCCGCGGCTGATGGGTTTAATTGGCTGGTCGAGGTATCCTATCAAGGTATCGTCTTCGCGCTGCCAAATTGGGTCACCCCAGCTTTTGGTGGAACTGCCAAGTCGATGAATTTTATTACCAGCGCACTACTCCCAGTGCTGATGATTGTGCCCTTATTTGATATTCTGACCTACATTGGCATACTCCCCTGGATTATCAAGTGGATTGGACGCGGCCTCTCCTTCATTACGGGTCAACCACGCTTCGAATCGTTCTTCGCCGTTGAAATGATGTTCTTGGGCAATACCGAAGTTCTCGCTATCTCTGGGATTCAGCTACGGCAAATGCGCGCTGAACGTAACCTAACGTTGGCCATGATGTCGATGAGTTGTGTCACGGCTTCCATTTTGGGCGCCTACACCCAGATGGTCCCCGGTCAATTCGTCTTGACAGCCGTTCCCATCAACGTGATCAATGCCATCATTGTCACTAACTTGTTAAACCCGGTTCAAATAGTCGCTGAAGAAGACACCATCGCCAAAGTCGGTGCCGAGGGGCAAGCTGGCGATGGAAAGCGCGAACCATTCTTCTCTTTTCTAGGTGATTCTATCCTGACTGCCGGCCGGTTGACCCTCATCATCGTGGCCAATGTCATCGCCTTCGTGGCCCTCGCTGCCTTGGCAGATAAGCTGTTGGGGCTGATCTGGCACCCCCTCTCACTTGAAAGTATTCTTGGTGTCATCATGTTCCCCTTTGCTTGGTTGCTAGGCTTCCCCGTACACCAAGCGTGGCTCCTCTCACAGGATATGGGACTCAAGCTTGTCACCAACGAATTTGTCGTCATGGGCAAGGTTGCCGGTAGTGTCATTAACGGTTACACCCCTCACTTAAGAGCCGTTCTGACCGTCTTTCTAACGTCATTCGCCAATTTTGGAACAACCGGAATGATTATCGGGGCCTTCAAGGGTCTAGTCGATAAGGAAAAGAATGATCTGATTGCCAAGAATGTCGGCTATATGCTGCTGTCTGGAATTTTAGTTTCCTTGCTATCGGCTGGAGTCGTTGGCTTATTTGTTTGGTAAAATATAAATGCTCACCACCGCTTTATTGCATGGTGAGCATTTATATTTACGCATTCGGATCCTTAATCTGGCGCCACGACATCACGTGCAACATCCACGAAATACCATATTTATCGGTGAAGTGGCCCATCTTGCCACCCCAGAACTGCGGTTCAAACGGCATGTCAACCGTCACCGTGCCAGAAGCGACCACGTGTTGATAGAAGTCTTCAGCGGCCTGAGCACTCGCGACATCATCGGCATTGATATCCAGAATCATATCAATCTGGTTCGTCGGTTCTGGCTTACCACGAAAGGCATCAGCACATTGGAAACTCATCCCGAGAATACTGAAGCCCGCATGAATGGTAATATCATCCAAATCCGCATCCGCTGGCAATCCAAACTGTTTCGCCTGTGCTGCATCTGGACTAAACCGGTAAACATCCGCCGCTTCAAAGACTTCCTGATAATAGGCCAAAGCGTCTTTAGCACTCTCAAATGAAATGCTAGGAATCAACCTTGATTGCATATTTCTCGTCACCCTTCCTTACTCGGTAGTTGCCGAATTCTTTTGCCACGATGATACACTCAACATCCATGAAATACCATATTTATCGGTGATATGCCCCATTTTATCACCCCAGAATTGGGTAACAAACGGCATATCGATTGTGACCTCATCAGAATCCACTAGTCGCTGATAAAAGTCATCAGCTGCTTGCACGCTGGTCGGGTCATCCCCATTGATATCCAGCATCACGGCAACCTGCCCGGACGGCTCCTGGTGGCCTTGAAAGGCATCGGCACAAGCAATCTGAACACCGAGAACGGTAAAGCCAGCGTGCATGGTCATTGATGTAAGATCGGTATCCGCAGGTAGTCCAAACATCTTTGCTTGCGCAGCTTCCGGCGCTAAGCGGTAAACATTGGTGGCACCAAAGACTCTTTCGTAGTAAGCAATAGCCGCCTTGGCGTGATCAAAAGCAAAGTAAGGCATGGCGCGCGTTTGCATGGCAAAACATCTCCCTAATTTGAATAGCCTAAGTGTACCAAGTTCCCCGCAGAGTGGGTAGTGATTGCCCTTGATCTCTTAAAAACCTGTGAATGTTTCATGTGAAACATCGGTAGATTTCCGCACCATCTAAATTATTTTTCCACAAGTAACTACCATAAGAAGTCGCCACAACCCGATTGTCTGCCCAGCAAAAATTTGAATTTTCCCGTTGACAATCCCAGTTTCCGTGATAAACTAGCAATTATTAACAATTGATTAGAAAATTAAAAAGTGATGATGAAGTCCAGTAACGCAGGTCACCCCTTGTTAGCGAACCCGGTTTAGTGAGAGCGGGTCAAGGTCGCCAGCGCGAACATCCCTTCGGAGCTGTTTGCTGAAATTAAAGTAAGTCTATACCGGTAGCAACCGTTATCAATGCAGTGAATCGCGAGTGTGGTTCGATTTCCCAGTAGATCCTAGACTCTGGGAACGTCCCTCTAGGAAGCTCGCCGTTCATGGATAGTGCTACTTTTTGAGTAGTAAAAATAAGGTGGTACCGTGCAGACTGCGCCCTTACGGAGAGTTTTTTCCGTAGGGGCGCATTTTTTATTTTCAGGTAGGTCTAATCAATTGAATATCTAGGAGGTTTTTGCATGAAGCATCTCACTTTCACCGCGCCGTTAGCCCTACTCTTACTCTTCACCCTGAGTGGCTGCGGTAGCGCTGCCGGCAACACCACTAAGAATCGCACACTTAACGTCACCCTCCCCAGCGAGCCCGCAACTGCCGACCCCAACAAGTCGACCGACACCAACAGTGGGAGCGTGATCTCTCAGACCATGGAAGGCCTCTATACTTATAATCAATCTGGCAAGGTCGTTGCCGGCGTCGCCACAAAGGTGGTCACCCCCACCAACAACGGCAAGACCTACACCTTTAACCTTCGCAAAACTGCCAAATGGGCCAATGGTCAGGAAGTCACCGCGCAGGACTTCGTCACGTCGCTGCGTCGGTGGGTCGATCCGAAAACGAAGGCCCAATACGCCAACAAGCTTTCCGCCATCAAGGGTTACACCGCGATTCAAAATGGCAAAGCGGCCACCTCGACGTTTGGCGTGAAGGCCCTCAGTAAGACCAAATTACAGATCACGCTGAGTCAGGCCGTGCCCTACTTCGACGATCTCGTCTCCGACTACTATCCGCTGAACACCGCCGCCGTGAAAAAATACGGACAGAAATACGGGACCAACGCCGCTAAGACTATGAGCAACGGTGCCTACAAGCTCGTTGGCTGGACCGGGAGCAATTCGACCTGGACCTACGTCAAGAACACCCACTACTGGGACGCCAAGAACGTGAAAATCAAGAAGGTCAAGGTAGCTGTCACAAAGGATGAAAGTACCGCCGCAACCCTATTCAAGAGTGGCAAGATCCAGGAGACGACCGTCAGCGGCCAATACGTTCGGGCCAATGCCAACAATAAGGAACTTCACAAGACGCTACAGGGTCGACTGCAGTACCTCTACGTCAACAGTAAGAAGACTGCGACCAACTCCGAAAACTTACGACAGGCCATCTCCTACGCGACCAACCGTGCAACGCTGACCAACAAGGTCTTGGCAGACGGCTCCAAGCCCGCCCTCAACGCCGTCCCACGGGGCGATCAAGCCAATCCAAAGACTGGTGAAGACATGGCGACCCAACTGGGAAACCTCCTACCAACCGATGTCACAAAGGCCAAGATGTATTGGGCCAAATATTTGAAGGAAACTAGCAAGACTAAGGTCACCTTGAACCTATTGACCGACGATACCGATGACGACAAAAGCGTCGGTACTTACCTCCAATCCGTGCTGGAGAAGAGCTTCAAGGGCCTGACAGTGACCACGACCGCCATCCCCCACGCCCAACATGTCGCACGAGATTTCGCCGGCACCTTCGATCTAAATCTAACCGGCTGGTCCACCAACCTATTAGATGCCTCAGACTTCTTGGACCTCGCCGCAAAGGGCAACACGGTCAACTTTACGGGATGGAACGATACGACATTCAACACACTCCTAGCCAAGGCAGCAACCCAAACGGGCCTGACCCGCTACAACACCTTAATGGACGCCAACCAACGTCTAATGGCGGTCAAGGGCTATATTCCACTGTACCAGCCCTCACAGGCGAAACTCGTCAGCAAGGATGTTGGCGGATTGAAAGATACGCTGCTACACGGCGCACAGTATAAGTATGCGTACTGGAAGTAGAGAGTGAAGCAAGCCGCTTAGATTCTGAGCATTAACGTCATTAAGTGCCCGCTCGGTGGAACCGAGCCGGTGCTTAATGGGGTTAAGCGTAGGAATCTGGCTTGCGCAACTCGTTTCAGATCAGAGTGTGAAGAAGGGCGGTAGGTCCTGAGCATTAACGTAGATAAGTGCCAGCTTGGCGGAGACAAGCCGGTGCTTATCTGGGTTAAGCGTAGGAATCTGGCTTGCGCAACTCGTTTCAGATCAGAGTGTGAAGAAGGGCGGTAGGTCCTGAGCATTAACGTAGATAAGTGCCAGCTTGGCGGAGACAAGCCGGTGCTTATCTGGGTTAAGCGCAGGGACCTGCCCGACCGAACACGTTTCAGAAGCCGCATGTCTCCGGATATCAAGGCAAGAGAAAGCCTAACGCACTAAGACAGAAGAAATGTTAACAACTACCCAGCAATGTCGCTTAAAATCAACCTTCGCTCAGATCAAGTCCCAAACACTATCAACGCAACATCGTTATCATCATACTAGCCCCCAAGCCGCCCGTACCCCGAGTCCCCGTCCACAACCACCGTCTAAGACATCCTCAACTATTTCCCGGTGGTCATGTCTCACGGTACTTCAGGTCTGTGCGGCGCTTCACCAGAACTATGTATCACGCTTAACTACAACGATTTTTACATCTATTCTCACCTATATCATCACAACACAAAATTCAGGAGGAATTTATATGACCAAAACGACTTTCTTTAATTTCACCCTATTCGATGGCTCCAACGATCAGAATCAAGCCGACGCGTGGTTTACCGTTGACGACGCTTCTGGAAAACTGGTCGATCGTGGGCAGGGTATGCCCGCAGCGGCTGACACTAGCGTCGATCTCAACGGCCAATACGTCATGCCGGGCTTCATGAACGTTCACGTCCACGTTACTGCCGATACGCAGTCACTCCAAGGCAAGGAACATTCTGAGGCAGAGGCTGGTGTCCTGGCCTTCACCAATTTACAATCACTGCTCAAATCCGGGGTCACCTATGTCCGGGGATGTGGGACCGGCTATGATGCCGATGTTAAACTAAAGAAACTCCAACAATCCGGCCAACTCCCCCACACGCCACATATGTTGACCTCTGGTAAGGCTTTCTCAATGACTGGGGGTCACGGTGACTCCCCGCATGGTGGCCATGCGGTCGACTCCCCCGATGAAATGCGCAAGGCCGTCCGTACCGCATTTAAGAACGGCGCTGAAAGCATCAAAGTCATGGCGACCGGTGGTGTTATGACCCCCAATGATTTCATGGAAGACGCCCAGCTCTCTGTGGCCGAAATGCACGTGGCTGTTGAAGAGGCTCACCACAAACGTCGCATTGTTGCTGCCCACGCTGAGGGCAATCCCGGCATCCAAAATGCCCTAGACGCCGGCGTAGATTCCGTAGAACATGGCTTCTACGTTACCGAGGATGAGGCCAAGCAAATGGTTAAGCAAGGCACCTACCTCACACCCACACTGATCGCCGAGTGGGTCATCCCCGAACAGGGCCACGGCGTCTTACCCGACTGGGAAGTCAAGAAGGCCGCTGATGCCCTAGATGACACCTACGTTAACATGCGTCGTGCCTTCCAACTTGGGGTAAAATTCACTTGTGGCACTGATGCTGGGACACCATTCAACGGCTTTGACTTAACCCCCAGCGAATTTGGTCTCCTGACAAAATTAGGTATGACGCCTGCCCAGGCCTACCAGTGTTCAACCCTGAACTCGGCCGCCTTGATGGGCGTTGACCAAGCATATGGCACCTTGGAAGTTGGCAAATTCGCTGATTTTCAAGTTCTGAAGGCCGATCCCCTCGCCGATACCGCCAACGTCGTTCAGACCGATAAACTGGTCTACTTAGGCGGTCACCGCGAATTCTAAATCTTGTTAAAAGCAATGCGTCCGCACAGGATCCGACCCCTGGTGCTGGCGCATTGCTTTTTGGATACGCTCACGATCCCTTGGATATTTATTTCGTTATATTAACGGTTTACCAGTTGACTTTTATTCCATTTCCGTTAAACTGAGGAAACCTTCCTCAGTTTCGAGGTAATTACCAACAATCTCCTTAAAAAATAAGCTTACCAAATAAAAATGGACCCGGCACAAATGGCCCAGGTCTATTTCTAAGCGGCTGATAAAGCGGCTAACAACGAGCCTATTTAAAAGGATTCTAGAACCGTCGCTGCATCTGCCGAGACAACTCATCGGTAGCCTTCATCGCGGAGAAAACGTCGCGGGCGCTCACTGGAAAGCCCATATTGTGGATTGTTTCCCCGGACTGGACCGTTAGCTTGGCAACCTTCATCAGATCCTCATCACTAGCTTCATCCAGATGCAAGTCGGCTAAGGTGGTCGGTAATCCCAGATCAGATTCAAAATCCAAATAGCGTTGAAATTCGGCATCCGTTGCCCCCTCCAAGACTAAGTTGAGTAGCGTTCCGAACGCCACCTTCTCCCCGTGCGACAGCTTATGCACATCACCGGACAACGCTGTCAACCCATTCTGAAAACTATGGGCTGCTGCCAACCCGGAGCTTTCGGCGCCCACACCACTCAGAAGAATGTTGGCCTCAATAACGTGGGATAGTGCTGGGGTAACCACGTGGTCGGCGGCTGCGGAAACGGCTTGCCCAGTGTATTTGAACAGCAACGACTCGCACTTCTCGGCAAGGGCTAACCCAGCGGCCGTTTGATCGGTCTGCAGCGGTAAGAGTGTCGTGGCCCGGGCCCGGGCGACCGTCTGAGCCTCAACGTTGGTCGACAGTGCATCTGCAATCCCATCGACTAGGAAGCGCACGGGTGCCCCGGCAATCACGGTCGAGTCCACCAATACCAAGTCGGGATTCTTATTATAGAATTGATACTTCAAGAACTCCCCGTTGGGTGAATAAATAACACTCAGCCGCGTGCATGGCGAATCGTTAGACGCCAGCGTTGGGACGATCACGACGGGCACGTGAAGCTGATCGCCAACGGCCTTAGTCGTATCATTCGTCTTCCCACCACCCAGGGCAATGACAAATTTGGCGTCCTTAGCTGCCCCAATAGCTTGAATCCGCGCAATTTCTTCTGGAGAACTCTCACCCTTGAAATGAATGTGTTCGATCTTAAGTCCATCCGCCGTTAGATGATGATAGAACTGCCCGCCCACTAATTCCCAAACGGTATCGTCAGCAATCAACAGGCCACGGTTGCCAAACGGGGCAATGTAACGGGCCGCGTGCTGGAGAAGCTGGTCACCCTGAACGTAGGTCGAGGGACTCGCAAATGCTGTAATCATTTCCACTACCTCCTCATTGAACTAGCTTCAATTCTAAAGAGTTCACGAGAAAACCAGCAACTGACGACTTCGTTTTCGCAATTTAAGATAGCTAATACCCGCAACTAGTAAAAAGGAGAGTGGGCTAAAAGGCGGTTAGCTGGCGAGCATTAAGGCTGATAGCGGAGTCAGCTGCCTTCTGGCCCACGTTTCAGCAATATAGCTTAGGAGAGCAAAAAAAGGGCCTGGGATTTTGTCCCAGGCTCCTTAAACCATTGACCAACTTTAGTCCTTAACCGTTACCGCAGTGCCTTCATTCTTACGGTGCCAGTACAGTTCAATTTCTTCCAAAGACTTCCCTTTGGTTTCTGGAACCTTTTGCCAGATGAAGATGGCCGCAATCATGGTAACCGCCACATAGAGCATGAAGGTCCACCCCTCCCCGATATTTTTGGTCAAAATTGGGAAGGTGTAGCTTAAGACGAAATCACTCAGCCACAGAATCAGTGTACAGATAGACATCGCCCGTCCCCGAATTTTGGAAGGGAAAATTTCCGATAACATGATCCAGGTCACTGGTGCTAATGAAATGGCGTAAGACGCAATCGCCAGCAGGATAAAAGTCAGCGTGAGTGCGCCAGGTGCCTGCATAAAGAAGCAAATTGCAACAACCAGCAGGCACAGTGACATGGCGAAGGAACCCCATCCCAACAAGGCTTTCCGGCCAACTCTGTCGACCAAGCCTAAGGAAACAATCGTGATCACCATGTTGATGACTCCGATGGAAACGGTCGCCATAAACGCACCGTTCTGGCCGAAGCCAGCACCCTTAAAGATTTCCGGCGCATAGTACATGATGGCGTTGCTCCCGGAGAACTGTTGGAAGACGGCCAGTAACACCCCGATCATCAGTACAGGGAGCCAAGTCTTATTGAATAGGTCCTTAAATGACGTGTCATCCACTACTTTTTCGGAAGCCACGATGTCGTCTAACTGCGTTTGTGCCGCAGCATCATCGCCTTCCACACGTTTCAAAACGCTCAGTGCCGCGTCCACCTTGCCATGTTGCTGGAGCCAACGCGGACTTTCGCCCGCCGGAATCAGGGCAAGGAGGAACAGCACGGATGGCAAGACGCCAACTCCCATCATCCACCGCCACCCCACAGATACGTTCCAGGCTTGCGTAGACCCGGAAACGATGGCGGCGTTGACGAAGTAGACCACGAAGATCCCAATGGTAATCGCCAGTTGGTTCACGGTGACTAGCTTTCCCCGAACCTCCGCTGGGGCCATTTCGGCAATGTACAACGGGGTAATTAGGGAAGTCAGGCCGATCCCAATTCCGGCTAACATCCGCCAGATAACCAGCGTTATGTAGCTACCAGCCAAAGCGGCGCCGACTGAGGATCCAGCAAAGATGATGGCTGATAACACCAGAATCTTCTTTCGACCAAATAGGTCACTGAGAACCCCGGCAATTGTGACCCCAATGGCACAACCAATTAGGATACACGAGGTGACCCAGCCGACAGCCGCACTGCTCAGCGCGAACTTGATCTGTAGGAACCCAACGGCCCCAGAAATAACGGCGGTATCGTACCCAAACAGAAGTCCACCCAAGGCCGCCGCACAAGAAATTAAGATCACGTAGGAACTTATCTTTTTCTTTTTCATTTTTATTCTCTCCAATCGTTGCTAGCTGAAAGCATGCGTCTCAACTGATCTGACGGACCAACTAGAAGTCGAACTGCCAACTGGTCTGGCGATCAAAGCGTTCTCCCGGCATCAGTGTCAGTGGCGTCAGGTCGCTGCCCTCTTGTGGGGCGACCTGCGCTTCAAATGCCACCCCGCCGTACTGGCCGATCTTGGCCGTGACACCCGGCGTATGTGCAAAGTGATTGGCCGTATAGACGACGACCGCTGGTGCCGTCGTCTGCATCCGCATGACTCGGTTCCTTTGCGGCGATGTCAATGTGACAACTGGCTGGCGTCCTGTCAACATAAAGGGATGGTTCAATCCCCGCTCGGCTACGATCTCCGGATCATTCCCATCGAGGACGGCCCCAAGACGTTTACCCCGGCGAAAATCAAACACGGTCCCAGCAACCGCCGCGCGACCGCGATACGGTAGGCTCTCTGCATCCAAAGGGAGGTAATAGTCACTGGCAATCTTCAGGTGCTGATCCGCCACGGTCGTCTCCGGCCCATCGAGGTTGAAGTATACGTGGTTGGTCGGATTGAAGACCGTTACTTGGTCCGTTACCGCTTGAATCCGGTAGGTCAGCCGATTCTGGTTATCCAGTTCGTAGCTCACCCACATTTTCAGCGTACCCGGGTACCCGTTGGCACCGTTCGGATCGACCAACGTCATCGTTACCTTGACGCTACGTGCCGTAATTTCTGGTTGAAAAGCAAAGACCTGCGTATCCGTTCCAGTGCCCCCATGGGCGTGGTTCTTCCCACTATTCACAGGCAGTTGAATCAACTGGTTGCCCAGTTGCCACTGACCGCGACGCACACGACCCACGATTCGACCAACCGTGCCGCCCAGATAGTTTCGGGCCACGCCATAATCAGCTGATGATGGTAACGACAGGATCACGTCTTCGGGTCCATTTTCACCAGGTAATAGAACCTGCTCCAACGTAGCCCCATAGTTTAGCAGTTTGACCTGCATTCCCTGGTCGTTGGTCAATGTCAGTTCGCAATAATCTTTACCCGCCTGATGATCATACTTTTTCACCGTTATATCCATGGCTTAGACCTCGGGTTTCACAAAGTTAACGTGCCGAAGAACCCCTTGGTGATGGTTGTTGCGTGCTCGGGCGCGGTCAAAGAAGGTCTGTGCCTTGGCTGTCTGGTTCAAACCTAAGTACCCCAGTGCCATCAGGTAGTCACAGTGAACGGAATTCTTCGCTTGATAGTCATCGTCAAAGAGTAAGGCGTCCGGCAATGATACGGCGAAGTAGTCCAGCTTGAAAGTGTTGAAGATGTGCTGCTCACCGAAGTTAATCAACTTGTAGTAGCGTGCCTTCGCAGCGTTCATCCGGCCCAACTGCTCATCAGCCAACGCTTGGTAGAAGATAGTATCGGCCGGTTGATCGTTATAGTACATCATGTCGGTCGGTTCACTCAGGCCCTGGGTGGCCGCTTCGAAGTGCGCCTTGGCCGCGGTCTCATCCCCTTTGGCCTGGTAAGCCATGCCGAGATAGAAATCGATTACGTTATTGACGGCGATTGGCAACTTGCCTTCACCTAAACTCCGCGGATATACCAAGGCCTGTTTCAGCTTGGCAATAGCGTCATCGCTGTCATGGGCCTGCAAGTCCTGCTTGGCCAACTCAACCAATGCATATTCATACTGCGTGCTGACTTTGCCTTCGCCGCCTTCCCATGGATGGAAGATATGGGCCATCACGGCATCATAAGCCTCCTGGTACCGACCGGTCTCATTCAACAGTGTGACCAGTAAGATGTAGCTGTCATCCCGTTGTGAAACGAGGTCGCGGTGATCTTCCAGAAATTGTAAACGGTCGGCCAACGGATCGTTGAGCTTCTCGTGGAGCGTTGCTAACTCGAAGACCAAGCGGCTATTCTTCGGATCTAATTGAAATGCCGTCGTCAACTCGGCTAAGGCTGCCTCGGGATCATTCTGCCGGTTGAAGTAGGCAATCGCTAAGTTCCGGTGCGCCATCGCGTAGTCTGGATTGACTTGCGTACAATGTTCCCACAATCCTGTTGCCGTCGTATATACCTGCCGATCATAGAAAAAGTTGCCTAAGTAGTAAGCAGCTAGACCATCTTGAGGGTAATTCTCACAAATATACTGCAGTACCCGGACGTCTTCTAACCGATTCGGGAAGACATAATCTGGCGAAGCCGTCGCACCGGCAGCGGCGTAGGCCGTCGCATCGGCCGATCGATCCAATTTAGCGGCTAGATAGGCTTGATAGTAGCTCTTCAGGGGATGCTCGCCAGGGTAATGACTGATAATCGCCAAAGCATCGGCATACGCCCCACGACGACTGTAAGCCTCGGCTAAGGCTAAGTAATTGTTGAGCTTGCCGTTCAACGCAGCCGTCAACGCGCCCTCAGTCGTGGCATTGGTGGTTAACCGATAAGCTTCATAACGATTGGCCAGGTCGATCCGGTCCAATTGCGTATTCTCAGCCACCAGTTGTGTTGCCGCCGTAGTCTGGCCAAGTTTCCGTAGTAAGCTGACCTTGAGTGTCCGCGCCGCCATGTCGTGTGACCCGGTAACTAATGCCTGATCGACAAATTTCAACGCAGCCATCAGTTCACCGCGACTGGCCTTGATCTGAGCCAGTGCGAGGAAGGCCACGGATTGGGTTTCGTGTGACCAAGTCGCCTTGAAGAAGTGGTCGTAAGCGACGGTCAGCTTTCCCTGCATTCGCAGACTCAACCCCAAGTGGTAGTGTGCGGCACCACTAACTGGATTGGTGTTGTGTGTCGTTTGTCGCTTAATGGCCGTTTCAAAGTATTCCTGGCTCTTCGCAAATTGTCCCCGCCGATACAAGAGTAAACCATAGGCGTCGTTGATCCGGTAGTCGCCGGGGTCACGTTTCAAACCCTCTAAGTAGTAATCCGCCGGTCGATACGTGGCATGTCGATACTGTTCCAAGTGTTGTCCCGCTAAGTAAAGTTCATCGTTCGTCTGTAACTTCTCGGGTGCGGCAATTTCCTTGGCAGCGTCCGGGATCTGTTCCACGTCATCCTTGGCTGGCTGGTAACTGACTAATTCTCGACCAGCAGTGTCGGTAACAACCACTCGAAAATCATGGTCGGCCCCTGATGGATTAGCGAGCGTTTTCTCGAAGGTTGCCGTTGGACTCAACGTTTGAACATCATCGGTAAGGACTTGCGCGTTCTGATAGAGCTTAACGTGAGCGTCCTCGAAGACCGACGTCGCGTAGGCTTTTATCCGCAAGTCACTACCCTCTCGTTCCAAATTAACGGCGGCATTGATCGTCGCATTCTTCACAGCCCCAACATTTTTGTAAGGCATGAAGTATTCCGTCGACGACTTCTCTTCGTGAGGTTGAAGCCAAGTGAAATCAGGTTGGTTGTCGGTAAACGTCCCCACCATCAGTTCGATGTAAGGCCCGTCATTATCGGTCAGTTGATGATCCCAGGATTTCCCAAAGTCACCGTTACCCCAGGTCCACTGCTTCTTCCCAGGCGACGTGTGATGGTCGGCAACATGGAGGAGTCCAGCATTTTTCTGGTGATCGTAATTGCCCAAGAAGTCGTACTCCGAGTGCGCCGCCATGTAGGACGTGGGTACGGGAACATTCTTGTAGCGAGAAATATCGACGCCGGCAGAATAATCGACCTTATAGTATTCCCCTGTCGCAATCGGAAAGGTCGACACGGCCCGCTTACCGTGATCAAATACGGCATTCACGTCAGGTGGGAAAATAGATTGGGTGTGGTCATTAACCGGTACCGCTGGGTTAGCCCACCACAAGAAGGTCTGGGGCAAGTCGGTCGGATTCTTAAAATGTTCGTTCAATTCGAGGTAGGACCTGTCCGCATACATCGTGAAACCCACGGAAATTTTAGTGCCATACATCCGGTCGATATCACTCATCCATAATGTCTTAGACCCATCGTCATGGCTTTCAATTTGTGTCTCAATCGGTAAGAACGTGTCTGGCCGGTGATGTTGCGGCCAGTTAAACTCAATGCCTCCGGAGATCCAGGATCCGGTGAGCCCAACTAATGCCGGCTTGATCACATGATTATAGTAGACAAAATCGTAATTATTGGTCTTATCGAGTGCCCGATAAATCCGACCACCCAGCTCTGGCAGAAAGGTCACTTGTAAGTATTGATTCTCTAGAATAATGGCATGATAGGTGTGATTCTGCTTCTCATCAAAAATCCTTTCGGTGACTGGGAAGGGATAAACCTTCCCGCTACTCCCTTGATAGACCCGCTTTTCTAAAAACATTGGGTTCTTCTCCGGCTGGCCCGTCTTATATGTCGGGATTGTTAGTTCAGTTTCCGTTAACGAAACGCCCGTAATCGTTTGCAACATACACAATCGTTCCTTTCCTCAATCTAGCCTAAGCTTAATATGGAAAGCGCTTTCTTTGAATGCACTAAAAGACCAGAAAGATGGATTATCCGTGTTTCAAACGGTATACTCAAGGTAGTTCAGGGGCTTGAACGTCAGAGCCCCCAGCGAAAGGAGATCACCACATTGCGGCGCCTACAGGACTTTGATAATGAATACTTATTTGTGTTACCCAAGGACGTCCTTCAAGATTACATATTTTCACCAATTATCGCGAACCTCTATGTGACCGACCTGGGATTTTTCCCCAATGCTCAGTACCATTACGTGAATCGCGAACAGGGGTCGGCTGGTTGGGTCATTATCTTCTGTACAGGCGGCTCCGGTACCGTGATCGTCGAAGACACGACCTATCACCTGCACCAATACTCACTGATTATCATGCCTCCGGGGATCAAGCACACCTACTATGCTTCGAAGGATGACCCCTGGGATATCTACTGGCTACATTTTCGGGGTAAACTGGCCGAGGAATATGTCAATGTCTCGCCTAAACAGGCTCACTTCATCGACCACCTCACAAATGAGCAGGTCAATTCGACCATGCGGCAATTCTGGCAGATGATCAAATCCTTCATCCCAGGATTCAGCTACGATGCCGTCTTCTACGTGTCGCAGGTGTTGGGCGTTCTACTGGCCACGCTTGCCATGGATGATGCCCAAACCAGTACCCCCGGGAGTAGCTACGTTGACGCGGCAATTCACTACATTTACCAACACATCGATGAACCAATTAAGCTTGCGGATGTTGCCAATGCACTCGGAATTTCGACCAGTTATCTCAGCCGAAAATTCCGGGAAGTGGTCAACTCCAGCGTTATCGCATTCATCACTTCCATTAAGATGAAACGTGCTAGTCACTATCTGCAGTATACCAACGTCCCAATTCAGCAGGTCGCACAGCGGTTGGGTTACACGGATAGTTACTACTTTTCGCGAGTCTTTAAGAAGGAATTTGGCTTATCTCCACAACACTTTCGAAATAGACTATAATCTCATTGCCACAACGATGTAGGTGCGCCAAAGGGCCCACGACAAATTTGCCGTGGGCCCTAATTTATAGCTTACCTATGTGGTTTTCAGATTAGCTCAATAATAAATTCCCAATAAAAAAGACCAACGTCGCCAATGACGTTGGTCTCTTTCAGACTAGCCTTCTTCGCTAACGAATGGCATTAAGCCCATGATCCGTGAACGCTTGATAGCAATAGTTAATTTACGTTGGTTCTTGGCACTTGTACCAGTAACCCGGCGAGGTAAGATCTTACCCCGTTCGGAGATAAACCGACGTAATAAGTCAGTATCCTTGTAATCAATGTATTCGATGTGGTTGGCTGCAATAAAGTCAACCTTCCGACGGCGACGGCCGCCACGACGTTGTCCTGCCATGAGAAATTCCCTCCTCGTATTTTAGTGTTTAGAACGGTAAATCATCATCGGAAATGTCAATTGAATCGCCGGTATTCGCAAACGGATCAGCTGAGTTATTCCCAGCATTGTTGCCGTTATTGTTACTTGGGGCTGGATTCGAATTTTGTGATGGGGCCGTCGAAGACGGATTCCCACTCGTAAATGGATTGGCATTTTGATTTTGATTTTGTTGAGGTGCATTATTCGCTGGGTTACCGCCGTAGTTATTGTTACCGGCGTCATTGTTGTTCGCGTTGCGAGAACGTGGTTCGAGGAACGAAAAGTCCTCGACAACAACTTCGGTAACATAAACCCGTTGGCCCTGTTGATTTTCGTAATTACGGGTCTGAATTCGACCTTCAATCCCAACAAGGGAACCCTTGTGGAAGAAGTTCGCAAAGTTCTCCGCAGACTTGCGCCAGATAACGCAACTTACGAAATCAGCTTCCCGTTCACCAGTTTTGTTGGTGAACCGCCGATCAACGGCCAAGGTAAACGTGGCAACAGCAGCACCGCCTTGGGTGTATCGTAAGTCAACATCCCGTGTCAGTCGGCCAGTTAGTACTACTCGGTTGATCATTGCTGAATAACTCCTCTCAAAATTAAAAGTTTAAAGTCAAATTAGTCTTCGCGCTTAACGATCATGTGACGTAAGATGCTGTCGTTGATCTTAGCTAAACGGTCAAATTCGTTCAATGCTGCATCGTCATTGGCGTTTAAAGTAATAACGTGGTAGATACCTTCGTTAAAGCCACCAATTTCGTAAGCAAAACGACGCTTAGACCAGTCTTTAGAATCAAGAATGTTGGCACCGTTATCCTTAAGCACGTTGTCGAACCGTTCAACCAAAGCGGTCTTTGCGGCATCGTCAAGGTCTGGACGAATAATGTAGGTAATTTCGTATTTAGTAGTTTCCATGAATGTTACACCTCCTTATGGACTTCAGGCCCCCGCTGCAATGCGGAAGCAAGGAGAGACTCTAGCAAAAGCCAGATACTCACAAGCTAGTAGTATAGCATAAAACATTTTGTTAAGCAAATCGGGGCCGACCGACGGGTGCTGCTTACGCTACACTACTTAACTACGTGAAAAGTAGCCGAATATTTTTTATTTTCAAAATTAATTTATTTCCATTACTTAATGATCGCTCAACCGCGGTCCATTGCACTTCGTGAATAACGTGTCACTGATAAGAAACGCGACCAGGACTTACCAGATCGCGCTAATTGCTTTGCTTTTATTTGGCTCGTGGCACATCTGACTCAGCCTCATCCTCGGCCTCGCGAGCCAGTGACTCGACCAATAAGCCATCGTGCATGAGAAATAACGTCTCTTGAATTGCTGCCCATTCACTCATCATCGCCTATTCCCCCTAATAGATCTGCTGCCTCGTTGACGGCATCATTGCTGTCGTAACTGCCCCTAGACGCTGTTCCGCCAGTACTTGTTGGGTCAACGCATACGCTTGGGCCAACAATGTATAATTATCAGCGAGCATATAAGTCGACTCATGGGCGTCCGCCCACGCGATGCCGTCAATTAAGACCTGAATCGCTCGTTGTGGTTGCCCCTGTGCTAAACATATTCGTGCATACTGGTTAAAGACCATGCAGAGATTTTGACTGCTGTCTATCAACCGTTGTTCGTGAATAATGGCCAATGCCCGCTCAAAGCCGGCATAATTCGGCTGGTTCGTAGTAGCTGCTGTCATATAATTTTCAGTTGAAAAGAGTAACACTTCGAGTGTCCGATAGTTTTGCGGATGCTGTGGCATCATCATGGTCAACGCGGTACGAATGCTGCGCAACCCGGCGGTCACATCGTGAGTCGACTGATAAACGGCCCAACCATAGTAGTAATAATAGGTCTTTAAATCTTCATCGGTTGTCAAAACTTGGAGACGACCAGGACGCTCCATGTAAGCCTTCAGGTCAGCGTATCGCTGCTGGTCACATAATCTGTGGACTTTATCGCTAAACGACGGTAGCCGTCGAATAGGGTAGTTCTCCTTGAGCATCTGATTGTGAGGCAAGCGCAGTCGCTCACACAACTTAGCCAGTAGGTTCGCGTTGGGCAGATCAATTCCCTTCTCAATATTACCGATCATGGTTTGCGCACACAGCCCACCAGCAAGTGCCTGCTGAGAGAGTCCCAGTGCTTGACGCCGAACTTTTAGATGATTTCCCAGTACAGTGAGTGCCGTCGCAAAATCAATGATGGTCGTTGCCATGGCGTCTCCGCTCCTCCTTTATTTTCCAAAATTCCCCTAGCCAATTGATGTTGTTTTGAGCTTACCAGACGTCAGAACTAAAGTAAATACATTTAACTATATACAATTATTTAAATAATTTAAATTACTATCTTCATATAATCGGCTTTATATCAGGAATTATCAGTCGTTTTAGTATCTTATACACCAATTATATTATCGGGTAAATTACCAATATATTCAGTTGTATATTTCAGCTAAGCATGAGTTGATTATCTAAAGAAAACCGCTTGGCCTAAGCCAAGCAGTTCCCCATTACTTATGACGTTTAACTTTGGCGCTTAAACCAGTTCAAGCTGAGTAGACTCAAGCCGATGACTCCGGCCAACGTTGCCCACCAACCGGAAGCTTGTTGTTCACCCGTTTGCGGTAAAGTGGTCTTCTGACTCTGTTGCTTAGTAGCAGGCTGGCCGAGTTGCGTTGCCCGTGCCTGTTTGTCCGCCTTAGCAAAGACTACCGTGGTAGGCGCGTTGGACTTCGTCGTATTTCTCTTAACGGCCTTTTTGGCAACGGCTCTGGTGGTCTTCTTAGCCCGGTTAACTTTAGCTGCCGCACTGCCATCAATTGTGGCGCCATCCCCGCCAGTCACAACATCGCCATTAGTCTCCGGCGTCACTGGATCAGTCGTATTATCAACATCTGGTGTCGTTGGGTTCGTCGTATTTCCAGTATCAGTCCCAGGATTTGTTGGTGTCGTTGGCTTAGGCGTCGTCTTTTGCCAAACGTAGGTCCCGGCCATCGTGGCGCCATCATAAGCGGCCATCAACTCAGCAGCCGTGTAGGTTGGCCCATTAGGCTTGTCAACTGTTCCGGTACCCACAAACTGCCAGAGACCAGTGTAGTCATCGGAAGGTGTAATTTCGGGAAGGCCTAACATCCACTCTGGATGGCCCTGTGTGGCCATCGCATTATTCGGTCCTAAGGTCAGCTGTTTCAGTCCCGTCATCCCATAGACTTGGTGATAAACGCCTGAGCCGGCAAAATTTGTCAAATCAAGGCTACTAAGCTTCACATCATTTGCAAATATTGACGCAACATTTCCTGTCAAATTCCAACCGGCCAAGTTGAGGCTCGTCAAGTTGTACATATTGCCGAACGCATTAATTGCTTTAAGATTTGATTTAAGTTGCCAATTGCTGAGATCTAATGACGTGAACCCCGTGCCATTGAAAGTATCAGCCATATTGTTAATCTTGCTGACATCCCAATTTGCAGCGTCAACCGAAGTCAACATCTTGTCGCCTTCAAACATGGCAGCAATATTCACCGACGTCTTACCCAGACTGTCTCCCATCTTCACACTCGTCAGGTGCATGTACGCCTCACCACCAAGTGAAAATTCCGGCTCTGCGTTGGGCCCTTGGAACATCGCCAACATATTATTAACTTTGCTCATATCCCAACTACTCAGGTCAATACTCTCCAGTGCAAAGTTGTAAGCAAACATACTAACCATGACATTAGCTTTGGAAGCATCCACATTCGCTAAGCCTTCGTATGATTGAACCTTAGTCCATTCATTAAATAACTGTGAGCACTTCCAAGGCAAGATAAACCCGCTATCAAAAATAACTTTCGTGACGTTGCCCTTAACCGCGGCCATCTCGAGACTAGTCCCTAGTGTCCCCGCCTTAATCGTCATCACGCCTTGATCATCCATACTCCAGGCACTGGTACCCCAAGTTCCAGTCTGAACGACCGGCGCAACAGCAACTTTCATCAAGTTACTCTTAGACTTGGCGGCGTTTACTTGAGGTGCTGGTGTCGGAGGAGTCGTCAATTGAGGCGCTGGTGCTTTTGCGGCTACCGGATTTGGTGCTGGTTTTGCTGGATTCGTAGGCCCCCCAGGCGCTCCAGTGATACCGCTTTCATTTCCATCCTTTTGAGCATGTGTACCAATCGTTTCCCCATTATTACCTTGCTCTCCAGCCACTACGCCATCTTCCTCAGTATCTCCAACCGAGTCTTCACCTTGTGAACCATCCTTTTGACTGTCGGCCGGTCCTGATGCACCATCGCTTTGTGAATTACTGAACTTTTCTTCATTGCTATTAATATCGTTAGCTGTCGGTGCAACGCCAGTATTTTCCGTTCCGTTGTTATCATCTCCGGATCCCGTCGTATCGGCTTGAGCCGTGTCTACTTGATGCCCAACTCCGGCGATAACACTTAAAATTGCTAAGGTAGTCAACTTGTGTTTTGCGCTATTCCCCAACTTAATACTCATGATGCTACCCCTTTCATGTGTAACACATCTCAATATCTGTCTAAAGTCAGTATAGGACACATTGACAAATATGTCCATACCATCTAACAATTAACATGCACTTTCATTTCCTATAGTACTGGTGAAATAAAGTAAAAGTATAACTCGTGAACGATTTGGTTGTGGAAGCCGGCTTACAAATCCCTTGTATCATGCAGAGCTATAACATTGTTCCCACTATCTAATTTTATTTAGCAACTTTTCTTAGACCAACCTTCAACAGCTAAGCCACGAAAAAGAGGGAATTCGACAATTGGTAAATTCCCTTTACGATTATTCTTTCATCCTATTTTCATTTAGGTCTAGTCAGCAGTCTCATCGCGCTCTTCTAGCGACTAAGTTATCGCCTGCGCTGCCACCACCACTGCCAACTCAACGCCGCTAGCAATAGACCACTCAGCATTATACGCCAGTCATACACCGTCTCTCCGGTGGCAGGTAAGGCTTGATTTCGTTGACGCTTTGCGCTATCGGTCGCTACATCGGCTGCCCTGCCACGATGGCTTTGCTGGTGAACAACCTTTTTACTTTTCCGACGCTGTTTCGCCGGTTTCGACGAAGCCTGATTGGCCACACCAGACGTAATCAAGTCGCCGTTTCCACCATTTTCTACCGTCTCAATCGGTTGGGCCGGCTTCTCCGAATTAACTTGTGACGTAGGCAGTGGTGTTGGTGTTGGTGTTGGTGTTGGTGTTGGTGTTGGTGTTGGTGTTGGTGTTGGTGTTGGTGTTGGTGTTGGTGTTGGTGTTGGTGTTGGTGTTGGTGTTGGTGTTGGTGTTGGTGTTGGTGTTGGTGTTGGTGTTGGTGTTGGTGTTGGTGTTGGACCCGGCTTCTCCGCGCTATTTTTCTTAAACATCAAGGCTACTGTCTCTTCTCCAGCCCCGTATTTTCCTGGCATGCCAATTCCCCGAAGAAAAGTAAACCCAGCTAAACCGCTCTCTAGTCCCATTGTAAACTGTTCTACGCGATAGTCCGTTCCAGCTTCACCCTCGAACTCTCGGGCTTGTAAAATGGGATGCCACGCTTCGTCGATATACCAAACTCTAACCTTGCCCCATTGCCGATAAAGGAACCGAATCACCTGTGGTTCTACAGTAAACACGCCCATTGCTGGTAATGGTGCATCTAAGTGTACGCGATACCCTGGAATTACCGGCGCCACAATTGGAAACTGGTTCCCAATCTTGCCAGTCTGATTTACGTCTGGACTCACCCGGTTGCCGATATCATCTAGGGCTTCAAAGGTAACACTACCTAACTTCGAGGTCGTCTTCAAATAGTACAATGTTATCGTCTGCAGGTGATTCCCAAATTTCCCCGTCAGTGGTCCACTTGCACGTTGATACTGATACCCTGGTACATTCTTCCCAATTGTAAACACCTCTCCTATAAAACCATTCAAGGTCTGTCCAGCTTGAATAATCTCGCCAGTGTCTAGGTCTGAATAGGACACAAACACTGGTGCTGCCTTGATCTTTCGCACATACGTTCCAGCCATCGTTGGGGTATAGTGATCTTCTAACTCTGGAATCGTTAGTACCGAACCCTGTGGCTTAGCAATCGTTCCTGTCCCGACGGCCTGCCAGAGATCGTTGTCGTGATTATCATCAGATGCACTACTTAAACCAACCGTATAACCGTTAGCATCTTTTAATAAATTCTTGGGCCCCAGCTGCAACACGTGGAGATTAGGCAAACTTCCCAGCATCAATTCAACGCGACCACTATCCCAATAATCTGAATAAGGATCATCTCGGTAATCTAAATGGGTCATATCAAATTCTCTCAAATCTAATGCTGTAACCTGCGCCCGGTAGAACATCTTCTGCATGCTTCCTGCGTGGGATGTTTGCCAGCCACTAACGTTAATATTTTCGGCCTGACTAGCCGCAAATAATTGTTCAAAATTCACCACTTGACGCACATTCCACTTATGTAAATCTAGCGTCTGCGCCCCCGTCTCGGCTAGCATCTGACTCATATCGGTCACGTGGCTCACATCCCAATCGTCAATTGGTAACGCCTTAGCAGGAACGTGTCGAAACATCCTCCCCATATTGGTTACATTACCCGTTTGCCACCCGCTAAAATCTATAGATTCCAAGTCGTAGCAGTTCCAAAACAGAGACGCCATCGTGATCACGCGACGTACATCCCATCCGCGTAGATCCAGTGACCGTAACCCCGTATGCTCAAACGTTCCGCTCAGATTAGTCACCTGACTGGTATCCCAGTGATCGCCCAACTGCAGATTCGTCAGCTCTGGCGTCTCCGCAAACGTATTAAACAATGACGTAACCCGTTGCGTTTGCCAACCGCGTAAATCTAAGCTCGTCAGGTAGCTCATACCAAAAAACATCCCCGACAAGTCACTGACTTTGTCGACCGACCACTGCCGTAAATCCAGAGAATGCGCACCACAATACATGAACATCGATTGCATCCATGCCACCTGTGCCGTTTTCCATGTTTCTACATGCAACTCACGCAATGATTTCGTCCAAGAGAACATATTCCTCATTCCCTTGACCTGACGAACGTCCCAGCTTCGTAGATCTAATGACTCTAAGGCGTTGTCAAACTGAAACATGGCCCCCATGTTGGTGACCTGACTCGTATCCACAAACGCCGTCCCGGTGAAATGACGTAGCTGTCGCAAGCCTTTGAATAACCCATAGCTCTGTTCTGGAAAAACAACCTTTCCGGTAAACTGAATTTCTTGAATTTGATCGGCATATTTCCGCCAGCTGCTATTATCTTGATAGTTACCGGCGCCTATCTTCAAAATACCATTTTGGAAAGTCCATTCACAAGTACCACTTCGACCAGTCATGACCGTTGAAGTCACTTGCGTCTTCCCTGGCACTGCCACCCCCAACTTATTTTCCGCTTGTATCGGTGACGACCACATCATTATTCCCGTTGCCGTTATACCAGCAACTAGACTAATTCTAATGATCCCAGTTAAGTATTGCCGGCTCTGACATGTCTCCTGATTTTTCAAGATTTTCTCCTCCAACTATCGTTATCGTAGAAAGGCTATGGTCTAGACCGAGTATACCTGGGATCACAATCAAAATCCACCGAAATCATTTACAAATTAAATTATAGGCAGGTGGTTGACTTTTCTTCAAAAAAAAGGCCAGGACAACCGTCCCAGCCTTTTCAATCTCAAAATTTATCGTATTGGACCAAATGCTAAAAACACATTCGTTCCAGTCTCATTAAGTCGCTTTCAATTAAGCTTCGGGTGCGTCAGAATTCGGCGTTACCGGTGCACTATCGGTTGCGGGGACGTCGCCGTCCGTCGTCTCGCCTTCAGCATTGGCACTGTCATCTTCCTTATCAACTTTGGCCATCGTTGCCACCGCAGTATCTTCGCCCAGACGAATCAGGTGCACCCCTAAGGTTGCCCGACCTGTCTCGGAAACATCGCTCCCGTTGAAGCGAATCATGACACCCTTGTTCGTGACTAACATCAGATCCTCGTCACCATCCAAGGTGGTCAATCCAGCTAACGGTCCGTTCTTCTCGGTCACGTTGACGGTCTTGATTCCTTTACCACCACGGCCCTTGATTGGGTACTCACTAGCTGGCGTCTGCTTCCCATAACCCTTTTCGGAAATGACAAACACCCGACTGTCGGCCTTGAGGACACTGGCACCGATCACGTAATCACTCTCACGTAACCGAATACCACGAACCCCAGTCGCTGATCGACCCATTGACCGCACGTCCTTAGCCGCAAAGCTAACGGCATAACCTAGATGCGTTCCAATGATCATGTTGGCATCACCATTGATGATATCAACATCGATCAATTCATCATCATCCTTGAGGTTAATGGCCTTCAGACCATTACTTCGGATATTGGCAAATTCGTCAACCGGCGTCCGTTTGACCGTCCCTTGGACCGTCGTGAAGAAGATGTCACGTTCGGCATTTTCTCCCGGATTAGCCACGTTGATTACGGCCTGCACATGCTCATTATTGTTGATACCAAGCAAGTTAATCACCGGAATCCCCTTGGCTGTCCGCCCGTATTCAGGAATTTCATATCCCTTCATCCGGTAGACCTTCCCCGTATTGGTAAAGAACAAGAGCATGTCATGCGTGGACGTTGCCACGAGGTGTTCGATGAAGTCATCTTCATGGACACCCATACCTTGAACTCCTTTACCACCACGGTTTTGAGCCTTAAACTCAGACGTTGGTAATCGTTTGATGTAGCCGTTGTGCGTCAATGAAACCACAACGTCTTCTTCGGCAATTAAGTCTTCGTCTTCCAGACTCAAGACCTCACCGACCATCAATTCGGTCCGCCGCGCGTCGCCGAACTTGTTTTGAATTTCCATCAATTCGTCGTAGATGATGCTCTGTTGACGTTCCTTGGATGCCAAGATTTCCTTGTAATCCTTGATGTTCGCCATAACATCGTTGTATTCCTTCTCAACCTTTTCACGTTCCAAACCGGTCAGACGAACCAGTCGCATGTCCAAAATGGCTTGTGATTGCTTGTCTGATAGGCTATAACGCGTCATCAATTCATTTTTCGCCACTTCCGCAGTCTGTGACTGTCGAATAATGGTGATAATTTCATCGATATGATCGAGGGCGATCCGCAACCCTTCCAGGATGTGAGCCCGAGCTTCAGCCTTCCGTAATTCGAAAGCCGTCCGCCGTTGAATAACCTGCAGCTGGAAGTCCAAGTAGTATTGCAAGATCGGCTTCAGGCCGAGAACCTTGGGGGCACCCTTCACGATAGCCAGCATGTTGATCCCAAACGAGGTCTGCATGAGGGTCATCTTATACAGGTTATTCAAGATAACTTCTGCACTAGCATCCCGCCGAACATCAATAACAATTCGCATCCCTGTCCGGTCGGTTTCATCGTTGACATCGGTAATGCCTTCAATTCGCTTGTCTCGAGCCAGTTCAGCGATCCGTTCGATCAGCTTCGCTTTGTTGACCATGTAAGGAATTTCTGTGGCCACAATGCATTGCTTACCGTTCTTTTCTTCTTCGATATCGACTTTCGCCCGTAAGGTAATGGTACCCTTCCCGGTCTCGTAAGCCCGGCGAATAGCAGCCT
This sequence comes from Levilactobacillus muriae, assembly GCF_045862015.1. Taxonomy (NCBI): domain Bacteria; kingdom Bacillati; phylum Bacillota; class Bacilli; order Lactobacillales; family Lactobacillaceae; genus Levilactobacillus; species Levilactobacillus muriae. The sequence continues at coordinate 110,470 of NZ_BAAFRU010000009.1, forward strand.
TCCCCATCACAATCCCACCGGTTGGGAAATCGGGTCCTGGTAAGACCTCCATCAACTCAGCCAGACTGGCGTCAGGGTTCTTCATCAAGATGTGCAGGGCACTGATAACTTCCGTCAGGTTGTGTGGCGGAATGTTCGTGGCCATCCCCACGGCGATCCCAGAAGCCCCGTTAACTAACAGGTTAGGGAAACGAGAAGGGAGCACAACGGGTTCGCGTTCGGACCCATCGTAGTTATCTTGGAAATCAATCGTATCTTTATTAATGTCACGCAGCATTTCCATCGCGATCTTACTCAGTCGCGCTTCGGTATACCGCATGGCAGCGGCCCCATCACCATCGACAGAACCAAAGTTCCCGTGACCGTCCACTAACATGTAGCGGTACGAGAAGTCTTGCGCCATCCGCACCATAGATTCATACACAGCAGAATCACCATGCGGATGGTATTTCCCAAGGACATCCCCGACCATCCGGGCAGATTTCCGGAATGGCTTGTCAGGGGTGATCCCGAGTTCGTGCATATCGTATAGGATCCGACGGTGGACTGGCTTCAAGCCATCCCGCACGTCTGGTAACGCCCGTTGTACAATCACACTCATCGCGTAATCCAAGAAGGATGTTCGCATGGTTTGTGAAAGGTCAACGTCGGTAATCCGACCTATATTGTAATCTTGATCAGCCAAATTTTTGCCCTCCGTTCTTCACTAAACATCCAACTCGGCGAAGGTGGCATTGTCCTCGATAAATTCCCGTCGAGGCGCAACCTTGTCCCCCATCAACATACTAAACACTTGATCAGCATTGATGGCATCCTGAGCATCAACCCGCAAAAGTCGTCGATTTTCCGGCTTCATGGTCGTGTCCCAGAGCTGTTCAGCATCCATTTCACCAAGCCCTTTGTACCGTTGAATCTGAGGCTTGGGTGCAGGTGGTAATTGCCCTAATAATTCCTTCAATTCATCATCGGTATCCAGATACTGTTGCATCTTCCCTTGCCGAACCCGATACAGGGGTGGGCAGGCGATGTACACGTAACCGGCATCCAACAATGGCCGCATGTAGCGGTAGATCAACGTCAATAACAGTGTCCGAATATGGGCACCGTCGACATCGGCATCGGTCATGATAATTAATTTGTGATAGTTGGCCTTTGACACGTCAAAGTCAGAACCAAAACCGGTTCCCATGGCGGTAAACATAGACCGAATTTCTTCGTTTGCCAAGATCCGGTCCATGGACGCCTTTTCAACGTTCAAAATCTTCCCCCGAATGGGTAGGATAGCTTGAGTCAATCGCGACCGGCCCTGCTTAGCAGACCCACCGGCAGAATCCCCTTCGACAATGAACAATTCGGAAATGGCAGGGTCTTTAGACGTGTTATCGGCTAATTTCCCAGGCAGATTGGAGATTTCCAACCCACTCTTTTTTCGTGTCACTTCTCGGGCCCGCTTAGCAGCGACCCGCGCTTTAGATGCCAGTGTCCCCTTGTCCACAACCTTGCGAGCAATGTCTGGATGTTCCATCAAGTAGCGCATGAAGTGATCAGCGAACGTGTGATCCACAGCGGTCCGGGCATCAGAGTTCCCTAACTTAGTCTTGGTCTGACCTTCAAATTGAGGATCCGGATGCTTCACGGAAACCACGGCGGTCATGCCTTCACGAACGTCATCCCCAGTCAGGTTAGGCTCGTTATCCTTCATCAGCTTGTTTTGCCGAGCATAATCGTTCACGACCCGGGTCAGCGCGCGCTTGAATCCTTCTTCATGGGTCCCACCTTCATAGGTGTGGATGTTGTTGGTAAACGTCAACAGGTTGTTATGATAGTCATCCGTGTATTGCAGGGCAACTTCCACAGTAATCCCGTTTTCTTCACCTTCAACGTAGATTGGGGGCTCGAATAAGGTTGTTTTATTTTCGTTCAAGTAATCAACGTAATGGCGGATCCCACCTTCATAGTGAAAATCGTCTTCAGTCGGCGTTTCTGGACGTTCGTCACGAATGGTGATCCGCAAGCCCTTGTTCAGAAAGGCCAGTTCACGTACCCGCGTCGTTAGCGTCTTAATATCAAACGTCGTCGTTTCCCGGAAGATATCTGGGTCCGGTAAGAAGTGCACAATGGTTCCGTGTCGATCTTGGTCTAGGCCCTCTTCCATGACGTACATGGGTTTCTTAACGTGACCACGTTCAAAGGTAATCCCATAACGCTTGCCACCCCGGATAACCTGAACTTCCAGGTGAGTTGACAACGCGTTGACAACGGATGCACCGACCCCGTGAAGACCCCCGGAGACCTTGTAACCGCCACCGCCAAATTTACCCCCGGCATGCAGGATGGTATAAACCGTTTCCAAAGCGGGCTTCCCCGTTTTTTGTTGCGTGTCGACAGGAATCCCACGACCGTTATCAGAAACAGTAATACTGTTATCCTTTTCGACCGTGACATGAATGGAATCCGCAAAACCAGCTAAGGCTTCATCGATCCCATTATCCACAATTTCCCAAACCAAGTGATGAAGACCTTGGGCACTGGTCGAGCCAATGTACATCCCGGGCCGTTTCCGGACCGCTTCGAGGCCTTCTAGGACCTGGATTTGGCTGGCATCATATTCTCTGGCTTGTTCTGCCTTGGTTTCATGTTCTTTATCAGTCACTGCTTAATCCTCCTTTGTTGCCGGATCGCCACTTGGGGCAGATCCATCAGCCACCACCGTCCCGTTAGCCACGTGAAAAATGGTCGGGTCCTTAATCAACTGGCGGGTAATCCCGCTCAGACTGGTGGTGGTAATAAACGTCTGTACTTTATCCTGGATAGCTTTCAACAGATGGGTCTGCCGGGCGTCATCCAATTCAGAAAGGACATCATCAAGTAACAAGACCGGATACTCCCCGGTCTCTTCTTTCATCAGGTCAATCTCAGCAAGTTTGACGCTTAACGCTGTAGTTCGCTGCTGACCTTGAGAGCCGAACGTCTGCACGTTCTTCCCGTTGACCCGAAAATACAGATCATCTCGGTGCGGGCCCACTAGGGTCGTCCCCCGGTAGAGCTCCTTGTCCTGATGTTCCTTGTAGAGCTGCGTCAACGCCGCACAAATGGTGTCCGGGTCCGTCAATTGATCCTCTGGCACCTGGGTTGCGTAGTGAAACGTCAGCTCTTCTTTTTGCTGAGAGATCTCGGCGTGAATCGCCTGCGCCCAGTGCTCCAGCTTATGTAACATCCGCAGCCGCTGGGCAATGATCTCCGCACCATACGCGGCCAGTTGGTCGGATAAAACCGACAAAAACAACAGGTCACGATTTTGCTTATGCTGTAAATCTTTGAGGTACCGGTTCCGCTGCTTTAGCAGTGTCCGATACTGGCTCAGATTGTACAGGTAGCGCGGATTCATCTGGCCAAACTCCATGTCCATAAAGCGCCGCCGAACAGTCGGTGCACCTTTGACAATAGCGAGATCCTCCGGTGCAAACAAAATCACATTGAGCTGGCCGATATATTGTGACAGTCGAGCCTGCTCAAGGTGATTCACTTTGGCGCGCTTACCTTGACGTGAGAACGTTAATTCTAGGGGCACCGACCCCACCGATTTCACGACTCGTCCGCTAACCTTCGCCGTTTTGGCTTCCCAGTTAACGAGGTCGTGATCATTGGCCGTTCGATGACTACGCGTCAACGCAAGAACGTAGATTGCCTCTAATAGATTGGTCTTGCCCTGCGCATTTTCTCCCAATAAAACGTTGATCCCGGGTCCTAACTCGAGATTAGCACTGGGATAGTTTCGAAAATGCCGCAGCTGCAGTTCTTGCAAATACATTATTCACCCTGCTTTGAGCGTATAAAAAATAATCCTGTATCAGGCACTTCCACCGTATCTCCAGGATACAGCTTGCGGCCCCGCCGGTTGTCCGGCTCGTCGTTGACATTAACGGTGTTTTCCCGCAAATACCACTTGGCTTGACCGCCAGTACTGATAACGGATTCTTCTTTGAGTAACTGGCCTAAAGTAATGTAGGGCGTCTCAATGAAAACTTCTTTTTTCACAATTTCACCCCTCTATATTCTTCTTTTATATTATACCGCATTTTAGGGAAAAGTACAGTTTAACTGCTTGATTTTTGCGTTCTCAGCCGATTTAAGCCCTTCCTGATATTTTTGATAAAAAACCGGTAGATTTGCTCTAATCAAAAAATAGCGGCCTTTTAACGATTTTTTTGTTTTTTCAGTCCCTTTTTCAGGCTTTTCTGAAAGTTGTTGAAAATCACGAAGCATATGCGCACGCAAGTAACCAATTTCACGTGGAAATTGGCGGAATTTTGAGGGTATTTTCAGAAATTGTACCCGTTTTGGAGCTTACATGGGTGTTTAACGTTGGCATACCAGATAATTGGCGCGAAATGATCCGTCATTTTGAAAATTTTAGCTGATCTGTCCATTTTATATAGGCTGGCACTGAGGTCGTGGCTTGATCGGTGCTTTTAGCTGGATTGCTGGGGGACTTTTTCTTCAATTCAACATTGCCGAAACGTGCTCCAGAAGGCAGGTCCCTGAGCTTAACCCCATTAAGCAAAAAATCCAGGCCCGGGATTTTCTGCTTAATGACGTTAATGCTCAGAGTCTAACCGCACTCTTTTTCCCTAGTTTCGGAACTTTTCCTCTAATTCAACATTGCCGAAACGTGCTCCAGAAGGCAGACTCCTGCGCTTAACCCCATTAAGCAAAAAATCCAGGCCCGGGATTTTCTGCTTAATGACGTTAATGCTCAGAGTCTAACCGCACTCTTTTTCGCTAGTTTCGGAACTTTTCCTCTAATTCAACATTACCGAAACGTGCTCCAGAAGGCAGGTCCCTGCGCTTAACCCCATTAAGAAAAAATCCAGGCCCGGGATTTTCTGCTTAATGACGTTAATGCTCAGGACCTAACCGCCTTCTTCCGCACTCTTTTTTACAAAAAAAGCGCCACCCTTTTGAGGTGACGCTCCGTTAGTTTCTAAATTTAGAAGGTTCGTACCGGCGTGATCAATTGAATGAAGTTGCTGGTATCTTCCGTTGGTACTAATGTAAATGGCCGCAAAGCCGACGTGAAGGCTACTCGAATCGTCGTTTGACCAAACGACCGCAGTGCATCCTTCATGTAGTCGGGGTTGAAGGAAATTTCTAGGTCATCCCCGGTGAGTTCCTTGGGATCTAGCGCTTCTTCAACGTTCCCGACATCTGGAGAGTTACTGAAGATGGTCACCTGATTATCCGCTGGCGTTAAGGTCAGCTTAACCACGTTGTTTCGGGATTCGTGGGACAACAATGAGGCCCGTTCAACAGCCGCCAATAATTCTGGCGCTTCGAATTCGACCGTGGTCGAGGCTTCCTTAGGAATTAACCGCGACGTATCTGGGTAGTTCCCTTCCAATAGTCGTGAATAGAACGAGGTGTCCCCGAGTAAGAACAACACTTGGTTTTCGGAGAATTGCATCTTCACGTCACTGTCATCGTCGCCGATCATTCGGGAAAGTTCGGTCAAACTCTTTCCGGGAATGATCACGTCAAAGGCTGCACTACTTGGTGTAGGCAATTCGATTTGGCGCTGTGATAACCGGTGACTATCCGTGGCAACGGCCAGGAATTGATTATCAGCCAACACAAAGTGAACCCCGGTCAAGATTGGCCGACTTTCTTGATTGGAAACGGCAATAACCGTTTGGCTGATCAGTTCCTTGAAGACGGCCCCAGAAAGCACAACGGAATCGGCAGCATCGACTTCTGGTAAGTGTGGATAGTTGTTGGCATCCTGTCCGTTGATGTTAAAGGCTGCGGACCCAGAGGTAATCTCCGTTTGAAACGCATCCTTGACCGTTACCGTCATAGTTTGTTCGGGCAATCGTTTCACAATTTCACTAAAGAAGCGTGCCGTTAAAACGATGGCGCCAGGGTCATCAATGGTGAGCCCAATATCTGGATCATCCGCACGAATCAAGGATTCGATCGAAATGTCAGCGTTAGAACCCGTTAGTAGGAGACCCGCATCACTGGCAACAATTTTGATCCCCGTTAAAATGGGAATCGTGGTCTTAGACGAAATGGCCCGTGACACATTATTGAGTTCCTTAATGAAGGCCGCCCGGTTAATGGAAAATTTCATAAGATTAGACACTCCTTTTTAGTGGTGCGTAGTTTACTTAATTAAAAGAAAAAGACAGTAGCCGTAGTAGAGCAGTGTATTCTGTGGATAACTCGACGAAACAGCCTGTGTTACTAGACTTTCCACCTGTGGATAACTTGTGGAAAACTTTGGCCGTTCTTCTTTTTTATCCACACGCGCCGTTAGCTATACGTCTATCATACCCTAGTTGGTCACCAAAAAACCGTCACGAGTCTGCTAACTTTGTCGCGCTGACTCGGACGATTTCGCCCTAGCGCCGTAATTCATCTTTCAGATTATCGATGTCCTTTTGTAATTCAGCATCGGTCTTCAGTGAATCCTGGATTTTATCGTAGGCGTGGATGACCGTAGTGTGGTCTTTGCCACCAAACTCGTTTCCGATACGTGGTAATGAGGCTTCCGTTAATTCACGCGAGAGGTACATGGCAATCTGCCGTGGCATGACGATGGCTTGCTTGCGTTTCTTCCCCTTTAAATCTTTGAGAGAAACGTGGAAATAGTTGGCCACGCGGTCTTGGATAACCGGAATCGTGATGGCATCCGTGGCATTAGCGAGTTTGAGGCTCTTGAGCGCTTCAGCGGCCAAGTCAGTCGTGATTGGTTGGTGCGTCAACTGATGGTAGGCCTGAACCCGGGCCAATGCGCCCTCGAGTTCTCGCACGTTAGAGTCGATCTGCCCAGCGATATAGCTTAAAGTATCGTCAGGGATGTCGATTTGATCGGCATCGGCTTTATTGCGGAGAATAGCAATTCGCGTTTCCAAGTCTGGTGGTGTGATGTCGACGGATAAGCCCCAAGCGAACCGCGAAACGAGGCGATCCTGTAACTTAGGGATCTCATTGGGTAGTCGATCGGAAGTCAGGACAATCTGCTTCTCATCATCGTAAAGTGCATTAAATGTATGGAAGAACTCTTCTTGGGTTCCTTCCTTATTAGCGAAGAACTGAATATCATCGACCAGTAGCAGATCAACGTTACGATACTCCTGACGGAACTGCTCCTGCGTTCGGGTCTGAATCGCATTAATAAAGTCATTTGTGAAGGCTTCGCTAGTGACATATTTGACCTTGGTGTCCGGGCGATCTTCGAGCATTTTATTGCCGATCGCATGCATCAAGTGGGTTTTACCAAGGCCCACGCCACCGTAGAAGAACAACGGATTATACATCACGCCGGGTTCTTCGGAGACAACTAAGGCCGCTGCGTGGGCCATCTGGTTGCCTTTTCCGATGACGAAAGTGTCAAAAGTGTAGCGGGAATTCAGCGCGGTTTCCTTCATGAAAGTCGGTGTTGGCTCTGCAGTGGCCGGTTCCTCAAGGGTCGCGGTCTTTGCTTTGCGCGTCGCCTGTTGTTGGCGTTCGCTTTCAATAATTAAAATCGGCTGAATATCTTCGTGAGCGGCTTGGTATGCGTATTCTACCAATTGCTGGTCCAGGTGTTGATGGGTCCAGTAATCACGATGCAGGGGTGACGGGAGTTCCAACGTCAATTTGTTGCCATCTAAGGCAATTGGCTTGGCAGTTTCAATCCAAGTCTTGTAGGTCGTTGGTGTGTTATTTTCCTCGAATAACGCCTTGATATCAGTCCATAAAGTTACCATATCTGGCACTGATGTATCCCCCTATTAATTATTTAGATAGTCATTTCCCATTTGAGCGCAAGAGGCCCAAACGAAAACGTAAGTCCAGTGTAGCATGAAGAAAAAAAGTTTTCCACAGGGTATTTGGAGCTGTGTATAATTGTTTCACAGGAAGTGAACAAAGTTATCCACAGGCAAATAAAAATCTGTGGAAAGTTTTGACTGTCTCAAGTTATGCACAGCATCGTGTAGACCGTTACTACAATAGCATCAGGTGTTTCACAAGTTATCCACAGAATCCACTGAACCTACAAAATTAAAATAAACAGGCTGTGGAACAGTGGATAACTGAGTGGGAAAGTCGGGAAAAACTTTTTGTGGATTTTAGAGTTATCCACAGTTAAAGTGCATGAAACAAATTTCGTCGGGGAGAACTTTTTTATGGAAATTCAAAGTTCCTATTTCCATTCGGCGAAATTTATGCTAATATGTTCAGGAAATGCATTTAGTATTTGTCTGGCTTCACCAGATAAAAAATAGTCATAGTTAAGAGAGGAGATTTTACGATGAAGCGCACTTTCCAACCAAAGAAACGTCACCGTTCACGTGTCCACGGCTTCCGCAAGCGTATGAGCACTAGCAATGGCCGTCAAGTTTTAGCACGTCGCCGTCAAAAGGGACGTAAAGTATTGTCTGCATAGGCCGCTGATGGTTCAGTGGTCTTTTTATTTTATCTGCGAGAAGACTGGGACCCTAATCTCTCGCGGACTGTTCAACAAATCGTTGAGAATTTTGGAGATGCACCATGCGAAAATCTTACCGCATTAAGAAAGAAGCGGAATTTCAGCAGGTCTTTGAAACCAGAAATTCGGTGGCAAACCGGCAATTTGTGGTGTATTCAATGGAAAAACCAGATCAACTACATTTTCGAGTTGGCATTTCAGTCGGTAAGAAAATTGGGAACGCGGTCCACCGTAATTGGGTGAAGCGCCGGATTCGGCAGAGTCTACTCGAGTTGAAGCCCTACCTCAAGCAGGATGTGGACTTCCTCGTAATTGCTCGGCCCCGGGCGGATGGCATTTCCATGACTGATGCGAAGAGCAGCCTGATTCATGTTTTGAAACTGGCAAAACTGCTGGATTCCAACTATAGCGAGGAATAAAAGTGAAAAAGTACAAACGTACCCTACTTATGCTAGGTATTGTGAGCTTAGTCTTTATCCTTTCCGCTTGTAGCAATGCACCAATCACCAATCAGAGTACCGGGATTTGGGACGGCTGGATCGTTCTGAACTTCTCTCGGGCAATTATTGGGTTGGCCAACATGTTCGGCGGAAGTTACGGTATCGGGATCATCATCTTTACCATTATCGTGCGGATTATTTTACTCCCACTGATGATCTTCCAGACCCGGAGCATGCGGAAGACGCAGGACTTACAGCCACAATTAAAAGCCTTACAGAAGAAATACTCCTCAAAAGATCGCGAAACGATGCAAAAGATGCAGGCCGAACAGCAAAAGCTGTATTCGGAAGCGGGCGTTCACCCCATGTTGGGTTGTTTGCCAGCTGTCGTTCAGTTGCCAATCATCTGGGCATTGTATCAAGCTATCTGGCGGACGGCCGTTCTGCGGTCTGGGAGCTTCCTGTGGTTGCAATTAGGCCACAAGGACCCGTATTTCATCCTACCTGTCTTGGCCGCTGTCGCCACGCTGATTAGTTCGTGGTTAAGCACCAAGTCAATGCCAGAGTCCAATTCAATGAGTACCATGATGATCGTCGGGATGCCGGTAGTGGTCTTCTTCACTGCCCTGAACGTGCCATCATCACTGTCCTTATACTGGACGATTTCGTATGTGTTCCAAGTTGGCCAAACCTTGTTAATTCAAAATCCGTGGAAGATTCAAGCGGAACGCGATGCCAAGGAAAAGGAAAAGAACGAACACGAACGCACGGTTAAAAAAGCAATTCGACGTGCAAAGCAAAGCAAACGTAAGTAAATAAGTTAGCATAAATGCATTTTATCGGCACAGGACTTCGGTTCTGTGCCTTTTTTGTATAAGAGAGTGAAGCAAGCCGATTAGATTCTGAGCATTAACGAGAATAAGGATTCTGGTCGGCAGCCGCCGGCCAGGAGTCTTATTTTTGTTAAGCGCAGGAATCTGGCTTGCGGAACTCGTTTCAGAGGCCGCATATCTCCGGATATAAAGGCGAGAGAAAACCCAACGAACCAAACCAGAATAGTCATTATCATCTATGCCGAGCCGGTGCTTATCTGGGTTAAGCGCAGAGGCCTGCCCGACTGAACACGTTTCAACAGCCGCATATCTCCGGATATAAAGGCGAGAGCAAGACTAACGAACCAAACTAGAAGAATCAGCAACCTCATTTGCCAGGAGTCTTATTTTTGTTAAGCGGAGGGGGCTGCCCGAGGGAGCGCGTTTCCGAGGCCGCATATCTCCGGATATAAAGGCGAGAGCAAACCCAACGAACTAAGCAAGAGAAATCAGTTCGTTGCGTTGGTCAGACATTCCTTAACGCCATCATCACAGGAGTTAGAACGTCAATCGGGACTGGTTATCGACCGGTATTGCCAATTACTTTCCCTCGGTCCCAACGTCCCCAAAAGCTGCCTTACACGAACTACTTATATAATTTCCCCTCAAAAGTCTCAATACCTATGGCAGCTTAACGGATTTATAGAGACGCATGTGCCCAATCATTTTCAGACTGAATTACGGGGCGTGCCATAAGCATTATGGTATACTGAATTTTAGCGAAAAAGACATGGAGGAATGGACGATGACAATCTACACGGGCAAAACGGAAGAGGCAGCGATTGCGGCGGGGTTAACTGCGCTCAACAGTCGCCGCGACCAAGTCATAATCAAGGTGGTCGCCACTCCGCGGAAGGGTTGGCTGGGAATCGGTCGGCGTGATGCCATGGTGGATGTTGTCCTAAAGACGGTTGCGGTAGCGTCATCCGCTACACCGGAACCACAATCGGTAGCATCGTCGTCAATGGCAAGTTCTACGACGCCAGTTAAGACGGCCGTTGCTTCGGCAGAACCAGTAGTCGCAGAACCGGCTACAGATGAAGCGCCGACATCGTCCGAACCCACAGTGACCCCTCAGGAGCGTCGTAAGCGGCGTGAGGCAGCAATCGAAAGCGTTCAGGACTACTTGGCAACGATTGTGGAACAGCTGGGCATAGACGCCACGATAGACGTTGAAGCGGGTGCCCATCGCCAAGTCCGGTTAGTCTTTACCACGGATAAGGAAGGGTTGCTAATTGGCAAGCATGGCCGAACCATCAACGCCTTACAGAGTTTGGCCCAATTATTCTTGAACCATCACGGCGCTGCTCATGTGGAGCTGGAACTAGATGTGGCGAATTACCGGGAGCGCCGTGCAGCCACGTTGAGCCGCTTAGCGGAGAGTACTGCACGGGAGGTCGTAGCGACTGGAAAACCAATCTATTTGGATCCGATGCCATCGTTTGAACGAAAGCAGATTCACGCCGTTCTGTCGAAGAACCGCTACGTTACGACATATTCAGCTGGGAAGGAACCGCATCGCGCGGTCGTCATCGAACCAGCATAAGTTTCGTTTGACAAACACGCCGTTACCCCTTATAGTGAAGACAATCATTCTTATCAAGTTTGCGATAAAGTAGTGAAAGTACTTTATCCACGCACAGTTAGGTGGCGTGGAGTAGGTGCTTTTTTTTATGGCGTTAAATGATACGCCCGGGGTGAGTGCCTAAGGAGTCAACGGACTTGGATCGGCACTGTCCCACAAAAATCCAAACTTGTTTAGGACAATTCAGACAGCAGTAAATATAAAAGGAGAATGGCTCATGACAGTCACCACAACAGAATTTGATACGATTGCAGCAATATCAACACCGCCTGGTGAAGGTGGCATCTCAATTATTCGATTGAGCGGTGAAGAAGTCTTTGACGTTGCCTGCAAGCTTTTCAAGGGCACGGATTTGACGAAGGTTGCGACCCACACGATTCATTACGGCCACATCATCGACCCCGAGAATGGGGAAGAAGTGGATGAGGTAATGGTCACTGTGATGCGGGCACCCAAGACCTATACCAAAGAAGATATTATTGAGATTAACTGTCACGGTGGTATCGTGGCTACGAATAGGATCCTTCAATTGTGCCTGAGTTATGGGGCGCGATTGGCTGAACCTGGCGAATACACCAAGCGGGCTTTCTTAAATGGCCGGATTGATTTGACTCAGGCAGAATCCGTCATGGATCTGATCCGAGCTAAGACTGACAAGTCGATGAAGGTGGCATTGAACCAATTAGACGGTGACCTGTCGAAATTGCTCAGAAATCTTCGCCAAGACATCTTAGATGCCTTGGCCCAGGTCGAAGTCAACATCGACTATCCCGAATACGATGGCGTAGAAGCGATGACAACGAAGATGCTGTTGGAGAAGGCCCAAGAGGTCAAGCAGCAGATCAAGACGCTATTGGCAACCGCTAAGCAGGGGAAGGTTCTCCGTGAGGGCCTTGCCACAGCAATTATTGGCCGACCAAATGTTGGAAAGAGTAGTCTACTCAACCACTTACTTCACGAGGATAAAGCAATCGTGACTGATGTTGCTGGGACTACGCGTGATGTGATTGAAGAATACGTCAACGTCAAAGGGGTGCCGTTAAAGCTGATCGATACGGCCGGCATCCGCGATACAACGGATAAGGTCGAAAAAATTGGGGTTGAACGGTCGCGTAAGGCGATCAATACAGCTGATTTGGTCATGCTGGTCTTAAACGCTAGCGAGCCTTTAACGACTGAGGATACGCAGCTACTGGACGCCACGGCTGACACGCAACGGATTTTAATTTTAAACAAGACGGATCTACCGCAGAAGCTGGATATGGCGACTTTAAAGCAGGCCGCTGGGGACAGCCCCATCCTTGAGACTTCTATCCTGAAGAGCTCAGGGCTGGATAAGCTAGAAGAAACGATCGCGCATCTATTCTTCGATGAGGGTATTGAATCTAGTCAGAATACCGTGATGGTTACGAACGCCCGCCACATTGGGTTGTTACATCAGGCTAGTGACGCCTTAGACGACGTCATGCAGGGCATCGCTGCGGGGATGCCTGTTGATCTGGTACAGATTGACATGACGCATGCCTGGGATCTGCTCGGTGAGATTACGGGAGACAGCTACCAAGACGAGCTACTCGATCAACTGTTCAGTCAGTTCTGTGTCGGGAAATAACGTTAAATTAAGTCCACAAAGAGACCGTGTGACCGTCGTTACGACGATCACACATGGAGGGAAAGAACCATGACTGAAGTAATTGCATATCCGGGACAGGACTTCGACGTTATCGTCGTCGGGGCCGGTCATGCCGGTAGTGAAGCCGCGCTAGCCGCAGCTCGGATGGGAAACAAGACCTTACTAATGACGATCAACTTGGATATGGTGGCATTTATGCCATGTAATCCATCCGTTGGGGGTCCAGCTAAAGGAATCGTCGTCCGTGAAATTGACGCCTTGGGTGGCGAGATGGGGCGTAATATTGACAAGACTTACGTCCAGATGCGGATGCTGAACACCGGTAAGGGTCCAGCCGTCCGCGCTTTACGTGCCCAAGCTGATAAGCATGCCTACCATGCTGAAATGAAACACACCATCGAACGCGAACCCAACTTAACCTTGCGTCAGGGTATCGTGGATGATTTGATCGTGGAAGATGGTGCCTGCAAAGGGGTCATCACCAACACGGGAGCGCGCTATAGTGCCAAGGCCGTCGTGATTGCGGCTGGAACTGCTGCACGAGGGAAGATCATTATTGGTGAATTGATGTACGCTTCTGGTCCCAACAATTCCCAACCAGCCAACAAATTGACGGCGAACCTGCCTAAGTATGGTTTTGAACTGGAACGCTTTAAGACCGGGACACCACCACGGGTCGACGGGAACACAATTCATTACGACGAGACTGAAGAACAACCGGGTGACAAGGAGCCGAACCACTTTAGCTTCACGACGCCAGATAGCGCCTACCTTGACCTCAAGAACCAATTGTCTTGTTGGTTGACTTACACGAATCAGAAAACACACGAAATTATCAAGGCAAACCTCGACCGCGCACCGATGTTTACGGGCGTTATTGAGGGTGTCGGCCCCCGGTATTGTCCATCGATCGAAGATAAAATCGTCCGATTTGCCGATAAGCCACGCCACCAACTCTTCCTAGAACCAGAAGGCCGAAACACTGATGAATGGTACGTTCAGGGACTTTCAACATCTATGCCGGAAGAAGTGCAACAGAAGATTTTGCACTCTATTCAAGGTCTCGAGGATGCGCAAATGATGCGGCCAGGCTACGCTATCGAATATGATGTCGTTTCCCCTTACCAACTGCGGCCAACCTTGGAAACCAAGCCGTTGAAGAATCTGTTTACGGCGGGGCAAACTAACGGAACTTCTGGGTATGAAGAAGCTGCTGGTCAAGGGCTGCTAGCCGGAATCAATGCCGGGTTGCGGGCATTAGGCAAGCCTGGCTTCACGTTGAAGCGGTCCGATGCCTATATTGGGGTGATGGTCGATGATTTGGTAACTAAAGGCACCAACGAGCCTTATCGTCTATTGACGAGTCGCGCCGAATACCGTTTGATCTTGCGGCACGACAACGCTGACTTACGTTTGACGACCAAGGGTCATGAATTGGGACTAATCAGCGACGATCGTTACGACGCTTTCTTAGCTAAGAAGGCCGCGCTACAGGCTGAACTTGATCGGCTGAACAGTATCCGAATCAAGCCCAACGAGGCCATTAATACCTTCATTGAGAGCAATGGCGACAAGCCCCTGCAAGATGGTGTGTTAGCTGCCGTCTTCTTGCGTCGGCCATATGTGGACTACCAGACGTTGCTGCAGTTCATTCCGGCGCCTGAACAACCGCTAGATCGGCACATCGTGGAAGAAATTGAGATTTCATTGAAGTACGCCGGTTACATCAAGAAAGCCGAGGCCAACGTGGCGAAGCTGAAACGGATGGAAGCTAAGGCGATTCCCGCCAACATCGATTACGATGCGATCGACGGCTTAGCCACTGAAGCGCACCAGAAGTTAAAGAAGATCCAACCTGAAACGTTGGCACAAGCTAGTCGAATCAGTGGGGTCAACCCAGCTGATATCGCGATTTTGAGTGTGTACATCGAACAAGGGAAGATTGCAAAAGTGAAGTAACGAGTAAGGAAGAACGCGATAATTAACGCGTCCTCCCTTTTTTATTATCATTGAATTAATTATTAGTAATTATAGATTAATTACTAATAGCAATACGAAATCTTTACAGGTTCTTTGCAAAAACCACATATAGGCTTGTTAAGCTAACTGATGAGTGAGACGACTGCCCGCTGCTTAATCGGTTTGATGAAAGATCAGTTCTGCTGGTGTATAGGGGTGGTTCCTGCCGTGCGGAAGCAAAAATGGCGTTTGTCACGGGGAATTTGGGATGACATCCTGCGTGGATTAGAGCATAGTAGCTGGTCATGATTAAGTCACTAATAAAAAGAGTGCCTAGGAATCACAGTCAAATTTCGGTAAAATTAAACTCTGGGGAATACAATACAAATCACTGGGGAGTTTTACATATGCGAATGAGTCTGTTGTGTCTGGGAATTATCTTGGTTCTGATCAGTCACGGGTTGCACCACCATACGCTACGTCAGCTGCAATCAGGTACCACGCGGTCACAACGGTGCGTTGCGGTATACCATGGTTTCTTGTATCTCGGTTTGGCATACGTGGCGGTGGGATTGTGGCGACCAGCATGGTTGAATCCGCGAGTCATCAGCCTGCTGTTATTGGTAGATGGTCTGGCTCTCGTCACAAGTTATTATCAGCACCGCCACCAGCAATATCCGGCCACCATGCGGGCATTGTGGCGGCGACAGGCGTGGTATTTAGTCAGTAGTCAGATCTTGCTGGCAGTTGTCTTACTGGGGACGTTGGTGACCTTACCAGCGTAAATTTTAGATGGTCATTCGGAGAACCCGTTAACGCTGGCAAATCAACGCTAATGGGATTTTTAAGTCATTGGGGGACAGATTATGAAACGTTATTCACCGGCTGCCGCACAACAAGCATTGTTGCAAATTTTAGATGAAGTGACACGCAAGCAAGAGCTAGTCGTCGTAACACCGACGGACGGCAACGATGCGAATTCGGCTATCATTGTTGCTAAGGATGAGTGGGAAGCACTGAAAGCCGCTTTAGATGCGACTAAACAACCAGCTCAGGATACGGGTTACCTGGATCTCGATAAGATCGAATGGGGTTAAAAAAAGCCGCGCATCCCTGAAGATAGCGTGGCTAATTGTTAATTCCCACCAAGGATAAATGCTCTACCAATGGAAGAAATTAAGAAAACGATTTGAATAGTCAGGTCGATCCGATTTAACGGATTGGCGTCGGTCGTACTCTCGAAGACGTTAAAATGCAGCATTGCCGTGATTAACGAACTAAAGCAGAGAAAAGCAACGATTTTAGGATCCTGGAGAAACAACATAGCCAACAGTAGAATTAGCGTTAAAATAGTGACGGCAATTTTAGCGGGAGTTGCTGGAAATCGCGTTTCGGTCATGGGTCTTCACCTCGTTTCACTCAAATGAGAATATGAGATTTCGGTTATAACTTGTTACCATCATACCAGAAAATCTGGTTAAAGAGGTAAATTAGTGCTTGAGATTTTATCACAAGCTTTGAATTAAAAAAATCGCCTGTTAGCATCATCGATTGCTAACGGGCGATGCGTCTATCTAGGCGAGTAGAACTTGCTTAAGTGCCGTGTAGGAATCGGCTTCGTAAGTGGGATGGTAATTGACTGAACTAACGGTGTGTTGGGGGTTAAACCAAACGCTGTCGAGATGTGCATTGGTAGCACCCAGAATGTCGGAGTGGAGACTATCACCAACCATCACGGTATTTGCAGGGGTCATCGTCGGATATTGGGTGAAGATGGGCGCGAAGAATCGTTCGTCCGGCTTGTCGTACCCGACATCTTCAGAGATGAAGACACTGTCGAAGAAATGCGTTAGTTGGGAACCCGCAAGACGATTGAGCTGAATGGACTTGGTACCATTGGTTCCTGCAATGACGGTCACGCCAGCACGAATAAGCGCAGTTAGAAAGTCGGTAGCACCAGGCAACGTGTAGTAGTTATGATCGAGCATGCTTTTGTACTGCTTCTCGACGGCGGGGCCATCCACGGTGACACCCATAGCACCGAAAGCTTTGGCGAAGCGCGTGTCCAACAGGGGTGCGCGGTCGGCACCTAGCTCGATTTGGTGCCAGATGTCCTGATTGATTTTAACGTAGGTGGCAAGTCCGCGCTGTACATCGGTCACGCCATATTTTTGGAGCAAGCGGGTAACACCCTCGTTTTCACCACGGGTAAAGTCGAGGAGGGTGTCATCTAAGTCAATAATTGCGTATTTTTTCATGAGAGCGCGCCTTTCGAATTGGTTTTGTCGAGTTTAGCATAAATTCTGGGGATGATAAAGAAAAAATGATTCCCCAGATTTTGGAGAACCATTAGTTAGAAAACAGGACTTGCTGTGTCTTGAGTGTTAATTTATGGGTCTTTGGATTGGCTTGCATCAGTTCAATATAGCCGGATTGAATCAAACTATCTAAGACTTTATTTAAGCGAAAGCGACTGAGGCCGGTGTATTCAGATAGAGACTTGTCTGTCAGCGATTTAACGTACTTTCTGAAGATAGTGGCTTGGCACAGAATAAATAGAACGTTTTCGGCCGATTGTTCAAGCTGGGCGTCATCAGTCAAATTATTCGCCTTTTTAAGGAGGTCAATGTCATCGTCTAGCTTTTCAATAACCTGCTGTTGCCCAGATAATAAGAGTTGCATCATAGAAATGATAAAAAATGTGGCCTCACCAGCATTATAGGGATTCGCCATTTCCACAAATGCTTTGTAGTAGGTGTCCTTATTTTTAAGAATTGCGGAAGAGAAGGTAATAGCTGACATCATGTCTAATTTACGTGAAAGATAAGAGCAAACGATAAAGCGACCCGTTCGTCCGTTTCCATCATAGAAGGGATGAACATATTCGTAGAAGTAGTGAGCAATAAAACATTTGGGAAGGGAAGGAATGTCGTCATCGTTCATTTCGTTAACAAGCTTCCCTAGGTCCGAGATAATCTGTTCTTCAGATTCGTCACCACGATGAACGACGCGATCACCAGAACGAATGATTTCTCCCTCTTTCCTAAACTGTTTGCCATCAGGGAGATCATCGGATTTAATTTCTTGACTAACAAGCTCATCCCAGATTGTTCGGAAGTCTTGGACGTCATGAATCTTGTTATATTTATTGTCTTGGAACTTAATATATTGATTGGCCAGTCCGGAGAAGCGACCTTTGTCACTCTTATTTTGTTTAATACGGTCGATGACGGTGCCCAGCTCTTCTCGAGAGCTACGGACATTTTCAATTTCGTTAGTACTTTGTAGCTCATCAATAAGATTGCTGATAAATACTTGGTCGCGTGCAACTGGGGGGAGCGATAACATTTTCTTTTCAATTTCACTAGAAAGTTTAGTAATCTGTTCCTCAAGTTGGTTAATTTTTAAGACAGGAAGATAAAAAATTTCAAAATGGTTGTTTGTTCTAAATCCACGCTTAAATGGTGAAATTAGTAAGCCGGTTTTTATTGCCAGAAGGTTATCCCGACGCTGCGTTACAGCATCTTGGTAGCCAGTTAAGTTACCAGCAGCCTGATTTTGGTAGTAGATGGATTTTAGACTGGGATATTCTTGAATAGTCATAAACGACCTCCTAATTTTGAAGCGCTTTTGAATGTTGGCGAATAAAACGGGAACCAATAGTAAAAAAATCGCGATTTCTTTAATGTTGCGGGTTAAAAATAGGGTGAACATTCAAAAAATAGCACTTTTTTGAATGTTGATCGTCGGATTTTACCTGGATAATCAAAATATGCCAGTTCTTTGAATATGGAAATTTGGCCATATAAAAACCGCGTCACTTAAGAGCAATGCGGCCTTATAAACTTAAACGGCTTTTGACCGGAACACGCGTCCCAGAATCCAACCCAGGACAACCCCAATCAATGCTGGAACAACCCAGCTGAAGCCTTGTTCGGCTAGTGGTAATTGGTTGTTAAGGGCGAGAATTGCGCGACTCCAGCCGGCCTGTCGGAGACTGCTGGGGAGTGCCGCTATGGCCGAGAAGATGGCCGGTACCAGCGTGAACAACATCGCCAAGCCAAACAGCCAGCGACTGGTACCCAGCAGGGGTGAGAGCACTGCCAGCACAATCAAGACAATCGCTAGTGGGTACAGGAACATCAGCACGGGTGACGAATAGCTGATCAACTTGGTCAGACCCACGTTTGCGAAGAGACAGGGTAACGCGCTGGCCACGACAATCAACCAGGTGTAGGACAGGCGCGGAAACATTTCGTGAAAAGTATCCCCAAACGCCGAGATCAAGCCAATCGCCGTTTTTAGGCAGGCAATAATCACAATCAGAGCTAGAAGAATATTTCCGAATGTGCCAAAGTATTGGTTGGCAATCTGTGCTAGGGTGATACCACCATTGGCGGCTGGTGCGAATTTGCCCAGACTCATCGTCCCCATCAGTGCGAGTAACGTGTAGATCAGGCCCATCAAGACGACACTAATGGTTCCGGACTTGATCACGTCCTTGGCAATTTGACCGGGCTCGGTGACGCCCAGTGCGCGAATACTGTCGATGACGACGATGCCAAACGCTAACGACGCCAAGGCATCTAGCGTGTTGTACCCTTCAGTAAATCCCGTTGCCATCGGACTGGTTGCGTAGGCGCCACGTGCTGGTGTGGAGAAGCCACCCATCGGTTTGATAAAGGTGGCCAGGATTAATAGGCCAAGTAAGATTAGAAAAATTGGTGTTAGCCACTTACCAATGTAGGTCATCAGTTTTCCGGGATTACGGGCCAACAGCCACGCAATCACGAAGAACAGAATAGAAAAGCTAGCTAGGACCAGGCCTTGATGCCCGCGACTCACGAAAGGCGCGAGGCCAATCTGATAGGATGTTGTGGCCAGTCGGGGAAGCGCGAAAAACGGCCCCACAGTCAGGTAGAGCAACACCGTAAATATGTAGGCAAAGGGTCGGTTGACGTTGGTTGCCAGGTCAAAGACACCCTCGCTACGGGTCAGACCGATCCCGGTGACTCCCAAGAGTGGCAGGCCAATTCCAGTCAGGAGGAGGCCGATGACCGCCCACCCAACATTGTGGCCAGCTTGCTGACCCAGAAAGACGGGAAAAATCAGGTTACCGGCGCCGAAGAAGAGACCAAAGAGCATCATGCCGATAAACAGGAGTTCCCGCCAAGATAATCGAGTTTTCAAAGTAATCGCAACTTTCTGTAAGCACAAAGTATGGTCGTGTAGACCTTAGGTAAGCATATCAAAAAAGGGCCTCCGTGGGAACGGGAACCCCCTATAAATTTATTTATCAGCGACCGTGAAGCGCACTTGGTGGTGTTGTGGCTGTTCAATTTCGTCTAAAATAGCGACGGCCATGGTACCGGAGGAGGTTTCAGATTCCTGGTTGGCGTTGACTAAGAGTTCATCGTCACCCACTAAGAATGGTGTTGCAGCGCCGGCGTGGAAGTTCGCCGCCGGTGACACGCCGACCCAGTTGACGTTGTCTACGTCGCGCAGGAAGTTGAGTTCCTTCAACTGATTTTGCGGGATGCTCAGGAAGCTCGCGGCGTTAGGATCTTTGGCAATGTCGTTAACGAACAGGTGGTGATCATCCCCAGTTTGAAGGCTGCCAGCACCCAAGATAAAGACGAGGCGGGGATGCGTCGTTTCCCGTAATTCGGCAACGAGGCGCGTTGCGAGATCAACGTGTTGAAAAGCCAGACTAGGTGCGGTTGCAAAAGCATCGATGACTACGTCGGTCGTTGTGAGGTCGGCGGCGGTTAAGGTAAAGGCATCTTGTACCTTAGTTGTCAGATTAGGATTGGCAGGCAGTGTGGCGAGCTTTTCTGCCGAGCGGGCCAATGCTGTGACGCTGTGACCACGCCGAAGCGCCTCTGCGACTAACGCTGAACCGGTCATCCCGGTAGCACCAATAATTGTGATTTTCATGAAAGGACCTCCTGTATTTGCTGCGATCAGTATACCGGTTTTGGCGGAGTCCGCCAACAATTATGGCTCGACGTGGTTGCGGGTGTGGTAGAGTAAGAGAAAACACCGAGGAGGCACTATCATGAAAAGTGTAGTTCAAGGACAATTGGTTCATTTAACGGAAATGCGTGATGGGGATGCGGAGTGGCTTCAAGATACGCAGTGGGAGCCAGGACTCTTACGGAATTTGTCAGCCGATGCTCTACATCCCTGGACGGCGGCGGAATACGCTGAACTGGCAGCGGACCCGGATAGCGACGATAAATTTTTCTTTATGGTGCGTGCTAATGCGGACGATGGTCTACTAGGTTGGGTCATTCTCGATGAGATTCAGCTGAAGAATCGACGCGCTGAACTGGGAATTGCGCTCCCAGTGGCGAGTGATCGGGGTCAGGGCTACGGCGTGGATACGCTTAACACGATCTTGTCATTTGCCTTCAATGAGTTAGGACTACATAAGGTGACGCTGGACGTCAACGCCAATAATCAAGCGGCGCTGCGGGCATATGCGGCCGTTGGATTTGTTCGTGAGGGTATCAATCGCGAAGCCGTTTATCAGGATGGTCAGTGGCTCGATTTGTATCAATTTGGCATTCTAGCCAAGGAGTGGTGGGTTGTTTCACGTGGAACAATTCCAGACGAAAACACCACCGCCGACAAGTAAAGTCGCAGTGGTGTTTCACATGAAACATTTAGTCGACAGGCCAAGGTGAATCGGTCGTGACGTGCGTATTTAGGGCGACTTGTTCCTGGCGGCGTTCCTTACGTTGTGCCGCTCGTTGCGAATAGCCGGCACAGAGGTAGCGTTGCTCATCAGTGATTGGTGTGACGCCGGGAAGTAGTGCCGTGACGGATTTATCATCGATCACATAGGTAATAAAGCAAGTAAACCCAACGAAGCGGTCGCCAGTTGTCAGGTTCTCGCCAACGATCTTGACGAATACCTCCAGCGAGCGTGTCCCCGTGCCACTGACATAGGCCTCCAGAATCATGGAATCGTCGAGGTGAAATGGTCGTAGAAAACTCACGTGGTCGAAAGACGCGGTTACAACAGTCTTGTGCGTGAGGCGAACGGCCGCTACGGAGGCGCTGTCGTCTACCAGTGAGAGAATCTTACCGCCAAAGACGGTCTGATGTTCATTTAAATCAGGTTGAAAAACGCGGTGCGTGGTCACAATGCGCGTGGCATTGCAGGATACAGGTGTAGGTTGAGTTGTCACAAGCGTCACTCCATTCGTTAACAGTTACCTTCATTCTAACAGACTGAAAATTTGGTTACAGTATTATTAACTTTTCGCTATATCTTGTCGGATTCATAGAGGTTTGGATGATGGTTTTGCTATACTGAACCTAAATTAAGCAGGAGGGGTGATCGTGTGAATTATCGTGGCGAACCGTTGGATTTAATTCCAACGCTAGACTTGGCGCAGACGTATCCATTGTTGGAATGCACGCTAAGTCTGATGCACCCCATCGATGTCAAGCGACTGACGGAGGCGGTTAAAACAACCCAGACGGTGGTTCCACAGATCCTCAGTCGCTATAATCTGCGTCGTAATCGATTCGAGGAGCAACCTGCGAGTCTTGATCGGGTGATCACGGAGTATAGTGCCAGTCACGATCCTGGCCGCGGACAACTGGATGTTTTACAGGGGCCGCAGCTAAAGATTCAAGTGATTCATTACGCCGATTACGATCAGTTGCGATTGATCATGAGTCGATTATTGACTGATGGTGAGGGGTTTAAACACTACCTGTATCTGTTGGCCGCAGCTTATGATGGTCAGAATCTGGCGGACTTTGTGAATGAACGAAGTGTTCGGCGGATTTTGAATTACTTGCGGCATCCCCACCGGCCAATCCCACAAACGACAGACGCGCCAGTGGCGGACGGATTTCCGCAGTTACAAGGAAATGTCCACCATCATAAGGGTGAGGCCCTGATTCCCCGCGTGGAGAGTCGGCGCTTGCGGCAACGCGCACGGCAACAGGGTGTCACCATGAATGCCGTGCTCTTGTCGGCGTATGCGCTAGCGCTATTCTCTTTGACGGGTGAACGACGCCTGGTGATTCCGTATCAAGTTGACTTACGTTTACAGGGACCGGTAGCGGCGACCAATGTGGTACAAGTTGCCAACTTGACCAGCGAGATGGCGGTGCCAATCACGGTGCAGGAAGGGGATACCCTACAGGACGTGGTTGCACGGACTCAGGCAACCATTAGCCAGTTACGTGATAGCTTGGCCTATCTGGCACCATTGGTAGAAATTAACCGGATGAGCCGTGCCCTGCCGCCAGAACTCGTTCGGCGGTTAGCGGGTAAACATCGTGAACAGGCGATGGTCTCCTTTGCCAACTTTGGGCATGTCGACCATACGCGTCTAAAATTTGGCGACACCCGCGTCACGCAGATCTACTTCGCGGGAACCTATCGGGCAATGCCGAATTTTCAATTGACAGTGAGTGCCTATCATGAGGCGTGGACGTTGGCATTTCGGATGCTGGGGTCGGAACCGGACTATCAATTAGGCATTAAAATTCTGAAGAATGTCGTGGCCCAGCTGAATCAGTGGGATCATGGCAAATAAAAACGCGCGTTTTACCATTTCTGGTAAGGCGCGCATTTTTTTGAAAATAAATTAATTGATGGCCTTAACGTAGTTGTGATTAGCGGTAATGTAGCCACCAGCAACGCGATAGCGGAGGGTGCCAGAAGCCGAGGTGCTAGTACCACGGGAGTAATCCCAGCCGAGAATCTTGAAGACTTGATGAGCCTTCTTGGGGTAGTGGCGATTTCGCTGGGTCAAGTTAACGGCGGCATAGCGATTAACGGCGGTCTTGGCCCGAACCTTGGTAGGGACTTCATACTTGCCGGCAATAACAAAGTGCTTATTGGCAGAAATGTAGTGGCCATTCGTCAGTAAGAAACGGGTGGTAGCTCTCTGGGTCACAACCTTCTTGACGGTCAATTGGGTGCCTTGTCGGTAGCTGGTCTTGGGCTGTTTGAGCGTAGCACTATCGTAGCCGTTGATCCCCCCGGGATTGATCACAGTTACAGTTTTAGGAGAATTTTCATAGTAGGCGTGAGTGACGTAGGCTGATTGCGCTGTGATATAACCCGTTTTGCCATATGTGCTAGAGTATCGGTTAGTATCACGAACTTGGTAACGCGCATTACCGGCTTTCGATGTTGTGGTTTCGAGCACGGTAAAGGTGGGCTGCTTCATCTGTGGTTTTTGAACAAACCAGGCGAGCCGGTTGGCAGTCGAGAAGTTCCGGCTACTGTAGAGACCAATCTTCTTGATGGCCGAGACGTTGAATTGCTGGAAGGTCGCAGTGTCGGGTTCAGTTGTTTCGGTCGCGCTAGGAGCTGATGGTGTGCTGGGCTTTGGCGTCGTGAATCGGTAGCTATCCTGTGGCTCCCAAACGTAGGTTTCATTATCAGGTAGATTGGCGGTATTGGCACCACTGTAACGGGCATAGAGTTCATCCAGAGTGTAGGTTGGTCCCTGTGGATCATAATCTTGATAGGCTTGGAGCGGATCGTTATTGATAAAATCAACTGCGCCAGTCCCCACGGATTGCCAGCTTCCCGTAAAGTCGGTAGTTGGCGTGGCATTAATGACCAATCCTGAAGATTGCAATATAAAGCCTTGTTGTATCACCAGATTTTTACTGAAAGTGATGTTCCGCAAGTTGGGTGCTTGGAGAAATAGGGCAGCCGATGAAGCCGGCTTCGACCAATTTCCAATATTTAGTGTTTGTAGAGCATTATCATTCTGAATCAGTTGTCTGTAATTGGTGGCATTATTATTATCTAAGTGGTATAGATCTAAGTTGACTAAGGCTGTATCATTTGCGAATAGCTCCTGAAGTGAATGAGGATGAGCATCTGAGAGACGGGGTGCAGTAAAGGTCTTGAGACTTGAATCGTAGGCAAACATATCCAGAAGTCCAGCAGAGGTCTGATCCATGCTATCATCGACGTTACTAACATCTAAGTAGTCCAATCCAGAAAAGGAGGTCACATTTTCTAAATGGGCAAAAAAGTACGCTGCTGAAGAATCATAATGGCTGTCTTGATTTTCTGCCAAACTTAACTTTCCGGTAAGTTGAACCTTAGTGATTGCGGCTACAAAACTAGCATAAAGAGAGTCATATGAGCTATCCGACTGGCTGGCTACTGACGTGACTAGATCGTTAAGCAGTTGGCCATTTGCTACAGGTGTCGTTGGGGATGAAATCGAATATGGAAGCGCGCCTCCGCTTAACGTGAGCACGCCATTTTTTAGAGTCCATGTCACATCATTGTTTATAGTGCCCTGCTGTGGTAGCGAATCAGCGTGAGCTACCGTTATGTTTGGAATCGTATTGTTACTGTAAGGCTGACTTACTCCCAATAAGGGACTCATCCCCAAGAAAACGCCTAATGTGATCAGTCCAATCTTCCACTTCATCGTTGTATCCCCCTAATAAGTAATTGATCTGTTGTTTAACTTAAGGCAAGTGTAGTGTGTAACTGAAAGATTTAATGGTATTTAGCAGTTGATTTACGGCAATATAAGCAAAGTGGTTAGAATTTGGGCGGTGTTTGGTAACTTAACAAATAGGGATTGGGCAGAATAGGGAGTAATGACACGGTCCGGGGAGTACAAAAAGGGCCTGGGGGATAGTCTCCCAGACCCTTTCGTTGAAAGTACTAACTTAATTCAAAGCCTTAACGTAGTTGTGATTAGCGGTAATGTAGCCACCAGCAACCCGATAGCGGAGGGTGCCAGAAGCCGAGGTGCTAGTACCACGGGAGTAATCCCAGCCGAGAATCTTGAAGACTTGATGAGTCTTCTTGGTGTAGTGGTGATTTCGCTGAGTTAGGTTAACGGTGTCATAGCGATTAACGGCGGTCTTGGCCTGAACCTTGGTAGGAACTTCATACTTGCCGGCGATAACAAAGTGCTTATTGGCGGAAATGTAGTGGCCATTAGTGAGCAGAAAACGTGTCGTTGAACCCTGAGTCACAACCTGCTTGACGATCAACTGCGTCCCTTGTTTGTAACTGGTCTTGGGCTGTTTGAGTGCAGCGCTATCGTAGCCGTGGATGCCCCTAGGGTTGATGACAGTTACGGATGTAGGTGTATTCTCATAGTAAGTTCGGGTGACATAAGTTGATCGAGTTGTGATGTAGCCAGTCTGGCCATAAGTAGCGGAACGACGATTGGTGTCACGAACCTGATAACGCGCGCGACCGGCTGTAGATTTAGTCGTACCCATAACCGTAAAGACGGGTTGCTTCATCTGTGGCTTTTTGACGAACCAGGCAATGCGATGAGCAGCGGAGAAATCCTTGCTGCTGTAGAGGCCAATCTTCTTGATGGCCGAGACGTTGAACTGCTGGAAAGCAGCCGTGTCCGACTCAGCGGGTGCTGGAGTCGACGGCGTTACCGGGGTGACCGGATCGGGTGTGGTGAAACGGGCTTTATCAGTGGGTTGCCAAACATAGGTTTCATTAGCCGGAAGTTCGGCGGTGAGTGTGCCATTGTATAAGCCATAAAGTTCGTCATTCGTATAAGTACTATCGCCTAAAGGATTATTGTTAAGATAACCATCTGTCGGATAATTATTTATGAAGTTAACTTTACCAGCACCAAGGGTTTGCCAAAGGCCAGTGAGGTCGGTGGTTGTATCTGGTCCCGTTAGATGGACGCCAGCAGTGTCTCCCCATTCGGGATCAACAGTATCTTTGGTTAGAATCATGGAAGAGTTTAGTGTAATTTTGGCTATTTGAGGTGAACCAGTAAACATATTCTGGTAATCACAGTCATTGGTGAAACTAAGATTTGCGAGATTCACTTCGCGCAATTTAGGATTATTAGAGAAAAGACTATCTGTGGATGCTACGGGGTTGCTGGGACCAGCGAGGTTTGAAAGATCAGCACTGGCTAAATCTTTATCATTCGCAAATAAATTATCGATATCGATTGCGGAACCTGTGCTAAGATTGAAGTTTGGAAGAGATATTGTTGTTAACGCTGCATTGGATGAAAACATACTACCCATTGAAATGGTAGATGAAGTAGTAGATCCTAAACGACTTAAATCTAAATTTTGCAGATTGGTATATTCTCTAACATGGGTTAAATTAGCAAAGAAGTAAGATGCGCCAATATTTGAGCTCTGAATGGTGAGTTTGTTCGAAATATTTACTTTGGTGATTAAATTTGCGAAATCAATGTTTGCAGGTGACGTACCGTCAGAAACTGTGGCTGTCTTTTCCAAAGTATAGAGTAGCTGTCCCTGCTGTATGTCAAACACATTTCCAGACATGACAGGGAAGGTTCCCCCGCCAAGAGTTAGGGTGCCATCCTTCAGCTGCCATTGAACAAGGGTCCCGTCGGTTTGAGAGCCCAATGTCCCTGAATAATTAGAGGTCGTACTATCTGCCAGTGCCACGCTGGGAGTGTGACCATTTTCGGAATTATTATGACCATTTCCTAGCCCAAATAAAGGACTCAACCCAACAGCTACCCCCAATGCAATTAAACCAAATTTCCATTTCATGCTGCAAGACGCCTCCCTTAAGAATAATTGATCAACGATTTAAACTAATTAACGAAGCCTATATTTAGATTAACATTTCACAAAGGAAAAAGTTGCAATTTTGCCTCGTTAACTCCAATGATAATTTGCATCTATTCGGTGATGAGCAAGCTGTATAAACTAAACTGAAAACGACGTAATTCGCAAGATAATGGTGGTTAAGGTATAGAATTTGCTCAAATATAAGCAAATAAATTCAAAAAAAGACATCCAGAATGACCTTCTGAATGTCTCTTAGATTCAACCTGAATTAGGCTTGAGTCGTTTTCCCTTGAAGCTTCACCAGGCCCAGGGCACCAGCATTGCAGGCAAATAGCATGACCGCCATGGCGGCGTATGATTGTCCTGTCAGACCGACTAACGGTGAGGCTAAGCCCCCGCAGGCGTTCTGTGCCAGGCCGATTACAGCGGACGCACCGCCGGCATTCTTAGAGGCTTGATCCATGATGATAGTTACCGTCAGTGTCAGTAGGGCCCCGATTAAGATGACCATGACCAAGACGAGGGCACTAACAACCCAGACATTGGCCGGGAATAAGAGGCTTGCCAAGAGAACAAGACTAACAGTCGATGCAATCACCAGTAAGCCTGTCACCTGTTGACGGTTGGAGTAGCGCCGGGATAATTGCCCCGGTAAGTTGCTACCGACCACGATGCCCAAGCCGTTGAAGGCGTACAGTAGGCTAAATGTCTGTGGCGCCATGCCAAAGCCCGTTTGGAAGACGAAGGTTGAGGCTGAAATATAACTGAATAAGCCACCATAGACCAGTCCAGTAGCCAGAATCAGTGGCCAGAAAGCCGGTTGAACGACCAGCCGACCCATGGCACCCAGTGAGCTTTGGAAGCCGCCAGTCTGCCGTTCGCTGACAGGTAAAGACTCCGGTAAACCCAGGGCAATCGCTAGAGCAATCACCCAGCCAATCACCGCTAACAGAATGAAGATGGCTTCCCAATCAACGTAATGGATCATAAAGCCCCCGATAATGGGCGCAATGATCGGAAAAACCCCGTTGACGGTGTTGAGTAGCGCGTAGAAGCGTGTCAGTTTCTTCCCAGAGAAGAGGTCGCGCGCAACAGCCCGAGCCATAACCTGCCCGGTCGCGCCTGCTAGGCCTTGAACGAATCGTAGGACGATTAATAAAGTAATAGCATGGATAAACGCCATTGCGAGTGAGACCAGGCCAAAGATAATGAAGCCCACAATGAGAGGCTTACGGCGGCCATATTGGTCCGATAGTGGCCCAGCAATCAGCTGACCGAGTGCCAGTCCAATTAGACAAGCTGTGATGCTCAGTTGCATGAGTGACGCACTCGTGGCAAACTGAGTCCGCATTTGCGGCAAGGCTGGCAGGTACAGGTCAATGGCCAGTGGCCCGGTGGCACTGACGGTCCCCAGCAAAAGTGTAAGCCAGATTTGTCGGCGCCGTGTAAGGATAGGATTCAAAAACAGTCAGCCCTTTCAACGTATTATAATTTTCGCAATAACCAGGGGTGACGACGCTGGACCGCCACTCTACTAGCAGAATGGCGGTCCAGAACGGTCATTATGTAAGGCAAAGCGTATTGTATTATTATTGCTGGAAACCGCTGAATTTGCAAGCCGAAAAGTAACAGGAACCTTGCAATTCCGTCTCAATCGTGTAAATTTTGCGTAAAGCTTGGGACTTTGAGAAGGTTAATGATATGATTAAAAGCGTCCCTGTCAGCCAAAATAAATGTTCGTAGCGCGGCGGGTGGTGTATGATAATAACATAATTAGTGATTCCCGAAAATAAGGAGTGCCATCATGAAAAACTTAAAGGAAATTTTGAGTTGGATTGTGCCAGTCGTCATCGGGCTAGCGATTGCCTTAGCCCTTAAACAGTTCGTGTTCACGCGCGTGCGAGTCGATGGGCCATCCATGGAGCCTAACCTGAACAATAATGAAAAAGTCTTTGCTTGGAAAATGTCGAAGGTCAAGCACCTCAGCGTCATTGTCTTTGACGCCCACGGTGAAGACCCGGCTGCCAAGGCCAATACCAACTACGTGAAGCGGGTCATTGGTCTGCCAGGGGACTCGGTGAAAAGCAAGAATGGTTACATCTATGTGAATAACAAGCGGATTAACCAGAGCTTTATCAGTACTAGCGAACGGACCTCTGGAACTGGCAATTGGACATTGGCTAGCCTCCAACGCCAGAATGATTGGCAGGGCGGTAACAATGGGACAATCGCCACGGTTGTACCTAAAGGCAAGTACTTTGTCTTAGGGGACCACCGCAGCGTGTCTAACGATAGTCGTTACTGGGGCTTCGTTGATAAGGACAAGGTCTTAGGTGTCGTCAAGGTACCGTTCTGGGCTTCCAGCAAGACCAAGCGAGTCAACATCAACTCACTCGCTTACTAGCTTAAAACAATCAAGATAAATAATGCGTCGTCAGTCACAGCCATTGGGGGTTGAGGCTGACGACGTTTTTTTGAAGAGCAACCAGATTAATTTGAAGGAGACGCTTACATTTCACAAGAATCGTAGTATCGTAGGAGTTATATGAAATAAAATGAGGAGATGAATCCCATCAAGAACACATTAAAGCAGCGCTGGACGGCCTTGATTCTAGGCTTGGTCATCAACGCTTTTGGGAGTGGCCTCACGGTAGCTGCCAACATGGGAGCCAGTCCGTGGATGGCGTCCGAAGTTAACCTGAGTGAGTGGTTTAAGATAGGTATTGGCTGGCCGGTATTCGTGGTCAGTTGTCTGGCCGCAGTTGCTAATCAATTTTTACTACGGCGTTGGGAACCACGGCGCTTCTTTGGCGAAATTGGCTTCATGTTTTTCGTGAGCTTTTTCGTCAACTTTTTCACGAATATGTTCTATCGCATGGGCATTCTCAAACTGTCGATGTTTACCCGCGGTTTTCTCGCAGTGGCGGGAGTCACAATCTTCTGTATTGCCATTTCGCTGTATCAGCGGGCCAACCTGGTCATGCATCCCAATGACGATACGACGAATATTTTGCGGTTCATGTACTGTCATGGCAATGTGCTTCACGCGCAGCTGTTGAATTTCATTCCACCCGTCACAATTATCGTGGTCAGCTGGATCGTGACCCACAACCTCTTCGCGATTAATCTGGGGACGGTCTTCGCGTTGATCTTCACGGGTACGATTATTAATCTAACGGATCGGTTTATTTGGCCGGAGCTCAAACACAACTTTGCGGTACGTCCTGTCGAGGAGCCGACAAACGATTAAGAATCCACTGCCCCAGCGCTGGCTGGCGTTAGTATTGGCGTTAGTCGTCAATGCGTTTGGTAATGGACTGTCGGTGGCGTCCAACATGGGAACTAGTCCTTGGACGGCGTCGAAAGTTAATCTGAGTCATTGGCTGGGCACGAGTGTGGGCCTGGCCATCTTTGTGGTCAGCTGTCTGGCAACGATTGCTAACCAGCTGCTTTTAACCTGTCACGATAACGTGGTGATTGCCCAATTGCTCACGTTTACGCCGCCGGTCACTATCATCTTAGTGTGCTGGATCAACACGCATCAACTGCATGCGGTCAATTGTGGGACGCTGTTTACGTTGCTCTTCAATGGGGCTCTGATTGGTTTGGCAGATCGCTTTGTTTGGCCGCAACTTCACCATAATTTTAGGGCGAAGCCGGTTCACTGAGCAGCTTGACTTTTTGGTGGATTTAGAATATGCTTGCGCACGTAGTTTAGGGAAGGAGGCGGCTCATGGTCACCACAGGAAATGACTCAGACATTGTGAAATGGCTTTCGATTGCGAACCGGTATACACGGATTGCCTTGGATCGGCGACTACAGCCGTATCGCCTGAATGCTAGCATGTACTACTATATTCTCCGGCTCCACGAGCAGCCACGGCTCACGCAAGATAAGTTGATCAGTCTGACTTATCTCAACCCCAGTAACGTGACGCGAGCGGTTAATCAGTTGGTCAACTTAGGTTACGTGCGTAAGCGCCAGTCCAAGCTGGATCGGCGGGTCTATGAGCTATCGTTGACCAAGCGTGGTGAACGACTCTATCCGGAAATTGTCAAAATTCGGCAAGAGGTAGCAAACAGTCTGCTTACGGAAATTCCAACGGCGGATCACGATGCTTTGGTTGAACAGATTCGCCAGTTGGCACTGACGGCGGTGGCCAACGAGACACCAGGACAAGCGCAGGATTAAAATAAAATAGGTTGGATGGTGGCTCACTAATAGATGGTGAGCCATTTTTGTGACATTTATTTGTAACCGGTTACAAATAAGGATTGACAGGAGCCACTGGGGGTCGTATGCTTAGTTCGTAAATGAGTGAGCACACGCTCATGATGAGAAGCAAGTTAGGAGGAGTTAACATGGCAACCAACACGATTGACGTACGAGATGTGGCGAAGAAGTTCGGCAACAATCCCGTGCTCAAAAAAATCAGTTTACAACTACCCGTTGGCCAGATCATGGGGCTGATTGGTCCCTCGGGTGCCGGTAAGACGACGTTGGTCAAGGCGATCCTGGGGATGGAGAAGGTTGATGCTGGGACGACGACGGTATTGGGAACGGCGATGCCGAACCGCAAAGTCATGCAGCGCATTGGCTACATGGCCCAGAGCGATGCACTCTACGAGGACTTAACGGCGCGGGAGAACATTCGATTTTTTGCTGAATTGATGAGCGTTCCGAAAAAGGATTTGACGGGGGCCATCGCACATGCGGCTCAGGTTGTGAATTTAAATGATGCCCTTGATCGCCGCGTGTCGGCGTATTCCGGGGGGATGAAGCGGCGGTTGTCTTTGGCCATTGCGTTGGTTCAAGACCCAGAGCTATTAATCCTGGATGAACCGACCGTAGGGATTGATCCCGAATTACGGCAACAAATTTGGTCGGAACTCTATCAACTTAAGGCGCAAGGCAAGTCGATACTGGTCACGACGCACGTGATGGATGAGGCCGAACACTGCGATTACCTCATGTTGATTCGTGAGGGGATCGCTTTGGCGCAAGGGACGCCGGCACAGTTGGAAAAGGATTATGATGTGACAACGATCGAACAAGTCTTTTTGAAAGCGGGGCGACTACAAGATGAGAGTCATCGCAATCTTTAAACGTGTTTTACGTGAAATGATCCGGGACAAACGGACGCTGGCACTGATGTTCATCGCACCCCTGTTCATCCTGACGTTGATGTATTTTCTCTTCAACACGAGTTCGGATACCGTGGCGAAGATTGGCGTCAGTCGAGTGGATACGACGGTGGTCACAGCCATCAAAAACAAGCATGTTAAAATAACCCACTATAGCGCCAACGCAACGGCGAAGGATAAGGTGCGAGAGGACAATCTCGCTGCCTTCATCAAGCAAAAGGATGGTAAGCTGACGGTGACGTATCAGAACAGCCAGCCCAGCGACTCGGCTCTGGTGCGTCAGGCGTTGCAGGGCGGTCTGACGAAGATCAAAGTTCAAGCTTTGGCTGCCGCGACGCAAGCTCAGAAAAAGGCCTTGCAACAACAGGCCAAAGTGTTGCAGACCTTAGTTGCGCAACAACAAAAGATGGCGGCTGCTCAGGGTGCGAAGACGGGTACACTGCCAGTTCAATCGCAACAGACGAAGCTCAAGGCGCCGACAACTTACAGCATCACGAGCCACTATCTCTATGGCAGTTCGGACTCAACTTTCTTTGACACGTTCCTGCCAATTCTATTGGGATTCTTTGTGTTCTTCTTCGTCTTCCTAATCTCAGGGATCTCGCTGCTAAACGAACGGACGACGGGAACATTGACACGCTTGCTGGCGACACCGATTCGCCGTGGGGAGATTATCACTGGTTATCTGATGGGGTATGGGTTGTTCGCGTTGGTTCAGACCGTAATCACCGTCACCTTTGCGTTGACAGTCTTTCGGATCCATATGATTGGGAGTGTCTGGCTGATTCTCTTGATTAACTTTCTTTTGGCACTGGTGGCCTTATCCATGGGGATCTTCGTATCAACCTTTGCCAATTCGGAATTTCAAATGATGCAATTCATCCCGATTCTCGTGATTCCACAGGTCTTCTTCTCTGGGTTGATTCCGGTCGACCAGATGGCTAACTGGCTGCAGTGGATTGCGCACATCTTCCCACTCTACTATGGCGGAAATGCCTTGATGAATGTCGCTACCCGGGGTGTGGGCTTCGCTGGCATTGCCGGGGAGTTAAGCATTCTGGTACTGTTTGCGGTTCTTTTCACCGTTTTGAATGTCGTTGGCATGAAGCGTTATCGGAGGGTCTAAGATGGAAAAAGATACGAGTGTTAGCGCGGCGTTTCAGGCCGTCATGGCGGCGAATGGTGATATTCCGCCCAAACAACAGCAGGTCCTAGCGGCGAGTCTGGAACTCTTTGCACAGCAGGGGTTTGACAATACGACGACCAAGCAGATTGCTGAAAAGGCCGGTGTTGCTGAAGGAACCGTGTATCGGCGATATAAGAATAAGGATGAACTGCTAGCAGGGGTGTTGGCCCCTTTCATGACCCAGGTCTTGCCCAACCTGATCCAGGAGTTTGCCCAGCAAGTGGTGGCGCAGCCGTATCTAACCCGTCACGAAATGCTTCGTGCAATCGTTGAGGACCGTCTCGCCTTTATGAAGGAGAATGGTGCCATCCTGCGAATTTTGATTCGCGAGGTTTCGGTAAGAAATGACTTAAGAAGTCAATTTGTGATGTACGCGACGCCGCTACTTCAGGATAATTTATTTCCGGTGTTGGATCGACTAAAGGCTAGTGGTGAGCTGGTTGACTGGCCTGATTCGCGGACTGCGCAATTCATGATTGGGACAATGCTTACGGAATTGGTGCGGGTCGTTTTACTCCCAGAAGATGTAACCGTTGCTGCACCAACTATTATTGAATTTATAGAAAAGGGTTTAGCACCCCAATAATAGGATTAAGAAAAGTGGCGGTTACGTCACTTTTTTAGTCGTCACGGTGTTTAATTTGCGTCGCAGGATCGATATCGAAGACATTTTGGGCAACATGCAGAAAGGCCATCATTTCCGGTGTGTTTTCCTTGCTGGTCCGGTGAGCCATGATGAGTTGGTAGGTCAATAGATGCGGATCGAGGGGGATGGATCGGACAGTCGGAGCGATCACCGCTGGTGTGGGTAGGAGGGTCCAGCCGCAGCCATGTTCAACCAGTTGCTGAATCGTCGAGAGGCTGTTCAACGTCAGGGCAGGCTGCAAGAAGAGGTGATTTTCTGCCATAAAGTGTCGTGTGATTTCGCCCAGCACCATCTGGAAGTTACAGC
Source organism: Levilactobacillus muriae (assembly GCF_045862015.1). NCBI lineage: Bacteria > Bacillati > Bacillota > Bacilli > Lactobacillales > Lactobacillaceae > Levilactobacillus > Levilactobacillus muriae. Next base: position 145,267 of record NZ_BAAFRU010000009.1, read on the forward strand.
CGATAAAGGGCTGATGGAGGAGTGAGGTTAATTGCTGGGCATGCGTGACCTGGGGCAATGAGAAGGGATAAGCCGTTGGTACTAGGATGCTGAAAGATTGATTGTGCATGATGCGATAGAAAAATGCACTGTGGTGCGCCGATTTAGGGCCGATGTAGACATCACTTTGGTTGTCGGTCACGGCTTTTTCTGCTGCGAGCGAAGGCATTTCGTGGATATCGAGGTGGTACTGCGGATATTCTTGGAGAAATTGACTACCCAGTTCGGGAAGAATTTGAGTGGCCATACTTTCGGATAGGGCAATTGAGAGATGGCCAGATTTGGATTGTGCAAGTTCGTGCATAGTTTGGTCGAGGTCACTGAGTTGTTGTTTAATCTTTTGGAGGCCAGCGAGGTATTGGGCGCCGGCATAGGTCAAGCGAGTGGGCTTAGTTGTCCGGTCGATCAGCTGAATACCAAGTTGCTGTTCAGCTTCCTTAATCGTCCGGCTGATATAGGGTTGAGAAACGAATAGATGCTGGGAAGCGGCTGTGATACTCCCCAAATTTTTAACTGCCGTTAGAATTTCGGCGAGTCGCGTGGTACTGAATGCCATGGTAATCACCTCACTATTAGTATAACCATTCGGTTCTGAAAACGGTATCACAAAAGTATTCGACTTTGTGATTTATCAAACTATACTGGAATTATTCAGTTAGGATTCTTCAGAATAGGTAGGAAAGGTGAATTCAGATGCGTAAAAAGTACAAGTTTCTTGAACCCTATACGTTTGCGAACGGCGTCAAAGTAAAGAACCGGGTGGTTATTCCGCCAATGACCGAAGCCTCAGGTTTTGAGGAAGGGTCGATCACGTCCGATGAGCTTCGGTATTTTCGGATGCATAGCGGTGGTGCGGGACTGTTCATTTCTCCCGTCGCTAATGTTTCAGTGAGTGGTAAGGGATTCGAGGGTGAGCTGGCCATTACCGATGATCGCTACCTGCCTGGTTTAACGAAGATGGCCAGTGCTATGAAACAGAATGGCACCAAGGCGATTCTACAGATCTTCCATGCGGGGCGCATGTCGAATTCTAAAGTTTTACGTGGTGAACGGCCCGTCAGTGCGAGTGTCGTCGCTGCCGAACGACCAAATGCCGAGGTGCCCCGTGAGCTGACCAGCGACGAGATTAATCAAATTATCACGGACTTTGGTGACGCCACACGGCGGGCTATCCTAGCTGGATTCGATGGCGTCGAACTCCATGGGGCGAATACTTATCTGTTGCAACAGTTTTTCTCTCCGCACTCTAATCGGCGAACCGATAAGTGGGGCGGCGATGTTGATGGCCGAATGAGTTTCGCATTGGCCGTGATCAAACGGTGCCACGAGGTGATCGTGCAGTATGCCGACCGGCCATTTATTCTCGGCTACCGGCTCTCACCCGAAGAGATTGAGAGGCCCGGAATTCGACTGGCTGATACGCTGCATCTGGTGGATGTCTTGTGTGGCCAACCGTTGGATTATCTGCATATCTCGATGGGGTACACTTGGCGGACATCACTTAATGACCAGGCCGATACGGAACCGCTGATCTTGAAGATTAAGCGACAGGTTGCGGGTCGATTACCATTGATTGCCGTTGGATCCGTGGAAAAACCGGCCGATGCGGAGGCAGTCATGGCTGCTGGCATCGATTTTGTGGCATTGGGTCGCGAAATGTTGCGGGAGCCCAACTGGGTTCAAAAGGTTGAGACCGATGATGAAGCTGGCATTCGCTACACTATTTCCGAACAGGACCTGGATGAACTGGGGATCACGCCAGCAATGTGGCATTTCTTAGTTGTCAGATTGCAGTCAGCGATGCATATTTCAAATCAGCCGGATTACGACAAGGATCAATTTGACCATAAGTTAGCACCACACGAAGGCGCCTAAACGCTGGTGGGGTGCGAGGAGCCTGGGATAAAACCCCAGACTCTTTTTTCGCTCTTCTAAACTATATTGCTGAAACGTGGGACAGAAGGCCGCTGACTCCGCTATCAGCCTTAATGCTCGTCAGCTAACCGTCTTTTGTCCCACTCTCTTTGTATGAGTTGCCAAGATTAATTGCGTCCATCCCGGGAAAGGGTTAGAATGAATTTAGATTAAATTATGAGATTTCAATGAGATTTCTTGTAAGCCATTTGAGAGAGGAGTCATTTTATGTCAGAAAACAAGACCGATCATGAATTAACTGCTGCCGAAACGGCGGATTTACACGCTGATCTCCAGCAACAGCCTGCCCACGACGTCGTGAGCCGGGCGGTCATTAAAAACGGGGTGCTCGCTGCTGCTGAGGATCCACAAGCGGCCGTGCGATTGAACCGAACCTTTTCCGTGGAACTTGATACCGGGAAGGTCTCTAATCAAAAGCATTCTGGTCGTTGCTGGCTCTTCTCCACTTTGAATACAATTCGCCATCAATTTGCGGCGAAGTATAATGTGAAGGATTTTGAACTGTCACAGAGTTACCTGTTCTTCTGGGATAAGGTTGAACGGGCCAATATCTTTTATGACAATATTTTACGGACGGCGGACAAGCCAATCGATGATCGGGAAGTTGCGTTCTACCTGAGCCGACCTGGTGATGACGGTGGTCAGTGGGCCATGGGGGCCGCACTTGTTCAAAAATACGGGGTCGTTCCCACCAGTGCAATGCCAGAATCCTTTAACACCAACGACACGACTGGTTTTGCAACCACGCTGAACCTGAAGCTGCGTAAGGATGCATTAGCCTTACGGCAGTTGGTGGCTGATGGTGCCACTGAAGATCAGATTGCGACGACGCGGGCCCAAGCCTTGAAGGAAGTTTATCGGATGGCGGCCTATTCATTTGGCGAACCACCGACAACGTTTGATCTCGAATACAAGGACGATAAGCACCAGTATCACCGCGATGCTGGCTTAACGCCCCGGGGCTTTTTTGAAAAATACTTTGATATTGATTTGGACGACTATGTTGTGATCTCCAATTCACCAGACAAGCCATTTGATCAGTTGTATAGCTTACCCAGCCAGGATAATATCGTTGGTGGCAAGCACATTACCTTCTTGAACCTGCCGATGGCAGAGTTGAAGCGGACGGCAATCGCCCAATTACAGAGTGGTGAGGCCGTTTGGTTTGGCAACGATGTCTTACAACAGATGAGTCGTGAACGGGGATTCCTCGATAGTCAATTGTTTAAGACGGCCGACTTGTTTGGCATTGACCTGAGTCTGACAAAGGCGCAACGGCTGGCAACGGGTGAGGCCGAAGTGACCCACGCGATGACGCTGACCGGGGTTGACTTAGTTGCTGATGACTCGACGCGTTGGAAGGTTGAAAATAGTTGGGGTGAGAAGAATGGCGACAAGGGTTACTTTGTGATGACGGATGACTGGATGGATGATTTTGTCTATGAAGTCGTCGTTCACAAGCGTTTCTTGACCCCTGAACAACAAGCTGTGTTAGCGACAACGCCTCGGGCCTTACCTGCTTGGGATTCCTTACAATAATTAAGATGGAAAGTATCTTGACAGTCATGTTGAGATACTTTTTTACTTCCGAAAATCTACGCGGAAAATTAAAAAGCCGCCCCTGGTTAGGAAGCGGCGGTCGTTGCTTGGTTAGGCAACGGCATGTCATCGTTAATGACAAAAATAAAGTTGGTTAAATCGGTTTCTGAATTAAACTCATCTTAAATCGAAAATATGAAGAAATTGTGAAGAAAAAATCCGGATTATTGATATAAACAATTAGTTATTACTTTAAATTTGAGTGAATGCGGTCAATTCAGGCATTATATTACCTTTTTCTAATTGATTAGGCACATTTATTACTGAATTATGGGTGAGTCAGGGGGCTATATTTGAAAATAAATACGATAATTTATGAATGCCATAACTAAAATACAATTGTTTAAATTAAAAAGTCGCCAACTAAATTTTAGTCGGTGACTTTTCATTTATAAGTGTCGTATCTGTTAGTTTCAGAATTTAATGATGAAAGAGTCCGTGGTGGGGGTGAGCAACGAGTGGGTGCGGTTGACCATCGTGGTAACCCGGACGGAAGCGATCAATCTGCATTTGCTTCGTACGTTCGCGTTCAATCCGTAGTTGTGTCTTCAGTTGACGATTCTTCCAGAATCCGTGAGCCGCGACCGTTACAGGGATGACTTGCAAGAGGACCGTGGCCGGAATGATCCAGCTTTTGTCACTGATTAGGTCGGTGAGCCGATGAATATCCTCTTGATCCAGTGGGGCAGCAATTGGTAAACATTTATGTTTTAACATCTGTCATCACACTCCTTTAGGCCCTATCATAACCCAAAGTGTGGGTACTGTCAGCCGTTGTGTTCCACGTGAAACAAACTAGCGGTTACGCCAATGGCTAATGAGGTGGAGTACTCCTAAGATTGCCGCAATCCCTAAGATGCCGGTCTCTAACATAGCAATTCCGCTGACATGGCGAAACTGTTGGTAGAGTAAGACGCCGCCAATTAGCAGAAGGCCGCATAATCCGGATAATATTCTTTTCATGACGACCGCCTCCAAACTAAAAAACGACACCACATTTGCGGCGTCGTTTCGGATTACATGACTACCCAATTAATTAGTTGCCAACCTTGACCATAACGGCTTGGGTGACATCGTTGTCGATATCGCGCGAAATGTGGTAACCGGCGACTTTCAGCTTGGTGGCCTTGTTGGTGCCAGTCAGCGTCTTCTTAACGGTGAACTTTTGTGTCATCGGAATGTCGGACAGCTTACCTTTGAAGTTGATGACAGTATTGTCACCCTTAGTCTTGAAGGTCGTGTTCAACTCGCCAGACTTGTTCAATGCATTAGCTTTCTTGGCGGCAGCATAGGTCTTGTAGAATTTGTTGACGTTGTAGACCGTTACCTTACCGTCTTTGTTAAAGCGGTAGGCTTCCATCCCGGAATTACTCTTGGCGTTGACCGCACCGGTCACGTACCAGAGCTTGGTTGAGTTAGTCAACGTCGACTTCACGTCGGCCTTCTTCGTCGTTTTGTTTTTAAAACTTGCTTGTTGGGTACTCCCCGATTTACTACTCTTACTGCTGCAGCCGGCTAAGCCAATGGTCAAAATGGCCAATAGGCTAAAGACGGCAGCCAGTGTCCGGGTCTTCTTCATAATCCAATCACCTCATCAAAAATGATAACAGTTTTAGAGTCCGCGTACAAATAGCGTGCTCCCCGTTCTCCAACAGTATAGCATGCTGGCTTCCGGAAAAACCGGAACGCTCCGTTAAAAAAGCGTTAAGTTCCCGTAACAAAATTGGTGGAATTTGGAAAAGCAAAGACGAACACATGTTTTTCTGATAAAATATAACTTAAGCGCATCATGGCATTTGAGAGGGGAATTTGATTATGAGTAAACGGCACAATCGCCGGGGTCGACGGGGAAGTCGTATTTCTATTTATGCAGCAATCCTGCTGATTTTTATTGGGGCTATCGGCAGTATGGGTAGTCAGGGTAACTCGACGGCACGGCATCTGACGACTGCCGTCAACAAGGTCGTAGGGACATCAGCTAGCAGCCAGTCTACTGACAATGCGACCAACAGCGCACCGAAGCAATCAGTCGCAAGTAAGGCGTTGGCACAGCAAAAATATCAAGGAACCCAAATTGTTGCAGTCAATCACAACAAGCCCACGTTTAGTCAGTCGCAACTGTCCACCAAGAAGGGTGGTTGGGCCACTTACGGGACGTTGGATAAGTTGAACCGAGTCACAACGGCAAACGCATTATTAAATAAGCAACTAATGCCAACGGCCAAGCGAGAACCACTGTACGTCAGTCCGACAGGTTGGAAGAATAAACCGTACACAGTCAATGGTAAGCGGGGGTATCTATACAATCGAAGCCATTTGATCGGGTACCAGCTGACGGGGCAGAACAATAACCTGAAAAATTTGATGACCGGGACGCGATCACTCAATGATCCGGGGATGACGGCTTACGAGAATCCGGTGGCAAGTTATTTGAAGAGCCATCCTAGCGATTACGTCCGTTATCAGGTGGAGCCGGTCTTTCGGGGTAGCGAACTGGTTGCACGTGGGGTTCACATGCAGGCGCAATCGGTTGGAAGCAAAGGTGTCTCGTATAACGTCTACATCTTTAACATTCAGGCGGGCGTTAAGATTAATTACAGTAGTGGGACCAGTCAATACGGTGACCCAGCTGCTGCGTTCTAAGATAGGTGACGATTCGTAAAGCGCGTAACTTCTCAGTTGGGAAGCGACGCGCTTTTTGTGAACGTGTTTTACCGTCGATTCATGTAGCGATAGATGAGATAGAGGACAAGGCCGACAATCAGAATCGTCCCAATCATGGGGTTTTCGCGAAATATCCAGTGGAAGATGCGCACAGAGTGGAGTCCATGCAGGCCGCCGATTAAAGTATAGAACTGTGTAAACATGGAAGACCTCCTAATGATTTATTTAAAACTAAGCAGAAAACCTGCGATTTTAATCGCGTGATGAATGCCAGAATTCGACATTTTAAAACATGCGTTCCCCTAGAAGACTAAACATGGTATACTTAACCCAATCTACAGGGGAGGTATCCGTTGGTTAAATTAGGGCGAACAATCAAGCTGAGACTCTATCCGGACACTAATCAAGCAGAACAATTTCTAGCGATGAGCCAGGAGTATCAACGACTAGCTAACATTGTCAGTCAATGGATTTTTGACCATGATTTTCAGTTGAGCTGGCTAAAAATCAATCACCATCTGTACAAAATATTTAGACAAAAATCAGAGCTCAATAGCCAGATGATTCAGTCTGTCTTTCGGACGGTCTCAGCGCGCTATAAGACTGTTCGAGAACAAATGAAACAACATCCTTACCGCTACAAGAACGCAGAAAATAAATGGACTCAAGTTTCTAGAGACCTGAACTGGTTGGTGAAGCCAATTCAGTTTCGTCGACCACAAGCAGATTTGGTTCGCCAAAGTAATTATTCTTTCGTCAATGGCATGACCCAGATCTCCATCACCACCCTTGGGAAGCGAACGAAGCTAGCTTTTACCAATAAAGGTTTTGAAGACTACTTTCAGGGCGACTGGAAGTTAGGGACTGGCAAACTGGTCCACAACCAAGGAAAATGGTTCCTACATATTGGCATCACTAAGAATGTAGCTGATTTTGACAAAGAAAATAGTCCCCAGATTGTCGGTATTGACCGTGGCTTGCGCTTCTTGGCTACCGCCCACGACCATCTGGGAAAGACTACCTTTTTCGATGGCCAGAAGATCCTACTTCGGCGAAAAAAGTTCTTGGAGAATCGGCGTCGCCTTCAAAGCAAAGGGTCCAAGTCAGCCAAGAAGAAGCTGAAGCAACTGGCCCAACGAGAGAACCGCTGGATGGCCGATGTGAATCATCGGTTGACTAAGACACTCGTTGCATTATACGGTTCGCATACGGTTTTTGTTTTGGAAGACTTAACTAACGTAACCTTCAATACCGAAGATTTACCAAAATCCTTACGTAACAGCCATCGTTCTTGGGCCTTTTTCCAACTGGAAGTATTCCTAACGTATAAAGCGCAAGCGGTTCAGAGTACCGTCGTGAAGGTATCACCAGCATATACCTCACAACGCTGTCCAAAGTGTGGGCTGATTGCGAAGACTAATCGCCATCATGACACGCACGAGTATTGGTGTGCGCAGTGCCAGTATCGTTGCAATGATGATCGATTGGGCGCAATGAATATTGAGATACTTGGACAGGAATGGTTGAGCGATGTCAAACGACCAAAGATTCAAAAGCTAACAACTACCGGGTAAACCTGGTAGTTAAACGGGTAGCCGTCAATTACCCGACGATGTTGCCACTACGAGTAGGAGTGTCTAATAGGCATGTTGGACTACTGTGTTGTAAGACACGTGAGCGACAAGCCTCTGAATTCATTCAGAGGCAATTGACAGCAATTATAGTCGAAAATTTTAAAAAAACTAAAGACTTTTGAGTGTTTTGGCGTATGATAAAAAGACAGAGAGTAGAGGAGGGTTTACCCGTGAGCGTGAATTATATGCTTATCTTTGAAATTGTCGTCGTCATTAACTCGGCGTTAGCCTTGGTGACGGTATTTCGAGAAAAGCGCGATATCGCCGCAACTTGGGCCTGGATGTTGGTGCTCGTCTTATTGCCGGTGGTGGGTTTTATTGCCTACGCCTTCATTGGACGAAAGTTACCGAAGGGCCGGATGTTTCGATTACAACATCAAGTGGCGGTTCAACTGAATGAACGGTTGAGTCAGCAGCGTGAACAACTGGGCACGGAGATTATGCCGGCCGATAAGATTAGCCACTCGGTCATCAACATGGTCAATATGTTTATGGAGACTGATCAGGCATTCCTAGCTCGGCAAAACCGGGTGAAAATTTTTACGGACGGGCATGATCTCTTTCACACGATGATGGAAGACATTGAGCGCGCTCACTCCAGTATTCACATTGAATTTTACACCTTTTATAACGATAAGATTGGAAATGAGATTCTGAACTTGCTGGTCAAAAAGGCCGCTGCCGGTGTTGAGGTCCGTGTCATCTACGATCCATGGGGGTCGATGGGCACGTGGAAGCGATTCTTCAAGCCGCTAATGGCAGTTGGAGGACACGTGGAACCCTTCCTGGGGACGCGTTCAGCCGTTATTGATTTCCGGCTGAACTTCCGTGATCACCGTAAAGTTGTGACGATTGATGGTCAGGTTGGGTACGTCGGAGGGTTTAACATTGGCGATCAGTACTTAGGGCGCAAGGAAAAATTCGGCTATTGGCGTGATACGCATCTGCGGATCGTGGGGTCAGGGGTGTTTTCGCTACAGGCCCGCTTCATGTTGGACTGGAATGCCACGGATAAGGACCATCCCTTCAATGACCGGAAGATTGACACCCGTTATTTCCCATTGAGTAAGGTTAAAGGCAACACGAGTCTTCAGATTGTCTCAAGCGGACCAGATTCTGACCTGCAACAGATCAAGATGGGCTATATGCGCCTCATTCAAACGGCGGAGAAGTCCTTGTGGATTCAAACACCTTATTTAATTCCTGACGATAGTGTCTTGGATTCCTTACGAATCGCGGCCATGGCCGGAATTGATGTCCGCATCATGATTCCTGACAAGCCGGACCACGCGTTTGTGTACCGGGCAACCCAGTACTACGCCCGTCAGTTGGCGGATGATGGCGTCAAAATTTACTACTATCACAATGGATTCATCCACGCCAAGACGATTGTGGTGGATGGCCGAATCGCCTCAGTGGGGTCGGCAAACATGGACTACCGGAGCTTCAAGCTGAATTTCGAAATCAATGCCTTTATTTACGATGAGGGCATTGCTCGTGAATTAGAGGGCATCTATGAAAAAGATATGGCACACAGCGAGCTGATCACGCCAGAGAAGTTTGATCAGCAGTCCTTGTATTTGAAATTTAAGCAAACGGCATCACGTTTACTGTCACCAATTCTGTAAAAGTAAAATCATGAACTCCTAGTCGCTGGACTAGGAGTTTTTTTAGGCTGTCAATGGCGTGCCGATGGGACGAGCAGGCTGAAGTAGAGCGGTCAGTTAAGGTTGGTTGTTTATTTTTACTAACTTAGCGGTTATAATGAGTTTATAACAATAAAACGGTTACAAAACGAATGAGTCATTTGATCAGGGTGAGAGGAGACGGCGTGAAGACTGAGGAGGTTTTATCATGAAGCGCTTTGTTTCATTACCAGTCGTAGATTCCAGTCTCTACTTATTTGGCGGTCATATGCGAACGGTTCCCGGGGGCTGGCAGTTTTTTGAACAGAAACACCAAGCTTTTGAGTTGATGTGCGTGATTGATGGCCGTCAAACAACGGAAATTAAAAATTTAGTCACATACGATTATGGTGCGGGGGATACCATTATCATTTCCCCGGGAACGCTGCATACCAATCAAAATAGCAGCGCAGATCAGGATATGACTTATATTTGTTTCCATTTCAACATTGAAAATTTAGCCTTGAAGTCGGAAATTATCGGTAAGATTGCGAATACGGTCATTCCTGCCGACCAGCCGATTGCGCAGTCAGCGGTCAGAACAGCCAAGAAGATGGTGGCCTATAGTGCCAATCAAAAATTGAGTAAGGAACAGGCTAATCTTAAAATTCAAATTGCCGTTTTGGAATTCTTCTATGATCTGACGGAGAATCTGCAAAGCTATGAGTCACGCCACGGTGAGAAGTATACGGAGAATGAAGCCAAGACCAGTCGACAGATTGCGACGATGATCAAGGAACGTATCGAGCGCGATGAAGCGGTAAACTTTACTTTCGGTGATATTTGCCAAAAGATTGGAATCAGTAGTGGTTACGGGCATCGAACGTTTAAAAAGGTTTATGGTGTCACGCCACTTCACTACATCGAAAGTCAAAAATATAACAAGGCTAAGATGTTACTGGGGTCACCGGAGTATTCGATTGAAGACGTTGCGGACCTGATGGGGGCGAGCAGCGTATCCAATTTTAGTAAGCAGTTTAAAAAATGGGCCGGCACAACGCCAAGCAAGTATCAACGACAAATGAAGCAAAAGCGGCGTGTGCGGACGGTTAAGGAAAGTGGCTATTTCGAGTAGTTTCACGTGCACAAAGTAACAGCTCTGTCCGGTAAAAGGTTAATTTACCGGGCTTTTATTTTGTAAATAAGGTCACAATTTGACTAAAAACAGTCATGAAATAAGATAGCCATTTCTTCTGGAAGCGATTACAATGCAGTTGTAGTTAGCTAACGAAATAAAACAGCGGGTTAGCGTTTGGCCATGCTAAGTTCGTTGTTCTCAAGCTTCAGCAATGAGACTTGAGAGGGAGGTAAGTGGAAAGCTGGCTAGCACTGGTCGTGAAGCTTACCGAGTTGTTCAATAAATGATGTGAGTTTCAGCAATTTTTTTACCTACCTTGGTTGGTTGCATTTACCAACCAGATGACATAATTTCAACGGACGTTTTCGTAAATCCAATTGACTTACGAAAGGCGTTACAAACATTTTCCTTTGAAAGGAGTTTTCGCATATGGCCTCAAATAGTCAGGCTGATGCCACAAAGGCTCAAGACAATCCGCGCGATGAGTTTGCCAAACTTTCTTGGCGCGAGCGTATTAGTTATGGTGCCGGGGATTTAGCTCAAAACTTAATCTTTGGTACGATTGGGTCAATGTTACTTTTCTACTTAACCACTGTTTACGGGATTTCCGCCGCAGTTGGTGCCACGATTTTCTTAGTTGTTCGTTGGGTTAACGTTTTCTGGGATCCGTGGGTTGGTGCCTTCGTTGATAAGCACAACTTCAAGTCTGGGAAATACCGTCCTTACTTAATCTACTGTGGGATTCCAATGACGATCTTCGCCGCAATGCTCTTCTTGCCAATCGATGCCGTTCGAGGCAGTATTATGTATGCCTTCATCGCTTACTTGGCAACGGCCTTGATCTACTCCTTCGTTAACATTCCTTATGGGGCCTTGAACGCTTCATTAACGCGTGATAACGATGAAGTTTCCACTTTGACTACGGTTCGTATGACCGAAGCCAACATTGGTAATTTATTGGTCTACACTTTCCTGCCATTATTTGTTCAAATGGCTTCTCCTAACCCACAATCAAAAGATATTGGGTTCTTCGGAATTCACATGAACTTAGGGGATTACACCTCACCAAAAGCTGGGAAGGCTTACTTCTTAGTTATGGGTATCTACATGGTCATTGGTTTCATTATGTTAATGTGCACTTACTTCGGGATTAAGGAACGGGTCTTGCCTACTGCTAAGGAATCCGCTGCTGTTAAGTATTCCGACCTGTGGGTTGAATTTAAGCAAAACAAGCCACTGCAAGTGTTAGGATCATTCTTCCTGATTGGCTTTACTTTCATGTTCTTTGGGAACACTGTATGGCCATTCTACATGCAATACAATATCGGTCACTCCGAATGGATGGCTTCCATCAACTTGGTTGGTTCCATTCCTGGTATCTTCTTGGTATTCTTATGGCCAATCATCCGTAAGAAGATCGGGAAACGTCAATTCTTCTACGCCTTCTTGGCTCTGTTCATTATTGGGACATTAGTTCTGTGGGTTTGGGCTATGCCAGCCTTCAAGAACGCTACTGCTCTTGGTTACATTGGTCGTTTCTTACAACAATGGGGGATCACTGCTGCTACTGGTTACATGTGGTCATTGGTTCCAGAAGTTGTTTCTTATGGTGAATACAAGTCTAAGAAGCGTGTGGCTGGTATCATCAACGCCATCATGGGTCTGTTCTTCAAGATTGGGTTAGCACTTGGTGGGATCATTCCTGGTTACATCAACGCCTTCTTCAAGTTTGATGGGACTAAGACGAGCCAAACCTCTGGTGCTTTGATGGGTATCCAATGGTCAATGATCTGGTTACCAATCATCTTTGCTTTGATCGCGATGTGGATCATGAGCAAGTACACCTTGTCTGACGCTGACGTTAAGCGGATGAACGAAGAACTCAATGCTGAACGTCAAGCACAACTTGATGCTGGTACTGATGAAATCTAGTCACTAGCTCTGGTTAACTAATTTTGTTAAGGAAAGGAAGATTCTTTTATGAAGATTCAAAACCCCGTTTTACCTGGTTTTAACGCGGATCCTAGTATGATTCGGGTTGACGACACTTATTACATTGCTAACTCAACGTTTGAATGGTTCCCAGGTGTCCGGATTCATGCATCAAAGGACATGGTTCACTGGAACTTGTTGCCATCACCACTTTCAACAACTACATTGTTGGACATGGTTGGTAACCCAGCATCTGGTGGGATTTGGGCACCAGACCTGAGCTACGCCGATGGTAAGTTCTGGTTGATCTACACCGACGTTAAGATCACCGACGGTCCATTTAAGGACATGACCAACTACTTAACCACGGCTACGGATATCCGCGGACCATGGACTGACCCAATTAAGGTCAACGGTGTTGGTTTCGATGCTTCCTTGTTCCATGACGATGATGGTCGCAAGTACCTGGTTCAACAAACCTGGGATCACCGTGAATATCACCACCCATTCGACGGGATTACCTTGACTGAATTTGACACTGATACGATGCAGCTGAAGCCAGAAACGGCACGGAACCTTTACAATGGGACCGACGTTAAATTGGTTGAAGGTCCACATCTGTACAATATCAACGGCTACTACTACCTGTTTGCTGCCCAAGGTGGGACTGTCTTTACCCACCAAGAAGTTGTTGCGCGTTCCAAGACGCTTGACAAGTTATCCTTCGAAAGCGAACCAGATGGTCCATTCATCACCAACATGGATACCCCAGACTTCTACTTACAAAAGCAAGGTCATGGTGCCTTAGTTAACACACCAGGTGGCGAATGGTACTACGCATCATTGGTTTCTCGTCCTTGGAACCACAAGAACGAATCTGCCTATGACCCACGTGGGTGGAGCACACTCGGTCGTGAAACTTCCATTCAAAAAGTTGAATGGGACGATGCTGGCTGGCCACGCGTTGTTGGCGGTCACGGTGGCCAAGTTGAGGTTGAAGCACCTAAGGATGCTATCTTGACAAAAGCACCTAAAGACCATTCACAACACGACGAATTCGACAAGTCAGAACTCGACTTGAACTGGAACACCTTACGTCAACCATTCACCAAGAAGTTGGGGACGGTCGGCAATGGTGAATTAAAGCTAGTTGGTAACCAATCCTTATCCAGCAACTTTGATGTTTCCTTTGTTGCACGGCGTTGGCAAGCATTTAACTTTGATGCTGAAACCAAAGTTAAGTTCGACCCATACACGTATCAACAAATGGCCGGTTTGGCTAACTTCTATAATGACAAGCACTATTCTTCAATCTTCATTACTTGGGATGAAAAGAAGGGTCACGTTATCGAAGTTGCCCAAAACGATAACAACAACTACACGTCTTACTTGAAGGATGATGCAATTGCCATTCCTAATGGGACCGACTACGTTTGGTTCCGGACGAAGGTTCGCAAGCAATCTTACACTTACGAATACTCATTTGATGGTAAGAAGTGGGAAACTGTTCCAGTTGAACTGGATGCTGCCATCCTCTCTGATGACTATGTCCTACAGACCTCTGGTGGGTTCTTCACCGGTGCCTTTGTTGGATTATACGCTGTCGACTACGCTGGTTACGGTCAAGCCGCTACGTTCGATCACTTCGATTACAAAGAACTGCCTGACGATGTTGCTGCCAAAAACCTCGTTTCTGAGGACTAATTGATTGGCACGATTCGTAGCTGGGTGTATGATAGCGCCAAGGTAATGAGTCGGTGAACTGGATTGAGACCGTTTGACGGTCAATTCACCGGGGAGTAACCGGTGCCAGCAACAGATGAAGTATGTGAATATGTAGAGAAAGTCCCCCCGAGTAATCGGAGGGGCTTTTTCTGTTCGGGGTTAACTGTGACTCTACAGGAGTGTGGGTGGGATAGCGAGGATGTTGCCTTGCTATCGTTTTATCCATTAAGTAGTCATTAAAAATGATGAATGAGTGGGTGAAATGATTGCGAGGCGGATACTTAGGCGTCAGGCGGTCGGTCTGGTAAGCTAACATAACTAAACACATTGTAAGTTGGGCCTTACTGCTAGCTATGCTAAAATATGGGTAGTAAGAAGGAGTGGTTGGATGCTGAAACGACGGGGATTTTGGCGCTTGATTTTAGGCCTACTAATAGGTATGGCGTTCTGTGTGTGGGGTCAATCCGTGCAAGCAAGCGCGGACTATACGATTTCACCATATCAGGTGAACGTTCAGGTCCTTAAAAACGGGGATGCCAATGTCACTCAGACAATGACGTACAAGTTTGATGACGACTATCACGGGGTATTTGATATCCAGGATACACGCGGGATTCAGGGGGGCAAAGTGACTGGTGTTCAGTATCAAGTCAATAATGGCGGCGTGGTGTCCGGGGTAGCAGCAACTGATGGCCAAAATGGCAGTTATGAATTAACACAAACTAAGCGGCACTTGAAGGTCAAGCTGTATCAGGCTGTAAGCGATGGTGATCAGCTGAAGGTGATCTACCGATTTCATCTGCGGGGAGTCGTTAAGAACTATCGCGATACTGCGGAATTGAATTGGAAGGTCATTGGGACTGGCTGGGATGTGCAGTTAAACCACGTTAAGATAACAATTCAACTGCCACAGACAAAAATCTCTAAGCTTCAGGCATGGACACATGGACCGTTGTCTGGACACACGCAGGTTGATCGTCAGCGCGGAAGAGTCATCATGACGATCGCGCAGAATCCAGCAAATTCATTTGTTGAAAGTCACCTGTTATTTCCGACGACGGTGACGTCAACTAATCCCAACAAGGTCGCTAAGGCGCATTTAGCGGCTGCCCAACAGCAAGAAGCCAAGCTGGCCCAGCAAGCTAATCAGAAGCGTCAACAGGCGCAGTGGCAGCGCTGGGGTGTTTTCCTGGCATTGGTTGCCTTGTTGATTGGTTTTGGAACACGCTCGTGGTGGTGGTATCATCGTCACCCGGCGAACCGATACGAACATCCGACACCTATTAACCATGCGTTTGATGTTCCAAGTGTTGCGCCAGCATTGGCGCAATCATTAGTTGATGGGACTTCTCCCAATACGGATGCCTTGGCCGGAGAGATCTTGACAGCGGCAGCACGGAAAGAGATTACGTTGGAACCAGTTAAGAATGGTCGTAAGGCAACTGTGAAATTGACCAAGAACGGGGAACAGACAAATAGTTTTCTTGAGAGATGTTTTGCTCAGGTCGGTAGTGATAATAGTTTTACTCTACAGGAATTGAAAAAGTTCGGAAAAAACGATGAAACTGGCGAGCTAAATAAGTGGTTTCGTGAGTGGCAAGAGCCAATTGATGCTGCGGCGGACGGTTACTATGATGAAGAAAACTTACGCCTACGCGAACGTCTCATTGGAACGCGGTTAGGTTTGAGCGCTTTGATTATACTTACTGCGGCGGCCAGCTGGCTGCTGGGAATGACAGTTGGTAAATTTGGGACTGCGATTGGTCTTGCCGGTTTGATCACGTTCTGGATACTTGTTCATCGGTTTTATCAACGAATTGGGCGACACAATGCCAAGGGTTTAGCTCAGGTTAATGAATTAGCCGGATTTCAGCGCATGCTAAAAGATATTGGTCATTTTAATACTGCCGAGATTGGTGATTTAATTCTATGGGAACAGATTCTGCCCTATGCGGCAGCCTTTGGATTAGCGCAACAAGTAGCTGATAAGCTGGCCGTGGACTTCGGCTCAGAGGCGTTGGATACGGATTTGGTCGTCTTCTATCCCTTATTCTATGGTGGATTTGGATTGCCATTGGGTGATGCTCTGGGTGATAGCTTGTCAAGTGCCTTACAGTCGGCAGACAATAGTAGCAGTAGCTCTATTGGAGGATCGGGTGGCTTTTCTGGCGGCAGTTCCGGTGGTTTTGGTGGCGGATCCGGTGGTGGCGCCTTCTAAATACTAAAGGTTGAAAGTACTCAAATAGCCTTCAGCCCTTGGGACGCTTGGACTGGAGTTAGTAAATTTAGTCATTTGGCATCATCGAGCCTTACCTAATAATCTGGTCAGATTATTAGGTAAGGCTTTT